>NZ_LBKA01000204.1:0-40238 GCF_028128955.1 Bradyrhizobium sp. CCBAU 11386
AACCCAGGTCGCGTGGTTGATTGGAGCTCGCGTCGCGGAAACCATCTTGGCCAGCGGTTCAAATCAACCGCACCAACAGGCCGCACATATGGATGCAAGCGATCCGATCAAACCTGACAAAGCTCTTGTGCCACGGGGGCCGTCCACATATGGGTCCCGGATCAGCGCTCCGCTTCGCTGCGCTTGTCCGGGACGACGATGGTGATAGAGGCGCGTTCTTCGCGCCTCAACGCCTCACACCGCGATCACGTGATCGTCGATCTCCTCGATCCTGTTGACGCCGCACAGGCCCATGGTCGTCAGCAGTTCCTTTTGGATGATGTCGATCGCCTTGGCGACGCCGGCCTGGCCGCCGGCGCCGAGGCCATAGGCGTAGGCGCGGCCGATCATGCAGGACTTTGCGCCGAGCGCGAGCGCGCGCATCACGTCCTGGCCGGAGCGGATGCCGCCGTCGAACATGATCTCCATCTTCTCACCGACCGCGTCGGCGATCTCCGGCAGCACCTCGATCGAGGACGGCGCGCCGTCGAGCTGGCGGCCGCCATGGTTGGAGACGACCAGGGCCTGAGCGCCGGTCTTGGCGGCTTCCTCGGCGTCCTCGACATCGAGGATGCCCTTGATGATGAGCTTGCCCGGCCAGATATTGCGGACCCACTCGACGTCCTTCCAGTTCAGCGACGTGTCGAACTGCGATGCGGTCCACTCGGCGAGGCGGTTGAGGTCCTCTGTGTTCTTCACATGGCCGGCGATGTTGCCGAAGGTGCGGCGCTTGCCTTGCAGCACGCCGGAGACCCAGGCGGGCTTGCTGGCGAAATCCAGCAGCTTCGACAGCGACCATTCCGGCGGTACCGTCATGCCGTTCTTGATGTCGGCATGGCGCTGGCCGATCACCTGCAAGTCGACCGTCAGCACCAGCGCGCTGCACTTGGCAGCCATCGCGCGCTGGATCAATTCCTTGATGAAGCCGCGGTCCTTCATCACGTAGAGCTGGAACCAGAACGGCTTCTCGACATTAGCGGCGATGTCCTCGATCGAGCAGATCGACATCGTCGACTGCGTGAACGGGATGCCGGCGGCCTGTGCGGCGCGGCAGGCGTGGATCTCGCCGTCGCCATACTGCATGCCCAAGAGGCCCACGGGCGCGAGGATCAGCGGCATGGTCGAGGGCTCGCCGAGGATCGTCGTCGAGGTGTCGCGCTTGGAGACATCGACCAGGATGCGCTGGCGGAACTTGATCGCCTGCATGTCCTCGCGGTTGGCGCGCAGCGTTTCCTCGGCATAGGAGCCGCGGTCGCAATAATCGAAGAACGCCTTCGGCACGCGGCGCTTATGCAGCGCGCGAAGATCGTCGATACAGGTGATGTGCTTCATGAACGTTTCCCGGCCCGTCTTACTCGGAAGTCTTGCATCGGAAGATTGAGGGGTCATCTAGCATGGTTGGATGCACAGCCAAATCGTTTGAGAGGAGGGTGCCATGACGAGGCCACGCGCCGCACCGACACCGGAAGAGATCAAGGAGAAGCAGGACCTCGAGGACGCCCTGGAAGAGGGCCTGGAAGAGACCTTCCCGGGCTCCGATCCCGTCAACGTCACCCAGCCGGCGCCGAGCCGCGGCGACGGCCATGTGAAGCGCTCCAAATAGTGGCGGGTTCCGCCCCGTTCCGGTTCCCTAACGGGAAATATAGTGTTAACAATTAGTTAGTGGGGCGAAGGCGGCCCCTATTCCGTAATGATTAATCACATTTTTTGAAGCCAAGTTAGCCGCGATGGCCTTATAAGACCTCAGCAAATCAGGGATGCGGGGCCCGTTCGGGCACTCCGTGATTGTAGAGGGGATTCCCTGGTTGTTGCGTGGGGGACGATATGAGCCGCAAATATTTCGGGACTGACGGGATTAGGGGCCGCGCCAACGGACTGATCACGCCGGAGCTCGCCCTCAAGGTCGGCCAGGCCGCAGGCCTTGCGTTTCAGCGCGGTGACCACCGCCACCGGGTCGTGATCGGCAAGGACACCCGCCTGTCCGGCTACATGATCGAATACGCGATGGTCGCCGGCTTCACCTCGGTCGGCATGGACGTTCTGCTGGTCGGCCCGATGCCGACGCCGGCGGTTGCGATGCTGACCAAGTCGATGCGCGCCGATCTCGGCGTGATGATCTCGGCCTCGCACAACCTGTTCGAGGACAACGGCATCAAGCTGTTCGGCCCCCAGGGCTTCAAGCTCTCCGACGACGTCGAGAAGCAGATCGAGCAGCTGCTCGACGAATCCCTCGACAAGCGGCTGGCGCAGAGCGCGAGCCTCGGCCGCGCCCGCCGTATCGACGGCGTGCATGACCGCTACATCGAATTCGCCAAGCGCACGCTGCCGCGCGATCTGTCGCTCGACGGCCTACGCGTCGTGGTCGATTGCGCCAACGGCGCCGCCTACAAGGTGGTGCCGGAAGCGCTGTGGGAGCTGGGCGCCGACGTGGTGCCGATCGGCGTCGAGCCCGACGGCTTCAACATCAACAAGGAATGCGGCTCCACCTCGCCGGAAGCGCTGTCGAAGAAGGTGCGCGAGATGCGCGCCGACATCGGCATTGCGCTGGACGGCGACGCCGATCGCGTCATCCTGGTCGACGAGCGCGGCCACATCGTCGACGGCGACCAGCTGCTCGCGGTGATCGCGCAGAGCTGGAAGGAAGACGGCCGGCTGTCGCGGCCGGGCATCGTCGCCACCGTGATGTCCAATCTCGGGCTCGAGCGCTTCCTGAAAGGGCAGGGGCTCGATCTCGTGCGCACGCCGGTCGGCGATCGCTACGTGCTCGAGCAGATGCTGAGCGGCGGCTACAATCTCGGCGGCGAGCAGTCCGGCCACATCATCCTGTCCGACTACGCCACCACCGGCGACGGTTTCGTTGCTGCCTTGCAGGTGCTGGCCGTGGTGCAGAAGTCGCGCCGGCCAGTGTCCGAGGTGTGCCACCGCTTCGATCCGCTGCCGCAGATCCTCAAGAACGTCCGCCACAAGGGCGGCAAGCCGCTCGATAATTCCGACGTCAAGTCGGCGATCTCCGATGGCGAGCAGCGGCTCAACGGCCACGGCCGCCTGCTGATCCGCTCCTCCGGCACCGAGCCCGTGATCCGCGTCATGGGCGAGGGCGAGGACCGCATCCTGGTCGAGGACGTCGTCGACACCATCGTCTCGGCGCTGGGGCAGGCAGCGGCCTAAGCTTTTCCCCGATCACAGTATCGTAGGGTAGGCAAAGCGAAGCGTGCCCACCGCTTCTGTTGCGTTGTTGGATCGACGGTGGGCATGGCGCAAGTGCGCCTTTGCCCACCCTACGATTCCGGCTCGCGGGGAGGTAAGACACGCGCATCCCAGCCATTTGCGATTGGCGGTGGTTCCACCGCCGCTTGCATCGTAACTAGGCAGCTCGCGGCAATCTGCCGCGCCGGGATGCTGCATTGAACAAGCCTGTCGTCGTATCTGCGGAAACGCTGACCGAGCCCGTCGTCGTGAGCGACGTGGCGCCCGCCGCTGCCAAGGCTGCGGGGCCGGCCTATGTCGTGCTCGCCGGCATCAGCTTCTCGCACTTCCTCAACGACACCATGCAGTCGCTGATCGCCTCGGTGTACCCGATCCTGAAGGACACCTACGCGCTCGACTTCGCGCAGATCGGCATGATCACGCTGGCCTTCCAGTTCACGGCCTCGCTGCTTCAGCCGGTGGTCGGGCACTACACCGACAAGAAGGCGCAGCCTTATTCGCTGGCGATCGGCATGGCCTCGACCTTCTTCGGCCTCCTGCTGCTCAGCGCCGCGCACCAATATCTCGTCATCCTCGTCGCCGCTGCGCTGGTCGGTCTCGGCTCGGCGGTGTTTCATCCCGAATCCGCGCGCATCGCGCGGCTCGCCTCCGGCGGCCGCTACGGCTTTGCGCAATCGGTATTCCAGCTCGGCGGCAGTTTCGGCACGTCGATGGGCCCGGTGCTGGCGGCGCTGATCGTGGTGCCGTTCGGGCAGGGCAGCATCGCCTGGTTCTCCTCGATCGCGTTCCTTGCCATCGTCGTTCTCTGGCGCATCGGCCGCTGGTACGCGCCGCAGATCAAGGCGAAGAAGACGGCGGCGGTTCAAGCCCATCCTGATGCGCCGAATTCGCGCCGCGTCGCGGTCGCGCTTGCGGTGCTCGTGGCGCTGCTGTTCTCAAAACAGCTCTACGTCTCGAGCCTGTCGAGCTACTACATCTTCTATCTGATCGACCGTTTCGGCGTGTCGACGCAGGCCGCCCAGATCTATCTCTTCGTCTTCCTCGCCGCGAACGCGGTCGGCGCGTTTCTCGGTGGTCCGCTCGGGGATCGCTTCGGGCGCAAGATCGTGATCTGGATCTCGATTCTGGGTGCGCTGCCGTTCACGCTGGCGCTGCCCTATGCCGGGCTCTACGCCAGCGCGGTGCTCAGCGTCATCATCGGCCTGATCATCTCCTCGACGACGTCGTCGATCATCGTATTCGCGCAGGAACTGGTGCCGCACCGCTTCGGCATGATCTCCGGCGTGTTCTTCGGCGTCGCCTTCGGCATCGGCGGCCTGGGCGCGGCCGTGCTCGGCAAGCTCGCCGACCACACCTCGATCGAGTTCGTCTATCAGGTCTGCGCTTATCTGCCGGCGATCGGGCTGCTCGCCGTGTTCCTGCCCAAGCTGCCGCGGCAGACGCGTTAACGGATCCTGTTTCGCTGCATTGCGGCTTCATACATTGTTAGTAATTGCGGCGCGAAAGGCGCTGCATTTCTGCAACGCTTCGGCCGCATCCGCGTGTGCAGTCACAAAAAATCAACCTTAAAAATTAGGGTTAAGTGGCGCTTAAACATTTGGTGCCATCGTCCGCCTGTGAGTTTCCAGAACGTGAGGCGTCTGCATTTTGCCTCACCGGCCATAAGGACGAAGCCAAATGCGTAGCGTTAAGTCTCTCCTTGCCGCGGGTGCGGCAACCCTGATCTCGTCGATGGCTTTCGCCGCCGATATGCCGATCGCGGCGCCCCCTCCGATGTACGCCCCGCCGGCCCCTCCGGCTGACTTCGGCGGCTGGTATCTGCGCGGAGACATTGGCTTCAGCAATCAGAAGGTGAAGCAGCTCAACCCGAGCTTCGTCGACCCCGGCATCAGCATTGCGTCCACCCAGGGCCTCGGTTTCGACACGGCCGGCATCTTCGGCCTCGGCGCCGGTTACAAGTTCAACAACTGGTTCCGCGCCGACGTGACCGGTGAATATCGCGGCAACGCCAATCTGCATGGTCTCCAGATCATCAATTTCAACGGCGCTCCGGCCTTTACCGACGAGTATCATGGCAGCAAGTCGGAGTGGCTGATGCTCGCCAACGCCTACGTTGACCTCGGCACCTGGTGGTGCATCACCCCGTTCATCGGTGCCGGCGTGGGTGCCTCGCGCAACACCATTTCAAACTTCCAGGACATCAACACGGTGAACGGCGGCGTCGCTTACGCGCCGAACGCTTCGAAGTGGAATTTCGCCTGGGCCGCGCACGCCGGTCTTGCCTACAAGGTCAACCCGAGCCTGACGCTCGAACTCGCGTATCGCTACGTCGACCTCGGCGACGGCGTCACCGGCGCTCTCACCGACTTCACCGGTTTCACCCGCGGCCGCACCATGCAGTTCAAGGACATCACCTCGCATGACCTGAAGTTCGGCGTGCGCTGGGACCTCAGCAGCCCGCCGGTCTACGCGCCGCCGCTCGTCACCAAGGGCTGATCGGCAGCCGATCGGTTAGGACTTCTTAACGGCGCGGGACCCTCCCGCGCCGTTTTGCTTTGCGTATTTTTCATTGCTCGACAGCGACGAAGGGCTCCGACGCAACCATTGGTTAAGGTTAACGAGCCATGATCATGGCGAAAGTTCGAGTTCGATGGAGCGTTCCGATGCGTAGGCTTTTGTTGGCGGCGGCGATGTTGGGGACGGTGTCTGCCGCGCACGCGGCCGACATGCCGGATCTGCCGTTCCTGCGCGGCAGCTTCACGGACGGTCTGTCGAGATCCAACGTCAACTGGCAAGGCTCTTATATCGGAGCGCAGGCCGGCTATGGTTCGTCCGACGAGAACTTCAACGGCTCGACCAGCAACATGATGGCGGCGCTGCTGGCGGATACGTTGATCGAGAGCTCGATGGGCGTGTCGCAGTGGAATCTCGGGCTCGGCAAGGCCTCGCAGCGCACCACCGGTTTCGGCGCCTTCGTCGGATACAACGCGCAGTGGGACGACGTCGTGTTGGGTCTCGAAGTGAGCTGGCTGCATGGCAAGTTCGGAGGAACGGCGTCGGCCAGCGAAAGGCGCGTCAGCGCCACCGCACTGTCCGACGGCAACTTCCATGACGTCACCGCGACGTCCACATCTTCGATCAACATCAGCGACATGGGGACGTTCCGCGGCCGCGCCGCTTACGCATGGGGATGCTTCCTGCCCTACATGTTTGCCGGCCTTGCGCTCGGCAATGCCGACATTGTGCGCACTGCCACCGTGCAGGATCGCGTGAGCGCGACCCAGTTGGGGACGTACACGCCGCTGGCGCCGTTGAGCTCGACCAACGCCCAGCACAATCACCTGATCTACGGCTACACCGCCGGTCTCGGCGTCGACGTCAACCTGGTCGGCGGCTTGTTCATGCGTGCGGAGTACGAATACATCCGCTTCTCTTCCGCCGTTGACACCAGCATCAATACCGTTCGCGCAGGCCTCGGCTACAAGTTCTGACGCGCCCCGTTCCTGTTGACAGGTTCCCTTCGTCCTGATGCTCTGTTGCCCGAAGCAGGGCGGCAGCGATGAAGATCTACGGCGATACCAATTCCGGCAATTGTCTCAAGGTGAAGTGGGTCTGCGACAAGCTCGCATTGCCCTACGACTGGATCGAGATCGACACCCGCAAGGGCGAGACGCGCACGCCGCAATTCCTTGCCATGAACGGCGCCGGCCAGGTGCCGACTGTCGCTTTCGACGACGGCCGCACGCTGGCGCAATCCAATGCCATCATCCGCTATCTCGCCCGCGACAGCGCGCTGATTCCGCGCGACGCCTTTGTTGCTGCCAAGATGGACGAATGGCTGTTCTGGGAGCAGTACAGCCACGAGCCCTATATCGCGGTGTGCCGCTTCCAGCTCGTCTATCTCGGCAAGGACGCCTCCGAGCTCGACCCCGAAAAGGTCAAGCGCGGCTATGCGGCGCTCGACCGCATGGAGCAGCATCTCGCTGCCGGCCGCTTCTTTGCCGGAGAGGCGGTTTCGCTCGCCGATGTCTCGCTGCTCGCCTATACCCGCGTTGCGCATGAAGGCGGCTTCGATCTCGGCCGTCATGCGGCCGTTCGCCGCTGGATCGGCGAGACCGAGGCCTTTCTCGGCCTTCCGCCGGCGCGCTGAGTCCGGAGTATCTCATGAACGCCGAAACCGTTTCCATCCGTCGCGCGCGCCGCGAGGACGTCGCTGCGATCGTGGCGATGCTCGCCGACGATCATCTCGGGCGCGCCCGTGAGCGGGTGGAGGAGCCGCTGCCCGCGGCCTATTACGAGGCGTTCGAGCGGGTCGAGCGCGATCAAAATCTCCAGCTCGTGGTTGCCGAGAGCGAGGGCAGGGTGGTCGGCTGCCTGCAACTCGCGGTGCTGCCAGGCATCAGCTCGCGAGGCGGCATCCGCGGTCTGCTCGAAGACGTGCGCGTTGCTTCCGGTTGTCGCAGCCGCGGCATCGGCGAGCAATTGGTGCAATGGGCCATCGCGGAAGCGAAAGCGCGCGGCTGCAATCTGGTCGAGCTGCTGACGCATCAGACGCGAGTGGACGCGCAGCGCTTCTACAAGCGGCTCGGATTCACAGCGAGTCATGTCGGCATGACTGTCCGCTTTTGAGGCAGCTCGCCGCGCACCTTGCGCAATCAGCAAATTCGGATCGCGCATTCGTTCATATTAAGAGCCGGTAAACTACCCAGCCGTCGTTCACGTTGAGGCGGGAACGAACGGTGCTACGGCAGTGTCAGACGCCGAGCTCGGTCGGTTCGGGGATTTCGATGACAAGCTATTCGATGATCAAGGTCGGCAACGGCTACGTTGTGCAGGCCAATGACAAGTGCATTTTGAAGGTCGGCAGCCGACGCAAAGCCGCGCAATTGATCAGCGAGGCCACGGACTTGCTGAACGCGCTCGCCACGGTCGAATCCCCCGATATCGCGCCGGAAGCGCCATCACTCGCGCGTGAGGCCCCGGAACTTCCTTGACGACTCTTCCCGTTTCCCGTATCAGCCGCGGCGGGACACCTCCCCCCAACGGGAGGCTTACTATCTGGAAGGGTAGAATATGACTGTAGCGAAGCCCGCTTCGCGGCCCAACGTGCCGCATTTCTCCTCCGGCCCCTGCGCCAAGCGCCCCGGCTGGAACGCCCAAAATCTCAAGGACGCAGCGCTCGGCCGCTCGCATCGCGCGAAGGTCGGCAAGACCAAGCTCAAGCTCGCGATCGATCTGACGCGCGAAGTGCTTGAAGTGCCCGCCGATTATCGCATCGGCATCGTGCCGGCCTCCGATACCGGCGCGGTCGAGATGGCGCTGTGGTCGTTGCTCGGAGCACGGCCCGTCACCACGCTCGCCTGGGAATCCTTCGGCGAAGGCTGGGTCAGCGACATCGTCAAGGAATTGAGGCTCAAGGACGTCACCAAGCTCAATGCGGCCTATGGTGAAATCCCCGATCTCTCCAAGGTCGATCCGAAGTCGGACGTCGTCTTCACCTGGAACGGCACCACCTCGGGCGTCCGCGTGCCGAACGCCGACTGGATCAGCGCGACCCGCGAAGGCCTGACCATTTGCGACGCCACATCGGCGGCATTCGCGCAAGCCCTCGACTGGGCGAAGCTCGACGTCGTCACCTTCTCCTGGCAGAAGGCGCTCGGCGGCGAGGCCGCGCACGGCATGCTGATCCTGTCGCCCCGCGCAGTGGAGCGGCTCGAGACCTACAAGCCGGCCTGGCCGCTGCCGAAAATCTTCCGCATGACCAAGGGCGGCAAGATCAACGAAGGCATCTTCGTCGGCGAGACCATCAACACGCCGTCGATGCTCTGCGTCGAGGATTATCTCGACGCGCTGAACTGGGCCAAGTCGATCGGCGGCCTCAAGGCGCTGATCGCGCGCGCCGACGCCAACACCAAGGTGCTGGCCGACTGGAAGGCGAAGACGCCCTGGATCGACTTCCTGGCCAAGGACGCTTCGATCCGCTCCAACACCTCGGTGTGCCTGAAGTTCACCGATCCCGCGCTCACCTCGCTTTCGGCGGACGCGCAGGCCGACTTCTGCAAGAAGCTGGTCGCGCTGGTCGAGAAGGAAGGCGCCGGCTACGACTTCGCCTATTACCGCGATGCGCCGGCCGGCCTGCGTATCTGGTGCGGCGCCACCGTCGAGGCCAAGGACGTCGAGCTGCTGACCCAGTGGATCGACTGGGCCTTCGCCGAGACCAAGGCGCAGCTCGCCAAGGCGGCGTAAGCAGGCTTCGCTCGTCGCGTTGTCCTATCTCGTCATGGCCGGGCTTGACCCGGCCATCCATCGAAAAGAATGGATCCGCGGGTCAAGCCCGCGGATGACGGTCTCAGATTTATCGACCATCAGGGATCATCCCCATGACCAAACCCAAAGTTCTCATTTCCGACGCGCTTTCGCCCGCTGCCGTGCAGATCTTCAAGGATCGCGGCGTCGAGGTCGACTTCCAGCCCAATCTCGGCAAGGACAAGGACAAGCTCGCCGAGATCATCGGCAATTACGACGGCCTTGCGATCCGCTCCGCGACCAAGGCGACCGCCAAGATCCTCGAGAAGGCGACCAACCTGAAGGTGATCGGCCGCGCCGGCATCGGCGTCGACAACGTCGAGATCCCCGCCGCCACGGCCAAGGGCATCATCGTGATGAACACGCCGTTCGGCAATTCGATCACGACCGCCGAGCACGCCATCACCCTGATGCTGGCGCTCGCGCGCGAGATCCCGCAGGCCGACGCCTCGACCCAGGCCGGCAAGTGGGAGAAGAACCGCTTCATGGGCGTCGAGATCACCGGCAAGGTGCTCGGTGTGGTCGGCTGCGGCAATATCGGCTCGATCGTCGCCGACCGCGCGCTCGGCCTGCGCATGAAGGTGGTCGCGTTCGATCCGTTCCTGTCGCCGGAGCGCGCCAAGGACATCGGCGTCGAGAAGGTCGATCTCGATGACCTCCTCAAGCGCGCCGACTTCATCACGCTGCACACCCCGCTGACCGAGAAGACCAAGAACATCATCGACGCGGCCGCGATCGCCAAGATGAAGAAGGGCGTGCGCCTGATCAACTGCGCCCGCGGCGGCCTCGTCGACGAGCAGGCGGTGGTCGATGCGCTCAACTCCAAGCACATCGCGGGCGCCGCCTTCGACGTCTTCGTCGAGGAGCCCGCGAGTACCAACGTGCTGTTCGGCCATCCCAACGTGATCTGCACGCCGCATCTCGGCGCCTCCACCACCGAAGCGCAGGAGAACGTTGCGCTCCAGGTCGCCGAGCAGATGTCGGACTATCTGCTCACCGGCGCGATCTCGAACGCGGTCAACTTCCCCTCGATCACGGCTGAAGAAGCGCCGAAGCTGAAGCCGTTCATCGCGCTTGCCGAAAAGCTCGGCTCGTTTGCCGGCCAGCTCACCGAGAGCGGCATCCTCAAGGTCGAGATCACCTATGAGGGCCATGTCGCAGAGATGAAGATCAAGGCGATCACCTCCGCCGTGCTGTCGGGCCTGCTGCGGCCGATGCTGGGCGAGGTCAACGTGGTGTCCGCGCCCGTCGTCGCCAAGGAGCGCGGCATGGTGGTGGACGAGATCGTGCGCGCCGCCCAGAGCGACTATGAGAGCCTGATCACCGTCACGGTCGCGACCGAACGCCAGGAGCGCTCGGTCTCCGGCACCGTGTACCATGACGGCAAGCCGCGATTGGTTGACGTCAAGGGCATCCGCGTCGACGCCGAATTCGGCAAGTCGATGATCTACGTCACCAACGAGGACAAGCCCGGCTTCATCGGCGCGTTCGCGAGCCTGCTCGGCGACGCCAAGCTCAATATCGCGACCTTCCATCTCGGCCGCGTCAAGCTGGGCGGCGACGCCATCGCGCTGGTCGAGGTCGACGGCGCGGTGCCGGCCGACGTGCTCGCCAAGGTGCAGGCCCTGCCGCAGGTCAAGCAGGCCAAGGCGCTGACGTTCTGACCTAGCTCTCGCCTCTCGCGTCATGGCCGGGCATAGCCGTCCAAAGGACGGCGTCGCTTCCGCTCGCCTATGACCCGGCCATCCACGCCTCGCCGCTCGGCTCGAAGAACGTGGATGCCCGGGACAAGCCCGGGCATGACGAGTGGATAGAGCGGGGCGCGCGCCCCGGAATGACGCGTATCATATATTCCGACCCGCGGAACAACGCCGCCTCCCTCACCGGAGGCGGCGTTTTTATTTCTCCCGCAGCCTGCCAACTTTGTGTACCAATGGCCACCAGGACGCTCCGTTCAAAATCGTTCGACAAGGGAGAAAACAATGCGTGAAGCCGTCATCGTTTCCTATGCGCGCACGGGCCTCGCGAAATCCGGCCGCGGCGGGTTCAACATCACGCCGCCGATGTCGCTCGCGGCCCATGCCATCCACCACGCGGTCGATCGCGCCGGCGTCGAGAAGGACTATGTCGAGGACTGCTATCTCGGCAATTGCGCCCATGGCGCGCCGAACATCGGCCGCCAGGCCGCGCTGCTCGCCGGTCTGCCGAAGACCACCGCCGGCGTCTCGGTCAACCGCTTCTGCTCCTCAGGGCTGCAGACCATCGCGATGGCCGCCAACTCGATCCGCTCCGACGGCGCCGAGTGTATCGTCGCCGGCGGCGTCGAGAGCATTTCCATGCCGGGCGGCGGCACGCCGAAGGAATCGATCGATCCGGAACTACTCAAGGTCGCGCCTGATATCTTCATGGCGATGATCGACACCGCCGACATCGTCGCCGAGCGCTACAAGCTCAGCCGCGAATATCAGGACGAGTTCTCGCTGGAATCGCAGCGCCGCATGGCCGCGGCCCAGCAGGCGAACAAGTTCAAGGACGAGATCGTCCCGATGAAGTCCAAGATGAAGGTCGTCGACAAGCAGACCAAGGCCGAGAGCATCGTCGACTACGTCGTCGATCGCGACGAGTGCAACCGGCCCGAGACCACGATGGAGGGCCTTGCCAAGCTCGAGCCGGTGAAGGGGCCCGGCAAGTTCGTCACCGCCGGCAATGCCAGCCAGCTCTCGGACGGCGCCGCCGCCGTGGTGCTGATGGAAGCCAAGGACGCCGAGAAGCGCGGCCTCAAGCCGCTCGGCCGCTTCGTCGCCTGGGCGGCCGCCGGCTGCGAGCCCGACGAGATGGGCATCGGACCGGTGTTCGCGATCCCGAAGCTGCTCAAGCGTACCGGCCTCAAGATCGACGACATCGATCTGTGGGAGCTCAACGAGGCCTTCGCCAGCCAGTGCCTGTATTGCCGCGACCAGCTCGGCATCGATCCCGCCAAGTACAACGTCAACGGCGGCTCGATCGCGATCGGCCATCCCTTCGGCATGACCGGCGCGCGTCTCACCGGCCACCTGCTCCAGGAAGGTGCGCGCCGCAAGGCGAAGTGGGGCGTGGTGACGATGTGCATCGGCGGCGGCCAGGGCGGCGCCGGCCTGTTCGAGATCTACAGCTGATCCGGGCCGTCATCGTCATTTGAAGCCAGGCAAGCACGGCGCCACGAGCGCCGTGTTTTTTTGTCGAGCTTGCGCGCCGCCGCGGTGGAAGAGCAGGGCGCGGCGACCAGCGAGATCTCGCGCAATGTCCAGAGCGCGGCGGTCGGCACCACGCAGGTCAGCGCCAACATCAGCAGCGTGCGCCAGGGCGCGACCGAGACCGGCTCGGCCTCGTCCCAGGTGCTCTCCGCGGCGCAGTCGCTGTCGAACGACAGCAACCGCCTCAAGCTCGAGGTCAGCAGGTTCTTGGACACCGTGCGCGCGGCGTGATCGCGCCCTAATCGATCGTCATTCCGGGGCGTCGCGAAGCGACGAACCCGGAATCCATCGTGCCACCGTCGCTGCGGCCCGATGGATTCCGGGCTCGCGCCAAGAGGCGCGCCCCGGAATGACGGCCCGAGCGAGTCCGCACCTCGCTCGATTCATTACAATCCCCCGCCCTACGCCCGCGCCAGCGCGGGCGCGAACACCACTTCGATCAGCGTGCCGTGGCCTGCGTTCTTGATGTTGAAGCGGGCGCGGTTGGCTTCGACCAGCGCCTTGGTCAGCGACAGGCTCAGCGCCGAATTGTCCTTGGCATCGCCCGGTGGCGGGGTGCGGAACGGCTCCATCGCGGCCGCGACCTCGCGCTCGCTAAGGCCGTGGCCGGTGTCGCGGATGCGAAGAGCGATCTCGCCGCGATCGGACAGCGCGGTCGAGACGATGACCTGGCCGCCGGCGCGGGCGAGCCGGATCGAGTTCGAGATCAGGTTCATGGTGATCTGCCGCATCGCGCGCGCGTCCACCGTCACCTGCGGCAGCGCATGGGCGAGCGAGGTGCGGATGATAATGCGCTCGCGGTTGGCCTGCGGCTGCATCACCACGACGCAGGCCTCGACCTGGTCGTTGAGGTTGAGGTTGGCGAAGCTGAGGTCGAGCTTGCCGGTCTCGATCCGCGACAGCTCCAGGAGGTCGTCGATGATCGCGATGACGCGCTCGCCGGAGGCGCGGATGTCCTTCATGTACTCGCCGTAGCGCTCGTTGCCGAGCGTGCCGAAGCGTTCGGAGATCATCACCTCGGCAAAGCCGATGATGGCGTTGAGCGGCGTGCGGATCTCGTGGCTGATCCGCGCCAGCATGTCGGCCTTGGCATTCGCCGCGCCGTCGACGAGACGGCGGGCCTGCGTCAGCTCGCTCTCGCCCTTCTTGCTCTGGGAGAGGTCGCGGAACACGGCGAAGAAGTTCGGACCGTCGGGCCTGGTGCGGCCCATGATCATCGCGAGCGGAATGACGCCGCCCTTCTTCTCGCGCCCCAGCACCTCGCGGCCGTGGTCGAGCAGGCTCGAAATGTCCTGGCTCTTGACGCTTTCGAGATAGTCGGCGACGACCTGCCGGCTCTCCGGCGCGAACAGCGTCACCAGGTTCTGCTCGAGCAGCGCTTCGCCGTCGTAGCCGAACAGCGCCTCCGCGCTGCGGTTGCAGACGTGGATGTTGCCTTCGGCATCGAACATCACGATGCCCTCGGCCGTGGTGTCGAGGATCGCGGCGAGATCCTCGGCGTCGGCGTCGCCGGCCTGGGACTCGAGCTCGGACGCGTAGGGGAAGGACTCCGCGACAAGAGGCGCGGCGGCAACAGGCTCGGCGACAACGGGCGGCGCGGCGACAGGCTCGGCAACGGCGGGCGCAGCCACGACAGGTGCGGGATTGGGCAGCGCGCAGACCAGCGCATGCGCGCTCTCGCCGTCCCAGTCGATCGTGTGCAGATGCGCCTCGGTGGTCGGCAGCGGCTCTTCGCCGTTGGGAAGCGTCGCGCTGATCGTCACCGGCGTGCCGCCTTGCGACGTGCTGCTGGCGGGCGACACGCCCGGCTCGACATAGAGCGCATCGAGCCCGCCGGCATGCTCCAGCGCGCTCACGCTGGCATAGCCCATGCGCGCGAGGAACGCCGGGTTGGCGTAGAGCAGGCGGTCGAGGCGATAGATCAGGATGCCCGTCGGCAGCAGGTCGAGCAGCGCGCGGTCGCGCATGCTGTGGCCGCGCGCCGGCGGCGCGGGCTCGGTCAGCCATTCGGCCGGCGTGTGCGGCGCCTCGATCGGCGGTTCGAGTGCGGTCTCCGCCGGCGGTTCGGCCGCGCTGGCGGAGATCGTCTCCCGCTCGCGTTCGAGGCGCTCGGACAATTGCCGGGCGAGCTCGTTGAACGCGCTGTTCTCGATCGGCGTCAGCGTCGGCGATCTGGCATCGCCGGGCGGGCGGAACGGCACGACGTTGGGGGGCGTTTCCACTGGCGTTTCCGGATCGGTTGGGTGTGAAGTCGCGTCGGGTGCGGGCAGTTCAGCTTCAGGTGCGGGCTCAGGTTCAGGCGTAGGCTCGGGCTCAGGTGCGGGCGGCTCGGTCGGCGGAGGCGGCGCCTCTGCCACGGGCTCCGGTTCGGGCTCGACGATGTCGGCGGGCAGGCTTTGCTGCGCGGGCGGTTCGGCGAACTGCTCGAAGCGCCTGAGCGCGTCGAGCCGGTTGAGGCCGTCGAGATCGCGGCAGACGCCAAAGCCCTTGAAGCCGGTGAAATTGCGCGCGTGGTCATAGACCGGCAGGCCCGCGAGCTCGACCGGCAGATGCTCGCCGCCGTCGGCCGGCCAGTTCACGGTGATCCCGGCCCAGGTGTCGTGGCTGGCCAGCGCCTGTGCCACGCGCCCCTCCGGGTCGAGCGAGAATTTCTCGGCGATCTCACGCCAGGGGCGGCCGAAGCCGGCGGCCGTGCGCGCGCCCATCAGGCGGATGAACTCGCTGGTTGCGAGCACAAAGCGGCCCTCTGCATCCATCTGCCAGAGGAAGCGCAGCGGATGTTGATGCGGTACGGGCGTCTCTGTGGGACCCGACGGCGGCTCGACCATGCCTGATGTGATCGGCGCGGCCTGCGGCGACACAATGGCTGAGGGCTGGTTTTCAACCGGAGTTTTGGGCGCGGTGTCAGCCGGTTCTTGGGCCGGTTCTTCAGCCGACTCTTCAGCCGACTCTTGGACCGTCTCTTCGACAGCTTCTTCGACAGTCTCCTGGACCGTTGCGATCTCCGGCGTCGCCTTGCTCGCCGGCAGCTCGGCGATCGTCGCGGCTGGCGCGGGCGTTTCGACCGGGTCGGCGAAGGCGTCGAACACTGCGATAGCGGCCGGCGCGTCGCGCGACGGCGGCGGCTCGTTCGGCGCCTCCTCGGCTTGCGGCGTGGATTGAGCCGGCGCCGCGGGTGTGACGTCCGGCGTGCTCGCGGGCGCGGATGCGGCCGGCGCGGCATCGCTCGCCGCTGCCGCTTGCGCGGCGGCCGGCTCGATCAGCGCGACCAGGCCGATATCGGCCCCGAGCCCAACCCGTTGCAGCACCATCTGGCCGATGCCGATCGGCGTCTCGACGCGGCCGTTGCGAAGCGCATCGCTGCGGGCCTGTTCGAGCCCGGCTTCGCCGAGATCGCGGAAGCCGAGCAGGGCGCGGGCGGCTTCGCTGGCGCCGACGAACAGGCCGTCGGGCGCGAACGCCGCCATCGGCACCCTGGCGCCCGCGACGAGGCGATGCAGGCGCTCCACCAGCGGCATGGTGCGCACCAATGGATCCATCGCGGTGACGAGCACGGCCTGGCTGCCATCGGCGAAGGTCAGCCGTGCGCAGGCGCAGGTCATCAGCGTGCCGAGCCGCGCGCCGAAGCCGCGCAGCCGTTCGAGCCGCACCGTGCCGTTCGCCGGCAGCTGGCGGGCGAGCCGGGCGACCTGGCGGCGATGGCTGTCGGCCGGGCCGAAAATCTTGTCCGCCAGCGCTGCGGCATGCGCCGCGCCGAAGAATTGTGCGCCGACCGGATTGGCCCACAGCACGCGCGTGCCGTCGACCGACCAGAGCCACGCGGGCAGCGGGGACGTCGCATGCACGGCCAGCCGGGGATCGCCCACGCCTCGCAACTGGAAATCCGAATGACTCATCCAACCGGCTTTAGGTACTCGCTGACACGCGTCTGGTCCCAAGGCTGCCGGGAATGACAGCCTTAAGAAAGGGTTAGTATCGCGCGCAGGCGCGGGCAGGTCCACGGCCCCAGCCTACCGGGGAGGCCCTAAAGCCGCGATAACCTTAATCCGGCCAAGCCCGCAAGCCGCGCGGACGCTGCATCCGCAGGATTCGCGCGCGGGCGGGCCTGGTAGACTAGCGCGGCATCACAGGTGCCCATCCTCCCCTGGACGGGGAGGATCGGTTCGCCTGGCGCGAAGCGGCATGCGAACCGAGGTGGGTGACAGTCTCTCCGCAGAAGCGGTGCCCGAGCGGAGAGATCACCCCACCCCGCTCGCGCTGCGCGCGATCGACCCTCCCCCTCCAGGGGAGGGTCAGAAAGCCAGCCGATAGGCACGGAAGGTGCCTCAACCATGGGTTCCCTTGGGCAGGAACCTCATCCTCTCCGGGATTAAATTTTCCCTGCGCACCCCGGATCGCATTGCGTTGCACAATGTTGACATGTTACCCAGTGATACTGCTGGGCGTTGGACGAGCCATCTTTTTCGTTACGTGTATCCAGACTTCGTACCCGCCAACAGAAGGGCCCCGGTTGGCCGGCGGGCGCGCCAGAAGGCTCACTCCATTTTCCATAATCGTGAGGGATAACCATGACAGGTGCGACTGATCCATTCTCCGCCTCCATCATTCCGTTCGAGGTGCCCGAGCAGATGCGTGCGTTCGCCGAAAAGGGCGTTTCGCAGGCCCGCGAGAGCTACGCCAAGTTCAAGGACGCGGCGGAAAGCCACAACGGCACCATCGAGGCCGTGTTCTCGTCCGCCAGCAAGGGCGCGAACGAGTACACCGCCAAGCTGATGGAGTTCATGAAGGCCAACACCACCGCCCATCTGGACTTCACCCAGGAGCTGCTCGGCGTGACGTCGCCGTCGGATGCGTTCGCGCTGTGGACCGGCCATTCCAAGAAGCAACTCGAGACCTTCCAGGCCCAGGCCAAGGAGCTTGCCGAGATCACCCAGCGGGCCGCGACTGCGACCGTCGAGCCGATCAAGGCTAGCGCCTCGAAGCTCTACCCGCCCGCCGCCTGAGCGGATTGGGTCCGATTCATGAAACCCGGGCCGCAGGGCCCGGGTTTTCCTTTGGAAATAACGTCGTTTGAGGGTGGATTCCGCCTGTTTGCGGCCTTGCCAAAAACGGCCGTTGCACCTAGTTTCCGCCCCGTCCAGCCCCCCTCGGTACCGGCCTGTCCAGGCGCCCAAGGCGGCTCGCAAGGATGCAGTTGTAGCTCAGTTGGTTAGAGCGCCTGTCTGTGGAACAGGAGGTCGGTGGTTCGAGCCCACCCAACTGTACCAATCAAATCAGATATTTACAGAAAATGGCCAGGGCTTTGTGATCGTTGTAGCTACCAGATAGCTACCACGCGGTGGTGCATTGTGCCCTTCGGGGCGTAAACAAATTTCGAGCGCATGACACGTCGTCCAAACGCCCCAGTCCCGCTTCCAAGTGAAGGTTGCGGGCGGCGTGTGCCGAAGGAAAAAGGACGGCCTCGCACCGACATCGTCCTGGATCTGGTGATCGATCTGAACTCACCTTGTACGAGGAATTAACACGATGCCCTCTCAAGGCTGAAACAGGGGTTCGATTCCCCTAGGGAGCGCCAGCAAACTCAGGCACTTAGGTCGCCATCAGCCACGTTCGTTGAATAATGGTTGAATAAGACGCTGGTGAACAGCGGCGAACACTTGGGGAATTTGCTGCCGACATTCGCACACTAGCCTCGGCGCGATGCCTTACCGTGGCTGGCGCATTCGCGAAAAATTTCCTCGTCGCCCTTGGTGTCCGGAAATATTCAGACCGCCGCTGACGTGCGCTGTCGTACGCGACCGCCCTCGGATGCTCGCATTGACGTTGCTCGCCGCACAATCAACCCTTCTGTCGAGCTTTGTGCGAATAGGAGGGCCACGTGAGATACAATCGACGAGAGAGAACTGGCGAGCAACAGTTACAAGTCAGTCTATCCGCTTCGAAAGCCGCAGAGCCGAGCACGATGCCATTCGCTCAGCGGCTCACCTGCACGATTGACGATGCATGCGAAGCGACCGGCTTGGGACGCACGAAGCTTTACGAGTTGATAGGAGCTGGGCGTATCGTCACGACCACGATCGGACGTCGGCGACTAGTAGTGGTGCGCTCACTTCTGGCGCTGCTTGACACCAACATGTCGAACTAATGTCGTGCGACTTGAACGCGCTTTTCCTCAGGCACTCATTTGATGACACGACCGTGCTCCCTTAGCCGGTCGAATTCGTCCGCCCACCACCGCATCATCCGCACGGCGCTCTTGCCAGAATTCGGCGGCATGGTTAACCGCGGATGCAGGCTTTGTATGAAAACTTTTCGGTGCTCCCATCGATGCGATTGACCCAGAAGCATTTTGAGCCGAAATCCGCGCTCCTGACGCTGAAATGAGTGATGCCTGACCCCATTTTCGCAGCACCATTCGGGTGGAGCGCCAGTGCGGCAAGCAGTACCTCGGCATCTCCCGCGCTGACTTTGTCTCCAACATCATACTTATGAAGCATTGTCTTCAAAAACGTGGCGGCATCTCCCTTCTTACTGAAGTGGTGAGGGCCAATGGTAATCGGCTTCTTGACCATAAGAGTCTCCCAACCAAAATTAGGATGTTGACGTCGCAGCTCCTGCGCTGTCCTTGGGCAGTAGTTTGGCGCGAATTTCGCGAAGGATGATGACCGGAATATCCATTCCCTCAAATTGAGTGTCGCGCTCTCTTACCCAAGCGATGCAATCTTCATTATTGAGGTCATCTCTCGCGATTTTTTCGTACAGCGTCACGGCGCTCACGCGCGACAATCCGAGCTCAATCAGCGAAAGCAAGGTTCGCGAAGAAACGCCGAACTCAAGCTGCGTTCCGATATCGACATCACCGTCAATCAGGTCTTCTCGTCCAATTGCAACCAAATGCATATTGAGAATGTCGACATAGGCAGACAAATATTTTGGCGCCCGAAACCGGGCGATTTGTTCGACCAGTTCCATTGTGCTTCGGATCAGGACCGGCAGTTTGAATGACCGACCGGTCTTGCGATGGTAATCAATATTCCGCTCGATCATTCGAGATAAGGAGAAACCCTTTAGCCATTGCACGACGATCAGTGCGTGAAGCGGAATGATCGTATCAGGCGTAAACGCCGGAAACAGATACTGGTTGATCCGGCGCATGATTGTCACGAAACGGTCGTAGCTGTCCTGGCTGTCGACGGCGGCCGGCAGAAGATTCTCGACATCGCCTTCATAGTTGCGAAATGCGTCGAGCAGACGCTGCATGCCGAGGGCGCTGACACCGGGATGTCGGGCCGCGATATCTGGGCCTATCGCGATTTGCGCAGCGATATTTGCAAGGCTCGCTTCGAGCCGTTCGATGGTCGCAGGATTGTGGCGCTTGGCGAGGCCCGATTGTGAGATCGATCCCTGCCGTAGAAATGTAGCAAGCAAATACGAGGCGACCTGCTCGAACTCATTGGGATCCTCGAAATCTGCCAAATCAGTCGTTGCTCGGCGGTCCAGATAATCCGCAAGGCTATCTCCTTGCTCGATCACCGCGTCGCTTTCGCGCTTGATCGGAAAGCGAGCACGTTCGGGAACGCCATGAGGCCAAGCCTGCGCATTGTGCGGATCGATGCAGATGATGTTCCCTTGGAATTCATCGCCCCATCGACCGGCGCGGCCGGCAAGATTCCAGAAATCGTGAGCCTCCATCGGATGACCGATACCCTTTCTCGGCCCGCGCAGTACAATGGTTCGGCACGACAGATTGACACCTTCGATGAGCGTCGAGGTGCAAACAAGAAACCGAATCTTGCCGGACCGGAACAGCCGCTCGACCTCCGAGCGGATGAGCGACGGCATGTTGCCATAATGAAAGGCAGCGCCTCGCTCGACGAGCGGCGCGAGCCTGTAGCGCGGGTGAACGCTTTTGCGCGCCAAATCGGCAAGCTCAAGCAATTCAGGGTCAGATGGTACTTCCGGTATCAATTGGCTGATGAGATCGGCGATATCTTCGGAATCGGCGGCGCCGTTGGCGTAGACAAGTGTCCCGCCGCGTTCTCCAGCCGCAGCAGCGATGAACGCCAGCTTTTTTTTGAGCGAGCCCGGGCTACTGCCCAGTTGGACTACGCCGAGCGGGAGTAGGGAGGCATGTTGGCGTGCCGATAATTTCCATAGTTTGGGTTTACGCGGCACCTGCTCGGCCACAATCACGTTTTGCAGAACGGTCGGCACGTCGCTTTCAAACGACGCGGTGTGCGTACCCTCCGGAGCATCCGCGAGAAGATCTTGCGGATTTTGTGTGGCGGGACTGATGAACACAAGCTTGAGTTCGGGATTGGAGCGGCTGACGCGCTCTATGGCGTCCTGAAGGATGACGCCGCGTTGGTTGTCTCCGATCTTATGTGCCTCATCGACGACGAGCAGATCAACCTTGAAGGCGCCGCCAATGGCGTTGGCCAGAAGGTGCAATCGCTCCTGCGTCAGCACTAGGATAGCGCGTGGTCCGCCTGCGTGGGCCTTGTCGTGTTTTTCACGGACTGGAAGCGAAGAGACTTCTACGCCGCTGCCAGTTCCGAGCAACGAGACCAGATTTGCTTCGATCTCAGCAACGAGCGCCCTCGTCGGCGCCAAATAGACAGCGACCCGTATCTCACTGGATCGGATCTGGTCGATCAGCCATTGCAAGACCAAATAGGTCTTGCCCGATGCGGTCGGAGCCGACGCGGAAAGCCACTGGTAACTCTCAGCCTGGCTCCAGAAGCGTTGTTGGAAGTCGTTGACCTGAATCCATCGCCCACTGGATTGGACAAGGATCGACTGATTCATTTGGCGGCGCTGTGCCTCGATACGCAGCGCCATACCGAGTCGTCCCTCAATATCGACAGTGAGCAAACCGCGTTCGGTTGCGAGTGCGACGGCGCGAAAATTCGAAAGCTTGCTCAAGAGAACCGCGCCGGAATCTTTAATGGCTTCACTGCCGGAGAGCGTGATTGCAGCAGTGGCGATACGGAGTGCCGCGTCTTGATACGTCCGCTGATCTGACCGCGCGAGTATGCTTCCCGCAAGGAGAAGCCGTGGCCAGTCGAACGAGATAATCTCGCCTTCGGCAGGCGGCACAAGATTGTCCAGTTCCGCTATGACAGTGTGTCGGGTCAGTTGATTAAGGTCCTCGCGTAGACCTTCGCCGACAAGCCAGCCTTGCAGATCATTCAGGCTCATGCGGTCTGCCCCATCGCTTTCAGAAATGCGGCCCGGAAGTCTTCAGCGGACGGTAGCGGAAGACAGAAGAGTTCAACTTCAACCTGTTCGAGTTTCTCCTTCTTCAGACGCTTTCCGATTGCGGTACACCATTTCTTGAGTTCGATCCGCGCAGCTTCTGCCATTTTGTCAGCAACAGCTTGAACTTGGTCGCCAGGATAGAAAGCTGCGTCAAAGCCGACGAGGGCGACGGCACAATATTTTACGCGCTTCGACATTGGCGATGTCTTGTCGAAGTAGCGTTTGAGCGCTTCGGTCAACGCCGGGTCGCTCAAATCAGCTTTGTCGCTCAAAAGAATGAGGTCGCGCTCCCGTCCGGCGTCCTCGTGCTCAGGCTCGATCAGAAAAGGCGCAACTGAGGCAAGACAGTCTTTGATGGCAGCGGCAGCGTCCTTGTAGATTTTGGACTCGCCCCAATAGAGCTTGAGCATGCCTTCGGGCGTGATGCCAGCATAAACGCCGTCGGCGCCGTGATAGTGCATCCGCGAGTCAGTTTTCAGGTCCATCTTGCACAGGACCTGCGGTAGTTTGAGAAACCGCTCCGCCAGCAGGAAGAGTAACATCTCGCCTCCTTCACCGGTTTTAGCGAGGTCCGTGAACGAGCGGCGCGCCTGTTCGACGAGCGCCGTGACGGCCTCGGTGCTGTTGAATTTGGTGTCGCGCTCCTTTGCCTTGGCTAGTTGGGATCGCGGAATCGCGTAATCAGCCACTGCATTGCGCATGAATTCAGCGAGGCGACGCGGTTGTACGCGCCCGTTACCGTCCACAGTGAGGCAGTGACAGTGAATTTTGACCTTGCATCCGTCGATGACGACGTCTCGTTCAACGAGCGAAAGATGAACGTCCAAAGCTTCGGGATCGCCGGAAAGTGCAACTGCCAGATCGTCTGCGGTGATGCTTGACAGAGGCGCCTCCCTTCTTCGTTCCATTCTGGTCCAGCCGATAGTCACTATCCAAAGCTCAAGCGAGGCTAGGCGTCTCAGGACCCTGTCGTCCCTATTCGGATATCGCATTGGTTGATTTGGCCGTGAAGGGGCAATTTATACGAGTGCGCTAAAACCCACAGAATTAGAGGGGCTTAGCCCAGGCCCAGCCGGCGCGGCCTCGATGGGGGAGTGCTGCCGGGAACTGCTCGCGGATTTGGAGGGTGGCCGCCGGTTCGAGATCAACTACTCGGGCTATCTGGAGCTTGCGAACCGCACGGGACTGAACACGTTCCGAGTTTTGGCCGAGCTGTATGCGCGGCTGATGGCTTGCACCGGATGCGGGTCAAGACGGCCCGGGTCTGCTGGCGGAAAGTGTCGGGAAGACCTAGCTCGCGCGCGGCCGGGTCGGGCTGAATCGGGATTATTTGGGCGAAATCGGCAGGAATGTCCGAAATGTGTATACATATTTCGGACAGGCGATTTTGCGTTACGTCCGAAAAAGTTATACATTTTTCGGACATGACCGACTCACCTGATCTCAAGACCGCAATCCTGGAGCGCATCCGGGCGGATGCGCCACGAAAGGTCTGGACGCCGACCGATTTCGTCGACCTCGCTTCGCGAGACGCCGTCGACAAGACGTTGCAGCGGCTGACCAACGCCGAAAACCTCAGGCGGATTGACCGCGGGCTCTACGACCAGCTCGGTTTCAACAAGCTGACCCAGAAACCGAACCCGCCCGATCCACGATCCGTCATCGACGCCGTCGGGCGGCGTGACCAGAACCGGATGCTCGTCGACGGCATGACCGCCGCGAACGACCTGGGCCTGACCGACGCTGTGCCAGCGAAAATCGTGGTCCATACCGACGCGCGCAAACAGCCGATCAAGCTCGGCAACGTCACCATTACTTTCCGTCCAACCGCTGCCAGCAAGCTCTTTTGGGCCGGACGGCCGGCCATGCGCATCATCCAGGCACTTCACTGGTTGCGTGATCTCCTGGCACGTGAAGGCGAGAGTGACCGGGTTAAACGAAAGCTTGCCAAGCTCTTCGACGACCCGTCGGCAGGGCCGCCGCTTAAAGCCGATATCAACGCCGGCATGACCGCGCTTCCGACCTGGATGTGGGCGTTCCTCAAGCCGCTGATCGAAAGCGACATCAATGTCCACGATCGGCACGTCGATGCTGACTATGCTGCTGATGATGATCATCATCCCGCTGCCGGCGTCCGGTCAAAGGGCAACCTGGACCTAACCAAAAAGCCGCAATCAGCCAAGCAGGGCAGGGCGAGAAAAACATGAATCGGGCTTTTGATGAGGTCCTCGCAGCCGGAACGGACACGATGTTGAGCGCCTTCGATACGACGGCGCTGCGCCTCGGCACGGTATCCCAAAATATCGAAAAGGATTTCTGGGTGTGCTGGACGCTCGACGCCTTATTCCATGGCCTGAAGCAGGGAGGACCCCGCCTGCTATTCAAGGGCGGGACATCGTTGTCCAAAGGCTTTGGCCTGATCAATCGCTTTTCCGAAGACATCGACGTGACGGTTTTTCGGGACGACATCGGCGAGCCGGCGACCATCGAAGAGCTCAATGCCCTTAGCAACAACAAGCGCCGCGCGCGGCTCGATGCGATCAAAGCGGTCTGCCAAGCCTATATCAACGGTCCATTACGCAGCCAACTGACACAGATTCTCAAGGATCGGCTAAAGGCCGCCGGTCTTGATGCAGGCGCGGCACGGGTGGAAGTAGACGACACAGATGCCGACAAGCAGACGCTTCTGATCTGGTATCCGACGGCGACGCCGCAATCGGATTATGTCCGCGCCGCGATCAAGATCGAGTCGGGCGCCAAATCCGCCCTTGATCCGAACAGCGAAGTGCCGATTAAGCCCTATGTTGATGACGATCTGCCGGCGCTCGACCTGACTGTTCCGGAGATACGAACTGTCGACCCCGAACGAACCTTCTGGGACAAGGTCGTCATTCTGCACGGCTTACGGCGTTGGTTCGACAAGCGCGGCGAGCTGCGCGGCGGCGGCCAGCGCGTGTCCCGCCACTATTATGACCTGCATAAGCTCCTTCCGACGCAGGCCGGAGCCTCCGCAATCGAAGACCCGGAGCTCGGAGCCGACTGCGTCGCGCACGCACGGATGTTCTTCAACCGCCCTGATTTCGATCTCGCGAGCGCCGCGCCTGGCTCCTTTGCGCTCGCTCCACATGACGAGATGATCGAGCAGCTGCGTGTCGACTACAGAGCCATGACTGGCATGATCTTCGGCGACCCGCCGAGGTTCGAGGCCGTGCTCGAGAGCGTCACCTCGCTCGAGGCGCGCCTGAACAAACGCGCTGGTGAAGGCAGGGCAGCGCGATGAAACGATCAGAAGATCATGTTGGCGCAAAGCCGCAGGTGGATGCGAAGCCGTCAAGTGATGTCGTCGTAACTCCGCTGCACAAGCGACGCCTGAGCGGTGAACTCTATGAACGCGATCCGAAGATCAACGAACTCATTGCCGAGCTCGCGGCCCTGCCGCGGGACGCCCTGGTCACTAGGGCGGCAATCACCAAACGCTCCGACCCGGCCTACATTCCCAGCGAGTGTCTCATCTATTTCATCCGTGCAAGCCGCCGCGACAACAACGAGGCCTGGTTCGAGCGGCTCTATCGCATCCTGACCGAAAGGGTACTGCGCAGTCTGCCCAGGGCGGAGAGCCAGGATGGTAAAACCGAGTCGCTGACGCGCGGAATCGTGCGCGACAAGGTCTTCGGCCGGTTTGTCGAGCTGCTCTCGGCGGATCGCGCCGACTATGTAGACAAACTCGACTATTTCGAGGTGCGTTTCGATGGCGCACTGGCCAGCCTGCGACGAGACGCGCAGGAACAGGCTTGGCGCCACGAGAACCGGTCCCAGTCCCTCGAATATGACGAGGAGAGCGGGGAACTGTCGGAGGAGGTCGAGACGGCCGCCGGGACCTACGATCCCTTCTCCACGTCAAATTTTGACGATCCGGCTTACCGGTTGCGCCTGGACGCGGCGATTGATGCCTTGCCACCAGAACAAAGCAGGATCATTCATATGCTGAGACAGGGCTTCCCCATCGACCCAAAGGATAAAGACGTCATGTCTATCCCCAAGGCCCTCGGCCGTTCCGAAAAGACCGTCCGGACCTACCGCGATAAGGCCTTCGCCGCAATTCGGGCCGCGATGGCCGATGGAGGTGAGCGTTGAGTCCCGCCGGCCAGCGACCCTCCCGTGAGGCCGTGCTCGACGCATTCGCGGTCGAAAGCGTTCCTGATAGGTCGACTCTGGAGCAATATCTCCAGCTTTACCCGGAATATGCGGCGGAACTCGTCGATCTTTCGCGAGAACTCTGCCGCGAAGATCGTGACGACACGACGCCGCTGACCTCTGCCGATCGGAAATTGCTCGACGCTGCCTGGGCTCGGCACGCGGCGGCCCAGCCGACGGCAGCGGTCGACCCCTTCGCAGCGTTGACGGCCGATGACTGGCGGGCAGTGGCCCGCCGTCTTGACGTACCCCGACAGGTCGTCACCGCATTGCGGGAGCGGCGGGTCCTGCTCATCAGCATCCCAAAACGATTTCTCCAGATGTTCGCTGACGCGGCCGGCAGCACCATCGCGCTGGTCGAGGCCTCGTGGGGCTCGCCCGAGTCGTCTCTGGCGCGCAGCTACAAGGCCGACAGCAAGCCCACGGTCGGCCAGCAAGTGACCCTTGAACAGGTCCTCGTCGAGGCCGGCGTCCCGGCGGAGAAGCGGGCCCGGTTGTTGGCCGAGGCTAACTGACATGGATGGGGTGGAGCTCGCCAGGCAGATTGCCGCAGACCTTCACGCTCGCCTTGTTGCCGCCGGTGCCGATCCCTGGTCGCCTTACGAGTTTGCTGTCGCCGAGGCCAAGCGGCGAGGGATCGATGTCGAGCCGACAGCGGCGGGAGCCATGGTGCTGGATGGCGGCCGGGCGACCTTCGTCGCCGCCGACGATCTGATCATCCACGAGAATATCGGCTCTCGCTTCGATCAGGCTTTCCTCGTCGCGCACGAAATTGGCCATGTCGAGCTCGGCGACGATCCGGATGGGGCTGTGGCGACGGCGACCATCGATCCGGCCCGGGCCGCCGAGCCGTCGCCGGTCGGCATGGACCGGGTTGTCGACTATGGACGCAAGCAACGCCGTGAAGTCCAGATGAACCTGTTTGCGCGTGAATTGCTGCTTCCCCGCAGCGTTGTGCGGGCGCTCCATGTCGACGATGGCCTATCCGCGTCTGCTATTGCGGCCAAGCTCGGCGCGCCATTCGAGGTCGTGGCGCAACAGCTTTTGGATGCTTTACTGTTGCCGTCGGTCCCGCCGACGGCAGAGGTGACGCATGTCGAGCGGCCGCTCAATCCGCTGCAGGTCGCGGCGGCAACGCACCGTGGTGAAGCTTATCTGCTCGAGGCCGGGCCCGGCACAGGCAAGACGCAGACGTTGATCGCGCGCGTCGAAGGCCTTCTGGATGAAGACATCGATCCGAGGCGCACCTTGCTGCTGACGTTTTCCAACAAGGCGGCAGGCGAGATGGCGGAGCGCATCGCGCGCAAGCGTCCCGATGCAGCGGCTGCGATGTGGATCGGTACGTTTCACGCCTTCGGGCTCGATATCATTCGCCGATTCCATGTGGAGCTCGGGCTGCCGAAAGATCCACGCATGATGGACCGGACCGAAGCCGTCGAACTCCTCGAGGAGGAATTTCCGCGCCTGCGGCTTGCGCACTACCGCAATCTCTATGATCCCACCCAGGTCATCGCCGACATGCTCGCTGCTGTGTCGCGCGCAAAGGACGAGGTGGTCGACGCCGAAACTTACGCCTCGCTCGCTGACGCTATGCTGTCAAAGGCACCAAATCCCGATGCACGCGAACGGGCGGAGCGCGCCGGCGAGGTGGCCCGCGTCTATGCGGCCTATGAACAGCTCAAACGCAACGCGCACTGCGTCGACTTTGGCGACCTTGTGACCCTGCCGGTGCAGCTGCTCGACAAGGACACGGCCATCCGCGCGGCGCTGCAAGCGCAATATGATCACGTCCTTGTTGATGAGTACCAGGACGTGAATCGCAGCAGCGTGCGATTGCTGAGTGGCCTGCGGCCCGACGGCCGCAATCTCTGGATGGTCGGCGACGCCAAGCAGTCGATCTACAGGTTTCGCGGCGCGTCATCCTTCAACATGACCCGGTTCGGCAAAGAGGACTTTGCCGGCGGCAAGCGTGGCCGATTGAAACGCAACTACCGTTCGGCGCCAGAAATAGTCGACGCCTTCTCCAGCTTCGCGACAAAGATGCTGGCTGGCGATGCCGACAGCGGCCTGGAAGCGGACCGAGATGACAATGGGCATAAACCGGAGTTGCGCACCGTTCGGCGCGCCGAGCAACAGCAGGTCGTCCTGGCCGACGCGATCGAGGAACTCCGGCGTGAAGGTTACGCCTATCGCGATCAGGCGGTCCTCTGCACCGGCAACGAAAAGCTGTCAAAGATCGGGCAGGAATTGGAGCGGCTCGGCGTGCCGGTCCTGTTTCTGGGCAGTCTCTTCGAGCGGGGTGAGGTCAAGGACCTGCTGGCTTTTCTGTCGCTTCTGGTCGATCGCCGCGCGATGGGCCTGGTACGCATTGCCTGTTGGCCAGAATTCGCCGGCTCCTTCGCGGATGTCGTTGCCGTGTTCGATCATCTGCGGGCGGCCGATCATGCACCCGGCAGCTGGCTGAGGCAGGACGAGGCGATCCCCGGATTAAGTGGCGCTGGCCGCCAGGCGCTTGCTAAGCTCGGGGCCGCCCTCGATGGCTTCGGTCAGATGGCCTCGCCCTGGACGGTGCTTACGACGTTGCTGCTCGATCGCACACGCATCGCTGCTCGCCTCGGGACGTCAGCGGACCTCGCTGATCGCACGCGCGGCATCGCGATCTGGCAATTCCTGAACTTTGTGCGGGTCCAACCAGCTGGCCGCGGATTGCCCATAACGCGTTTGCTCGACCGCGTGCGCAGGCTTGTCCGTCTTGGCGATGATCGCGATCTGCGCCAGTTGCCTGCGGCAGCGCAACATCTCGACGCGGTCCGCCTGATGACCATTCACGGCGCGAAGGGCCTGGAGTTCGGTGCGGTGCACATCCCGGGCCTCAACAGCGATACCATGCCGCGCGTCCCGCCGGCGCCCACCTGTCCGGCGCCTGACGGCATGATCGCCGGCGCCGAGGGAGATGCACTCGAGACATTTCGCGCGGGCCAGGCCGAGGAGCAGGAGTGCTTATTCTACGTCGGCCAGTCGCGTGCGCGCGATCGCCTGATCCTTTACGCGCCGACCGAGAAGAGCAACGGCCATAATAGGCCGCTTTCGCCGTTCCTCGACCGTCTGGGCGGCTTTTTGGCCCGCCGTTCTGTCGTTCCCGCCCGACCGCTTCCCGTGGCGGCGGAAGCGCGCGGCATTGACCTGGTCGTCGACGGCCAGCTCCGCTTCGGCGCGCCGCAGATCGCTCTATATGAGTCTTGCCCGCGGCGCTTTTTCTACACCCATGTCTTGCAAGTCGGTGGGCGGCGAACCGCGACCGCCTTTATGCATTTACATGAGGCGGTTCGCTCGGTCGTCGAAGCCGTGATCGCATCGGACGAGCCTTTGAGCGAGCAGGCGCTGCAGGACCGCACCGATGCGGCGCTGGCCGGGGAGGGGCTCGCCGAGCATGGCTACCGCGCCGATTTTCGCGATCTGGCGCTCACGATGCTGCGCTTCTTTCTGAACAATCGCGCCGGCGCGGCTCCCGAGCCGCCGGTCGCGCTGAGCCTCAATTTTGGTCGCGAAGAGATCCTGGTTCGACCGGACGAGGTGCTGGTCCGGCCGGACGGCAAGCGCGCTGTGCGCCGGGTTCGCACCGGCCACATGCGGTCGGCCGACGCCAAGGATGTCGGCGCCGCAGCGCTGATGCTGGCGGTCAAGCAGGCCTTCCCGGGCGCCGTCGCCGAGCTTGTCTACCTGTCCGACGGTGAAATTCACTCCATTTCCTTGTCTGACCGCGAGTTGAAAGGGCGCAAGGACAAGCTCGCCGCGTTCCTTGGCGACATCCGGGCTGGCCGGTTTCCGGCGGAGATATCGTTCCGCACCTGCCCGAACTGCCCCGCCTTCTTCATCTGCGGCCAGACCCCCGACGGCCCCCTGAAAAAAAACTTCGCCTGACTTTACCGGTTGGCCGATCTCGCCCCGATTGGACCCTTAGAGCCCCGGCATCCGCTGCGGCCAAACCTAAGGAACCAATCTGATGAAGACTGAAGAACTGCTTGATTATGACGACCTCGGCGATGCCCTGCGCGAAGGCCGGGCGCTGCGCCCGGCGCGGGGGTATCGCTTCCTCCTCGCGCAGGGCGATCTCAACTTCCAAACCCGCCAGGTGAACGATCCCGTGCCGCTCGGCCGGCAACTGCTCGAGGCCGCAGCACTCGACCCGCGGGATGGTTACAGCCTCTTTGCGATCTTGCCGTCCGGCGATTTCGAGGATGTGCTGCTCGACGAGCCCTTTGATCTCCGCGCACGCGGCGCCGAGCGCTTCATCGCCTTTGAGACCGATCGCGATTTCAAGCTCACCCTCAACAAGGAGGAGCTGCGCTGGGGCAAGCCGGCCATCAGCGGTGCGGTGCTCTACGGTCTCGCCAAGCCCGGCGAGGGCGAAGCCGTCTTCCTCGAAATCCCCGGCGGCGAGGATCGCCTCATTGAAGGCGGTGATCTCGTCGATCTGACGCAGCCCGGCATCGAACACTTCATCACGGCGAAGAAGGGCTATGAGATCATCGTCAATTCACGGCAGCGCACGGTGCCGACGCGCACGGTCACGTTCGACGAAATCGTCCAGTTGGCCTTCCCGGGCCAGCACGCGCCGAACGTCGTCTTCTCCATGACCTTCCGCCACGCGGCGTCGACGCCGCATGCCGGCGAGCTCGGCGCAGGTGGCTCGGTCGATGTCAAAAAGAAAGGCACGGTGTTCAATGTCACGCGAACTGTTCAGTCGTAATCAGGACCTCAAGCAGCTGCGGGACGAAGGTTACTTCGTCCAGCAGCAGGGCGGCTGTCTCGTAATGCGGGAAGTGCCCTATGTCGATGCGCACCGCCAGGTGCGCACCGGCACCCTGATCTCCAGCCTCACCCTGGCCGGCGACCAGACGCGAACGCCCGATACCCATGTCGTCCATTGGGACGGCGACTTTCCATGCCATGCCGATGGCACGCCCATCCAGGGCATCTCCCATGCCGCCGGCGCTTTCGACCTCGGCCACGGCCTCAAGGCGGCATACGGCTTCTCCAGCAAGCCAGACGGCGGCTATTCGAACTACCACCAGAAGATGACGAGCTACGCCAACATCATCGCGGGGCCGGCCGCGGTGCTGAAGCCCGGCGCCACGCCTCGCACCTTCCGCGCGCCAGAGGAGGAGGAAGACAGCGTCTTCAATTATGTCGAGACCGCCTCGGACCGTGTCGGGATCGGCGTTTTGACCGAACGCCTGGTCAATGAACGCGTCGCTATCGTCGGCGTCGGCGGCACCGGCGGGTACATCTTGGACTTCGTCGCCAAGACGCCGGTCCGCGAAATCCGGCTGTTCGATCGCGACGAATTCCTGACCCACAACGCGTTTCGCGCGCCGGGCGCTCCGAGCTTGGAGGAACTGCGCGAGGCGCCTAAGAAGGTCGATTATCTGAAGGGCATCTATGGCCGGATGCACCGCAATGTCGTGGCCCACGGCGTCACGCTCGGCGCCGACAACATCCACCTTCTCGACGGCGTCACCTTTGCCTTCCTGTCCCTCGACGCCGGCGAAGCCAAGCGCTTGATCGTCGAGAAACTCGAGGCCATCGGCGCCGGATTCATCGATGTCGGCATGGGTCTCGAGCTCGACGAAGGCTCACTCGGCGGGATCTTGCGGGTGACCGCCAGCACGCCGGAGAAGCGCGATCACGCGCGGCAGCGCATTTCCTTCGTCGGCGGTGGCGCCGAGGACATCTACGCGTCCAACATCCAGGTCGCAGACCTCAACGCCCTCAATGCTGTCCTCGCGGTCATCAAGTGGAAGAAGATCCGCGGTTTCTATCGAGACCTCGAACACGAGCATCATTGCACGTACACGACCGACGGCAACATGCTGATCAATGGGGACCTCACGTGATCCGGCACAAGAAATTGGAGCATCGGTTTGTCGAGCATATTCCCGAACGCCTTGAGGCAGGAATTCTCTATGTTTCGATGGAGTATGCCACGTCGGCGCATAGCTGCTGCTGCGGGTGCGGCGAGGAGGTTGTCGCGCCCTTCACGCCCACGGACTGGAAGATGACGTTCGATGGTGAGACCATCTCGCTTCGCCCATCGATCGGAAATTGGACGCTGAAGTGCCGGTCTCATTATGTGATCGACCATGGCAAGGTGATTGAAGCCGGCCCGTGGAGTGATGAGCAGGTTGAAGCCGAACGGCGCCGTGATCGCGCCGCCAAAGCGCGCTTCTACGGGCAGTCGCCAAAGGTCGATCGTCCCCTGCAGCCCAGCCCGCCCAAGGCAACGCCGCCCATTTGGCGCCGCGTCTGGCATTGGGTCTCGGGCCAATCGTAACGATAGGCCCGGCGGCAACCTGCCGCCGGGCCCTCTTCTTCACGCGATTTAGCGCAGGGCCGCCGACGATGGTCCCTGCGCACAAGTCGACGCCACGAAGGTGTGGGCACGCTGCGCCGCGCCTCCGAGGCGGGCGGCTTCTTTGATAAGGTTGTTGCCGGAAATGGGGAGGCGAAAGTGGTGATGAGGAGGACCGTTATCATCCAGGGCGGGCTGGCATTCGCCACCCGCCGCGCGGCCGCCGCACGCGATGGCGAGAACGGTCTGCAGATCATGACGGCAACGCAATTGGCGGCGCGGCTGGCAGGCGGCTTCCTGCATCAAGTGACAGGCGAGGAGCTTGAATTTGTTGTCGCCCGCGCCCTTGATGCGGGCGGCTTCGAGGACATCGAGACCGTTCGGCATCTTCCCGGGATGACGCGCGCCGTCGCGCGAACGTTGAGAGCGGCATGGAGCGCGGACACCCGTCTCGCTCACGCGCCGGACGGTAACGCGCGAATCCGCGATCTTGCTCTGCTTGAGAACCGTGTCTGCGAATTTCTAGCCGGCGGCGCGCGCCTGCCGATGGATCTCCGTGACGAGGCGCGCGCGCGAATGCAATGGGCCCCCGCGGTGTTGGGCCCGGTCTCCATCATGGGGGTACACTTCATCGAGCCGGTCTGGCGACCGATCATCCATGATCTCTGCGCCATGGCGCCGGTTGTCTGGACCGCGCCGCCCGGCGCCGACACGGCCTGGTTTGCCGGGGAGGTCAGAACGGCGACCGCCGTGGCGGCGACGCCCGTCCAGGTCACGTGCGCCGATCCCCGACACGAGGTGCTCGAGGCTTTTCGCTGGGCGCGCGTCTTGATTGCCTCGGGACAAGCCGAGCCCCGGGACATCGCGATCTGTGGCGTCAGCACCGACGAATGGGACGAGTACACCGTCGCGCTGGCGCAAGAAACCGAACTGCCGGTGAGTTTTCCGCACGGCCGGCCGTGTCTTGGCACCGCGGATGGACAGCGTTGCGCAGCGCTCGCGGATGTACTGCTTCACGGCCTCAGCCAGGCCCGCGTGCGGCGTCTGTTTGCTCTGGCTGCGGGCCAGCGAACGGCGCTCGACGCTTTGCCGCGTGACTGGCTGCGCGTGCCGCGCAGCGCATCGCTGACCTCGGCCGCGGAATGGATTCGAGGCCTCGACCAGCTCACCTTTCCAGATACCGATCCGCGTCCGATCGTGATGCCTTTGCTGACCTTGCTGGAACGAGGAACCACAGCGGCTGAAGAAGCGGCGGACGCGTTCCTGCGCGGCCGTGCGCGCCGCCTCTGGGAGCGGGCCACTCGAAGCGCGCCAGCGGCCGCTCTGGAGCTTTCGCTTCGTAAAATCCGTGTCGAGGATGAGCGAGATGCCAGCGACGCCGTGGCCTGGGCGCCAGCATGGCAGCTGGCGGCATCGCCACGCCCTTGGGTTCGTCTGCTTGGCCTGACGGAGCGCGGATGGCCGCGCTCGTCCGGCGAAGATCCCCTGCTGCCGGACCATATTGGACCACCGGGTCCCCTCGACGCCGATCCGCCCGCTGAAGCGGACCGGCGGGCATTCGGCATTATTGCCGCTTGCGCGACACAAGGCATTGTTCTTTCGCGCAGCCGTCGCAACGCGCAGGGCGGTCGGGCGGGCCCGAGCCCGCTCCTGGCTCCGGGCGGCAATGCGCTCGCACTTGCGCGCACGCGGATCGCAGAGCACGCGGCAAGCGAATCGGACCGGCTTACCGCACGCCCGCGAGAGATAGCCGAACACCTCGCGACAGGCGCCGCCCTGCGGTGCTGGCAGAGCTGGCACAGACCGGATTTGATGGCCCATGACGGGCTCCTGGTCGCGGATCATGCCGTCATCGCCGAAAGCCTCGCAGAGATCCAGTCGCCGACTTCGCTCGCGCGGCTGCTGCGCGATCCGCTGGGCTTTGTCTGGAAATACGCGCTCGGATGGCGTGCGCCGGACGACCGGGAGCGTCCACTGATCCTTCCACCCGATGAATTCGGCCGGCTAGTCCATGAGCTTTTGCGCCGCGCCGTCGATGCCCTCGAGCCGATGCCCGGTTTCACCGTGGCCGCTAAGGAGGAGATCGAGGGCGCGCTGGAGGCGGCGGCGCGTCACGTGATTGCGGCGTGGCCGCTGGAACGGCCCGTGCCGCCCGAGGTGCTCTGGGTCAACACCGTGCGCCAGGCATCCGCCATGGCGCTGGCTGGCCTGACGAACGAGAAATTCACCGAGAGCGGCACGCGCAGCTGGACCGAGGTGCCGTTCGGCGAGCACGCCAATCCGCCAGAGCCTAAAAATCCGGATTGGCCGTGGGACCCTGCGTTGCGCGTCGATGTGCCCGGCACGGCCGTCGCCATTCGCGGAAAAATCGATCGCGTTGACCTGCGCGCTGGTGGGGTCGCTGTCCGTGTCACCGATTACAAGACTGGCGAGCGGCCGGAGAATCCCGCTGAGAGAGTCATCGCCGGTGGCGCCGAATTGCAGCGTGTCCTGTACGCGTTGGCATGCCGTCACCTTCTGCCGGATGTGCCCGCCATTCGAACCCGGCTCATCTATCTGAAAGACGAACCGGCGATCTTCTTGCTGCCGGAACTCGATGACGCAATTGCGCAGACCGCAGCCTTCGTCAACGCGGCCTGCGCTGCCTTGACACGCGGCCATGCTGTTCCGGGGCCGGCCGCCGGCGACCGTCTCAACGATCTTCGGCTCGCGCTTCCTGCATCTCCTGCCTACTTCCGCAGAAAGCAAGCTGCGTTCATTGCCGCCGCCGGCGATCTGGCCCGGTTTTGGGAGTTGCCATGAACGCGCTCGCCGACAGCGCCGATCGGCGGCGCGCCCTCACTGTCCTTGATCAAACCTTGCTTGTCGAGGCCGCGGCAGGCACCGGCAAGACCTCGCTGCTAGCCGGTCGCGTCACCATGCTCCTGGCCAGCGGTGTCGCGCCGCGCAACATCGCCGCCATCACGTTCACCGAGCTCGCGGCCGGAGAATTGCGCGTGCGCGTTGAGCGGTTCGTGAACGAGCTGCTGAATGGTAACGTCCCCGATGACCTGGCGCTCGCCGTCGACAAAACCTTGACCGCGCCGGAGAGAGCCGCGCTGATAGCGGCGCGCGCGCGACTGGACGAACTGACGGCAACCACCATCCATGGTTTCTGCCACAAGCTGCTTCGCAGCTACGCAATCGAGGCGGGTGTCGATCCTGGCGCCGAGGTTCTCGATGCGGTCCAGACCGAGTTTGCCTTCACGACCGTGTTCGAGCGTTGGCTGCGGCGGCGTCTCGGCGAAAACGCCGATCCGACCGATCCGGTCGTTGTGATGGCGCGACGAGACCCAAGGGAGGCTGTCGATACCCTGAAGAAGCTCGGCAAGTTCCGGCGCGACTTTCGGACCGCAAAGCCTCTGCCCCGCGATCTAGCCGAACACGCGGATCTGGAGTTTGTCGAGAGTGTGCGGGAATTTCGCCGCTGGATCGACGGCACGCGGGCTCCCGACCGGGCGCTCGAAGACGTTGCAGATCTCGAGAGGCTCGCCGCCTTCTTCGCGGGCGCCTTCGATCCTGCCCCGTCATTCGAGCGGCTCTGGGAGCTTGCCCATCCGCCTCGCGTCAATGCAATGGCCTGGCGCTCTAGCGATCTGCGCCCGTATCGGCGCTTGGGGGCCTGGAAGTACGCTGCCGGCAAGGACGAAGGTGCGCGCCTCGCAGAGCAGGCCGCATCCCACTATGACCGGTGCGCGGCGGAGTTTCGTGTTCTTCTCGGCGGCATCGCGACAGCGCTGGTCGCGACCTTCTCCGGCGCGCTCGATGAGCTCCTTGAAGACTTCGAGGCGTTCAAGCGAAACGCTGCCGTTCTTGACTTTGACGATCTGTTGCTCGCCACGCGCGCGCTTGTGCGCGGTCACGAAACCGTCCGGCAGGCGGCGTCAAACCGCTACACGCGGATCCTCGTTGACGAATTCCAGGACACCGATCCGGTGCAGGCCGAGATCTTGTTTCTGATCGCCAGCGCTCCCGGCGCTGCTCCGGCCTGGCAGGCGCGGGAACTGATTCCGGGCAACCTGTTTATGGTCGGCGATCCGAAGCAGGCGATCTACAGATTTCGAGGCGCTGATGTCGCAACCTATATGGAGGCGCGCAATGCCGTCGAGCGCCAGTTTCCAGGCAATATCTTGCGGATCACGACGAGCTTCCGGTCACGCGGTGAGATCCTGGACCACGTCAATCGCTGTTTCCGCGATCCGTTGGGCCGACAGGCGCCGGGTTACGTTCCCCTCGTGTCCTCGCTTGGTCCAGCAGAGCATGGTCTTCCTTGCGTCATGAAAGCCACGATCCGTATCGGCGAGAAAAGCCGCGCGGCGTTCATACGCGACGAGGAAGCACGAGCCGTTGCCGACATCTGCGCCCAGCTCATCGGAAATATCCGCGTGCGGCGATCCGGCGGAGAAACCTCCTCGATCGTGCCCGGCGACATCGCCTTGCTCGCGCCGGTCGGCACCGAGCTCTGGCGTTACGAACGGGCGCTCGAGGAGCGTGGCCTGCCGCTCGTCTCTCAGGCCGGCCGCAACCTCTTCCGCCGCCAGGAAGCGCAGGATTTCGTCGCGCTGATCCGCGCGCTGGCGGACCCAGGTGATACGCTGGCGCTCGGCGCTCTGTTGCGCGGGCCGCTCGTCGGTCTCACCAATCACGAATTGCTCGATATCACGCGGGCTCTCGCGCCGGACGGGACAAAAGATGGCCCGTCGGCGCCGAGGTTGACGTTGCAGACGCTGCCAGCGCAGATCAACCATCCGCTGGCGCGGGAGACGCTGATCGTACTCCGAGATCTGGGGCGGCGTGTGCGGCGAACGACGCCGTTTTTGTTGCTGAGCGAGGCGATCGATCGGCTGCGCGTGCGGGCCACACTTGCCGCGCGGGGCAGCGACCAGGCAGCACGCGCTCTGGCCAATCTCGATCTTCTGATGGAGCGCGCACGCCGCTATGGCGTGCGCGGCCTCAAGCAATTGGCGCAGGACATTGACGCCGACTGGGAGGGCGGTCCTCTCGGACCCGAGCCCTACGACGAAGCGCGGCTGGATGCGGACCGCGAAGCGATCGAAATCATCACGGTCCACAGCGCCAAGGGCCTCGAATGGCCGATCGTCATTCCGATCAATATGGGATCTGAACTCAGACGGCGTCAGCCGTTTATCCACCGCCGTCAGGACGACACCCTGCACTGGGTGCTGGGCGATGTCGTTCCGCCAGCGATCGCGGATGCCATCAGCATCGACGACCAGGACAGCGCAGAGGAACACGAGCGGCTTCTATACGTCGCCTGCACGCGGGCGATCGAAATGCTGATCCTGCCGACATTGTCGGTACCGCGCACCAATAGCTGGGCGCACCTTCTCGATCTGGGGCAGGATGGTATCCCGGAATGGGATGCCGCGCGCTTCTCTCGGCGTCCTCCGGTGCGGGTCGCAGCAGAAGAAAACCACCAGAGCGAGGAGGTGTTTGCCGCTGAGCAAGCCGCGATCGCGGATGCGTCCCGGCCGATCCGGTGGGTTCGGCCAAGCGACGGCGACGCCGATCGCCTGGTCGAAGTTGCACGGATCGACGAGGCCGCTGACGCTAACCCCGCGGGTCTTGTGACGGTCATGGGCAGCGCAATCCGGGGCGCGGTGCTGCACAAGCTGATCGAAGAGGTATTGACGGGAGAGATCGAGGAGGCGGCAGGTGTTCTGGAATCCCGAGCCGGCGTCCTCCTCGCGCAGCTGGGTCCGCCAGAAGCGGGAGCACTGCCCGCTCCCGCGGAGATGGCCATGACCGTCTTGCGAGCCCTAAATCTGCCGGGCGTCGCCGAACACCGTGCCACACTAGTACCGGAGATGGCGCTCTACAGCTCCCGTGACGCCGGCGGCATCCTGGTGGCTGGCCGCGCAGACGCCGTTGCCGTCGCAGTCGGCCGGGCCGTTGTCGCCTTTGACTGGAAGAGCGACGTGGCGCCGACTACCGCCGACCGGCAGACCTATGCCGGCCAGCTGCTGCAGTATCTGGAAGCGGTCGGCGCACCGCGCGGTGCTGTCGTCTACCTGACACTCGGGGAACTGGACTGGATTGAACGATAAGGCGTTCGGGCAGTCTCGGACGCTGGCGCGACGAGATCGATGTAAGGGACTCATCCGACCGACACCACCGGACGACGACGCCAGACCGCGTCATGTGTAGCCGTCGTTCAAAGCGCAGCTATCGGTCGTGGGCACGATTGGTGCGAACAAGATCTGTTTCTTCATCGCCGGCGGCTTCGGAATATTCCTGCGCATCAAGTCCGGCGATGGTGGTGGTTTCGTCGAACGCCTCGGCGGTGAATTCGGTCAGGTCCGGATTGAAGCCGCGCGCGACATAGAACTCCGAACGCGCGACTGCATTGTCAAAGATAGCGGGTGGAAACGAGGGTATGTTTCGCCAATCGCCAAGCGAGAGGCGCAGCGTATCCGATAGCGCTGCGTCGAACGGCGCGAAATTTCTCAAGCCATACCCAATCGCCTGGATCTCTGCGAACGCCCCCAGAGCCAAACTAGCTGATTCGTCAAAGCCCCATTCGCCCTGATGTTTCTATCTTTAGGATATTCTTAATCGTTTGCTTGACAGCGATGTGGCAGGAATAGCGGCGTTCACGTTTCTCGAGTACCTTCGGTCAGCGCAAGCGTTTCCAAGTGGACGGCTCCTAGCCGGATTATTCGATGCCGCGTGTCGGGGGCTCATTGTCGCTACCGGTAGCCTGCGTCAAAAGCCATTTGCCGAGATCCATTGCTTCCGCGGGATCTTCGATGCCGTGAATGACACGAAGATCGTCGGCGAATTCGTCCAGCAGCTCCTTTCCGTGTTTCCCCATCGACGCCCGCGTTCGAATCGCCCAGCAAAATCGCGGACTCGTTCGCGAAAAGCGAGGAAAGCTGCCGACGCTGCAGCATAAGATTCGTTTGCGATCGCACGGTTCCGTGCCGCTTCGAAATCAATCTCATGCGTGCTGTGTGCTTGGCTGCTAACGATAGAAGTGCGCCGGTCTCCGCTACTAAGATAGGGATCACGGATCGATTGATCCTTCTGCATGAGGGCAGAACTAATTCCCGCGCAGTCCGCGCACACGGTAATCTGTGAGATGTCCCGCACGAAGATATCGTTCCGAAAGTCCGGAAACAGCCTTTGCCGATTTGCGATCGTCAGATCATCCCGCTCCAGGGTGCACTCATACAGCGACCGAACGCCTCCCGACCATCTTCCGCTCTTGCTCTTGCGCATGAGCTGGCGCTTGCTCCGCGCGCAGATCGGGCAGGCCCAATCGGATGGGATTGCGAGCCAGCGTTTCGACGAGACAGGATCAACATAGGCTGCATACTCGTCGTCGGTGGGCGCGATGACCGGGCGGCGTACCTGATCAACCGGCGCAAGCGTCGCGGAATCACGCCGTGTCGAGCGCGCCAGAAATTCGTTACGAAGAGTCCAGATCATCTGCGCTCGTTCGGTGTTCTTTGTATCCTGGTCGAACGACCGCATGAGAAGGGAGTACCCACGAGGGAAGGCCAGCGTCCGCCAAGCGTTCATCGTTCGGGATCTGGGACGTGCGCTGCAGCTTGGTTGACCACGGCGCGGTCCTCTCGCTCCTC
>NZ_LBKA01000205.1:0-41120 GCF_028128955.1 Bradyrhizobium sp. CCBAU 11386
CGGTCTCTTGCTGGCTGCCTATGTTCATCCCGCCAACATTCAGGATGTCCATGGTGCCGTTCCTCTGTTGGAGCTCTTGCGAGGCCGCTTCCCAAGGCTTGAGCATGTCTTTGCCGATCGGATTTATCGCGGCAAACAGCTCGTCAACGCACTCTCCAACTGCGGACCATGGACAATCGAGATCGTCGAGCGACCGCTCGGGGTCAAAGGCTTCCAGCTCCTGCCCAGGCGCTGGGTCGTCGAGCGTACCTTTGCATGGTTCGGCAGATGTCGTCGCCTCTCCAAAGACTTCGAAGCCTCTGCCGCCACCGAGCTAGCCTGGTTGCTCGCCGCCCATCTGAGGCTCCTAACTCGCCGCTTGGCCAGACCCTGAAAACGTCTACGCTTTTTGAGTCAGGCTCTGAGGAGCAGGACACCATTGACGCGTTGAACGCCGAACAGGCCAAGCTTGAATCCGACTACCAGGATGCAGATGAGCTCCCCGATGAGGTCGACCAGCGTCTCGGCGAAATCGAGGCGGCGCTGATAGCGTTCGAAGAGCGGTCGGTGTTCTACGATCCCGCGGAGATTGCCCGAGCTGGCGTGTTCGTCAGTGTCGATTCCGAAGGACGTCTCTCGGTAGACCGGGGTTACGTCCGGCCAGAGGACGACCTGCCGGCAACCGATCCTGACGTCGGCCAGGGCACCGATACGTCATCAACCGAGGGACGCGAGGCCAGTGATTCAGTAAAGCGTACGGTGGTTTCGGTGGCAGGTGCGCCGGTCGAAGCCGACGAGGATGATGACGATGTGACGAGACCATTGCCGGATCGATTGATCACCGAGCTGACGGCGCATCGTACGCGGGCGTTACGCGATGCACTGGCAGAAAATCCCGCCATCGCGTTCCAGGCGGTATTGCACAACTTCGTGCTGACCGCATTTTTACCGGTTCTCGTCTTCTGGAAGCTCTCTTGAGATCGGACTTCGCACGCCGGCGTTTCCCGCTCAAGCCCCCGGGCTGAGGGAAAGCGCGTCCGCGAAGGCCGTTCAGGTTCGGCACGAGTCCTGGAAAGCACGATTGCCGAAGGGCGAGAACGATCTCTGGGATGCGCTCACAGCTCTCGATGGTGACGCGCAAGCATCCCTGTTCGCTCACTGTGCGTCATTTGCGGTCAACGCCGTCTATGAGCCAGCAAACCGCTACAATCAGGGCCGTGTCTCCGCCCACGGCGTCCAAACGCGTCTTGATCAGGCCGATGTGCTGGCGCGCGCGGTCGGGCTCGACATGGTGCAGGCCGGCTGGCGCCCCACCGTCGACAACTACCTCGGCCGGATCACCAAGCCTCGCATTCTGGAGGCGGTGCGGGAAGCAAGAGGCGAGTCTTCCGCGCAACTGATCGACCACCTGAAGAAGACCGACATGGCCAAGGAGGCCGAGCGGCTTCTCGATGGCTCGGGCTGGCTGCCGGAACCGCTGCGTCTCGTCGATTCCAGCGTGTCGTCGGTCGAGCAGGAAAGTGAAGCCAGCCCTCTGCCCGAATTCCTCGCCGACGATGAGGATCGGGAGAATGCGGGCGAGGATGACCCGCAACAGCTCGACGCGGCTGAGTGACATCATAGAGCGGGATGGCCTGGCCATCCCGCAGTTGCTTGGGGACCGGTGTGCAGCGCCGGTCCCCATTCTTATGGGCGAGGGCTGAGAGGGAGAGTTGGGCCGGGAAGGGTTTGAGCCGTCGGGTCAAAGGAGAGCGCCTGATGGTTCGACCCGTTCCTGCTCTCCCGAGAAATCCTGTCATGACCGAATCTCTCGCCGGCGGCGCTGCCGCCGCGCCGCTCTCGATGCGTGCCGCTGCTACTCTCACCTCTGCCGCCCTCAAGGCCGCCCGACGGCTCCTAACCGATCTGGAAAGCGGCCGTCGCATCGATGCCGCCGTCCTGCGTAGCGCCATGGAGGCTGCCTTCGGCGCCTCGGACGCGGCCGGCGCCTGGAACTGGAAGACCGCCTATGACGTCTGCGAGGCGGCAACCGTTCTATTCCTTCGCAAGTTCGGTCCGGCTATGCGCGCCAAGGCCGGCTCGACGGCCGCGATGCTGCCAATGCTCGCGAAAATCGCGAGCTGTCTGCCGACCCATACGAGGCGTTCCGAGGACAGTCAGGCGTTCCAGCAATTCTCGACGCCGATCTCGCTGGGGCTGGTCGCATGCACCGCAGCCGGTATTACGCCTGCCGACCGCGTTCTGGAGCCCTCCGCGGGGACCGGCTTGCTCACCATCCTTGCCGAACTCGCCGGCGGCTCTCTGATGTTGAACGAGTTGGCCGAAGGCCGCGCGGCGCTGCTGGATCATTTGTTCGCCAATGTTGAGGTCACGCGGTTCGACGCCGCGCAGATCGATGATCACCTCGACGCGAACGTCGTGCCGACCGTCGTTCTGATGAACCCGCCGTTCTCCGAGGTGGCGAACGTCGATCGGCGGATGGCGGACGCGGCTTTCCGGCACATCGCTTCGGCGCTCGCGCGTCTTTGCGACGGTGGACGCCTCGTCGCCATCGCTGGCGCAGGCCTTGCGCCGGATAACCCGGCGTGGCTAGAGGCCTTTGTTCGCCTCCAGGAGCGCGGACGGGTCGTGTTTTCTGCCGCGATCGACGGCGCCGTCTACGCCAAGCACGGCACTCAGACGGACACGAGGCTGCTCGTTATCGATAAGTTGCCCGCCGCTGATCCGAAGGCTTTTGCCGCCTCGCAAGGCATGGCCGGTGATGTCGCCACCTTGCTCAATTGGGTAACCTTGCATGTGCCGCCGAGGCTGCCCGCCGCCGCGCCGGTCGTGGCCAACGCCACTAGCCACCCTGCAATGTCCCGATCGGCCGGCGCTTCTGCATCACGCCTGTCGTCCACTTCGGAAAGCGCAGCGCCAAATGGCGCTGAACTCATATACGAGACGGTCGAATGGTCGCCGCCGGAGGGCGCTCGATTCACCGATGCGCTTTATGAGGAATATGGACTGCAGTCGATCCGTATTCCTGCATCATGTGCACATCCGACCAAGCTTGTGCAGTCCGCGGCGATGGCTTCCGTTGCGCCACCAAAGCCGTCCTACCGTCCGCACCTGCCTTCAAGTCTGGTGGCAGACGGAGTTCTGTCGGACGCCCAGATCGAGAGCGTCATTTATGCCGGCGAGGCGCATTCCGAATTTCTCGCGGGCTCCTGGACGGTCGACGCGACGTTTGATGTTGTAGCTGCCGCGCGCCATGACGCAGAGAATGCCGTCCGCTTTCGTCGCGGCTGGTTCTTGGGCGACGGCACTGGCGCGGGCAAGGGACGGCAGGTCGCCGGGATCCTGCTCGACAATTGGCTCAAGGGCCGCCGCCGTGCGGTCTGGATCAGCAAATCCGACAAGCTGATCGAAGATGCCCAGCGCGACTGGTCAGCGCTCGGCATGGAGCGGCTGCTTGTAACGCCTCTGTCCCGGTTTCGCCAGGGCGCCCCGATCCGGCTTTCGGAAGGCGTCCTATTTACCACCTACGCTACGCTGCGCACCGACGAGCGTGGCGAGAAGCTTTCGCGTGTCAGGCAGATCATTGAATGGTTGGACTCCGACTTCGACGGAGTGATCGTCTTCGACGAGAGCCATGCCATGCAGAACGCGGTCGGCGGCAAGGGCGAGCGCGGTGACCAGGCGGCCTCCCAGCAGGGGCGCGCGGGCCTAAGGCTCCAGTACGCCTTGCCGAACGCTCGCGTGGTTTATGTATCAGCGACGGGCGCCACCACCGTCCACAACCTCGCTTATGCGCAACGCCTCGGTCTTTGGGGCGGCGCCGATTTCCCGTTCGCCACACGTGCCGCGTTCGTCGAGGCAATCGAGGATGGTGGGGTCGCGGCGATGGAGGTGCTGGCGCGCGACCTCAAGGCGCTCGGTCTCTACGCTGCCCGCTCATTGTCGTATGAGGGCGTCGCGTACGAGCTCGTCGAACACAAGCTTACACCGGAGCAGGTTCGCATCTACGACGCCTATGCAGATGCGTTCAGCATCATCCATAACAACCTCGACGCGGCGATGCGGGCCGCCAACATCACCGGCGAAGCCGGAACGCTGAACGGGCAGGCAAAGTCCGCGGCCCGATCCGCCTTCGAGAGCGCCAAACAGCGCTTCTTCGGTCATCTGCTGACCTCGATGAAGACGCCGTCGCTCATCCGATCGATCGACCGCGATCTCGACGCCGGCCATGCCGCCGTTATCCAAATTGTTTCAACGGGCGAAGCGCTGATGGAGCGCCGGCTCGCCGAGATCCCGACCGAAGACTGGGGTGACGTCCAGGTCGATATCACCCCGCGCGAGTATGTGCTCGACTATCTCGCCCACTCCTTCCCGATCCAACTCTACGAAACGTTCACGGACTCTGAGGGCAACCTCTGCTCTCGGCCCGTTTATCGCGATGGCCAGCCGGTTGAGAGCCGGGAGGCCGTCGCACGACGCGGCCGCCTCATCGAGAAACTCGCCTCGCTGCCTCCGGTACCCGGCGCGCTGGATCAAATCGTGCAGCGCTTCGGCACCGACATGGTCGCCGAGGTGACCGGCCGCTCGCGCCGTATCATTCGCAAGGGCGGCCGAATTGTGGTCGAAAATCGAGCCGGTTCGGCAAATCTCGCCGAGACATCGGCCTTCATGGACGACGTCAAGCGTATCCTGGTGTTCTCCGACGCGGGCGGCACGGGGAGGAGCTACCATGCCGAACTCTCTGCCCGGAATCGGCGTTTGCGGGTTCACTACCTGCTCGAGTCCGGATGGAAGGCGGATGCCGCGATCCAGGGGCTCGGCCGGACAAACCGGACCAATCAGGCGCAGCCGCCGCTGTTTCGCCCCATCGCGACAGACGTGAAGGCCGAAAAGCGCTTCGTCAGCACCATCGCGCGCCGGCTCGACACGTTGGGCGCCATTACGCGCGGCCAGCGCCAGACCGGAGGGCAGGGGCTGTTTCGGCCCGAGGACAACCTCGAAAGCCAGTACGGGCGGGATGCGTTGCGTCAACTCTATACGTTGCTCGTCCGAGGCAAGGTCGACGGATGCTCGCTCGAACGGTTCGAGGATGCCACCGGCCTGAAGCTGACGGATGCCAATGGGCTCAGGGATGACCTGCCGCCTATCACGACATTCCTGAACAGGTTGTTGGCGCTCACCATCGACCTACAGAATGTCCTCTTCACCGCCTTCGAGCAGCTCTTGACCGCTCGAATCGAGGGCGCGGTCGCATCTGGCACCTATGACCTCGGGCTGGAAACGCTCCGCGCTGAAAGCTTTGTCGTCAGCGGGCGGCGGACGATCTATGTCCATCCGCGCACAGGCGCCGAGACACGGCTGCTCAGCATCACGCAGCGCCAGCGCAACCATCCTGTTGGTTTGGATGACGCCGTTGCTCGTCTTTCCAATCCTGCTGTCCTGCTGATCAACGAGCGGTCGGCACGGGCCGCAGTGCAGGTTCCGGCCCCGAGCATCATGCTCGACGACGGCGAGATCGAGCGCCGCGTCCGCCTGATCCGGCCTATGGAGCAGCACCAGGTCTCTTTGAACATGATGGTGGAGAGCCATTGGGTTGAAGCGGATCGCGAACGTTTTGCCGCGGCCTGGCTGGCGGAGCTTGCCGAGGTGTCTGAGTTCACGGAAAGCACGATCCATGTCGTGGCCGGCTTGCTGTTACCCATCTGGAAACGATTGCCGAACGAATCTACCCGTGTCTATCGGCTCCAGACCGATGCGGGCGAACGCATCATCAAGGTTTCTGCCGCGTGGGTCGTAAACGTCGTCTCGGCGGACGCGCCTACGCTGGCGCCGGACGCTGCCTTTGCTGCGGTGATGGAGGGACGTACCGTCCTCGACCTCGCAGAGGGGCTCCAGCTTCGCCGCGTCCGGGTGATGGGCGCATGCCGCATCGAACTGTCGGGATTCAACGACACGATGCGCGATCGCCTCCGCGCTTACGGCCTCTTTGGAGAGATCATCTCCTGGAAGCTGCGGATGTTCGTGCCCACGGACGCAAGCGGCGTCGGGATCCTGACAAAGGTGCTTGACACCTATCCGGTCGCGCGCGTCAGTGAGCGGGAGGCCGCGTGATGTCACCCGACGCCTCCGAACTGGCACGCCGCCTCGCGCGCGAGGCCGAGGCAGTGTGCCGACACTATCTCTCCAATGGCAAGCGAGCGGGGCGGTACTGGGTGGTCGGCGACGTCCACAACACGCCGGGCCGCTCGATGTTCGTGCGGCTCCAGGAATCGCCGAAGGGTCCCGCCGGCAAGTGGACTGACGCTGCGACCGGCGAACATGGCGACCTCCTCGACATCATCCGCGAAAGCCTGGCCTTGCGAGACTTCCGCGAGGTCGCCGAGGAGGCGCGGCGGTTTCTGAGGCTGCCTCGTCCCGAGCAGCAGCTGGCCTCGAAACCCATTCGTTCGCCTGCGCCGGTCGGATCGCAGGAAGCCGCCCGTCGGCTCTTTGCGATCTCTAGCCCGATCGAAGGCACGGTGGTCGAGACGTATTTGCGGCGCCGCGGAATAGCCCGCATCCACCATGGCGGCAGTCTGCGCTTCCACCCACGTTGCTACTACCGACCGGGCGAGCATTTGCCGACCGAGACCTGGCCGGCGATGATAGCTGGCGTCACGGACCTCGATGGGCGGATCTCCGGCGTGCACCGCACTTGGCTCGACCCAGACGGATTTGATCGCGTGCGGCTCGGCAAGGCCCCAATCGATACTCCACGACGGGCTATGGGCGACTTGCTCGGCAATGCCGTTCGATTTGGCGCGGTGGACGACGTGCTCGCCGCCGGCGAGGGTCTCGAGACCATGCTGTCGCTGCGTTACGTGCTGCCGACGTTGCCGATGGCAGCCGCGCTTTCGGCCAGTCACCTTGCAGCCCTGATGCTGCCGTCTGGCCTGCGTCGGCTCTATATCGCCCGCGACGCTGATGCCGCCGGAGATGCCGTGCAGGCTACTCTTAGCCAGCGTGCAGAAGCCGTCGGTGTTGAAGCGATCGCGTTGTCGCCCCGGCTGGGAGATTTCAACGAAGACCTGCACATCTTCGGTCTCGAGACTCTCCGAGCAGCGTTGCGGCTTCAACTCGTACCAGAGGACGTCGTCCGCTTCCTGCATTCGTCGACGGTAGTCGCAGAATAGGCCGGTGCTTCGATCGACGTTGATAGGTCGGTCATAACGAGGCCATTGCCAGAAGAGGACGCGACCTCGGCCTTCTAGAGGGCGATCGGACGGCAACCGGGACCGGGCCGGCAATGGCTACGCCCGGCTATTTTCCGCCGCGCGCCGGCGATGAGAAGACAAACCCGCCATCTGGCTAGCGCGCTTTGCATCGCGAGGCAAAATAGCCGGTCTCCGCCATCCTCCGCTGTCGCTTCGGCCCTTCGGGTTCTGGCCCGTTCCGCCCGCCGTCTGAGTGATCGCCACCAAGGCCGCGATGGGCGCGGCCGATCCGGCAAAGGAACTCCTCAAATGGCCGACCACGACGACATCGAACCGCCGCACGCCGTATCTCCGACCGATCACGTCCTCACCGAACTACAGCTGTTCGGCTACCGACCCTTCGACAACGAGCCTGATCCACGGCCGCTTCCCGAGGGCAAGATCATCACCGGCGCCGTCGCCGATATCTTCGATGCCCTCGTCGCGACGTTGAGCGACACACGGCTCGAGCCAGATCTTGACGATCTGCTCTGGTCGACCGTCAATCTGTTCCACCGGGCCGTCGACCGCATCGAACGCCATCTCGACGATAACGAACAGGCGCAGCAGAAAAGCCAGCGCGAGCAGAACGGCTCCGAAGTCCGATCGGTCGAACTCGAGCGCCTGACGGCCGAAGGCATCACTTTGATCGAGCGCCGCAGCTGCCTCGAGGTCTTCCGCGACCAGGCCATCGAGCGCTTTGAGACCCACACCGGTTCAACCTGGCGCCCCCGATCGGGATCGCTGGTAAACCACCGCACGCTAACCGCGGCCATAATCGACTCCCGCGACTTCATCGCAGCCAAGCGTCGCGCCGAGACTGAAGTCATGTTGCCACCGGGACCAAAGATCGCACTCACCGGTGGGCTCGACTTCAACGACCATCACCTGATTTGGGATCGCCTCGACAAGGTTTACGCCAAGCATTCAGACATGGTTTTGCTCCACGGCGGCTCTCCGGCAGGAGCCGAACTGATTGCCTCCAAATGGGCGACCCACCGCAAAGTGCCTCAGATCGCCTTCAAGCCTGACTGGACAAAGCACGCCAAGGCGGCCCCCTTCAAGCGCAATGACGCCATGCTCGAACTCCTGCCGATCGGCGTCATGCACTTCCCGGGCACGGGAATTCAGGACAACCTCGCTGACAAGGCGAAGCGCCTCGGCATCCCCGTCTGGAAGTTTGGCGGCGCGTGAGCGCCGTCTTCTGGTCTCCAAGGCGTCAAAGCGGAATTGCATACGCCGCAACTCCGCCTCGTTTCGGTTTCATGTATGAAGATGCGCCGTGGTGGTGGTGGAAGGCGCAATCCTTAATCCTATGCAGATGGAGCCACCACCATGCTTGCCCTTGGGCTTGCTCTCAATGCCATCGGCGTTGGTCTGCTCTGCTGGCTGATCTTTGCGATCGCGGTGTATGCCCTTCCGTTTTTCGTCGCGATGAATATCGGGATGACGGCCTTCCGCGGCGGCGCTGGCGTAGTCGGTGCGCTGCTTGTCGGGATCGCCAGTGGCGCATTCACCGTTGTCCTTAGTCAGGTCACTCTCGCTGCTAGCCGATCCCTGACCTTGCGCATCGTGATCGCGGTCGCATTCACCGCTCCCGCCGCCGTCGCCGGCTATCAGGTGGCGTTCGCTGTGTCCCACATCGGCGTGCCTTCGCCGGGCTGGCGTGAGGTCTTCGCTTGCGTGGGCGCAGTTTCCGCTTGCTGCACCGCATGGGGACGGTTGAATGCTTTGGCCGAAACCCGCCCGTTCGAGCCGGCTGGCGAGGTGAAGCACTCACAACCAGTTCTTACGGCCACTATGCCAAAGAGATGATCGGTTACCCTCTTCCTGATCGAGCAGGTTCACATAGATCGGCGCATTGAACGAGAATTCTTTCGAGTTTGAGCGAGAGATAGTCGCCGCCTTCCCTGAAGTGCCTCCACCAAGCCACGCCGACTTTGACGGGCACATGGTCGCGGTAGCGGGGGGCTGGCCTTGATCGGTCGGTCGGAGACGATACCGCCCTTTGCAGCAGATTGTTTCTCTTCCTGCGCCCTATCAATCGAACCTCTTGTTCAGCAAAGCCGAGATACGCCAAGTCATCTCCTTGAAATTGCGGTTCAGCACGCGGACGCACGTGGCCTCGTTGATGGCTCGATCTGGCCGAAGACCGGCTTCGCCTCGATCGTCTGAGCCGCAACGCCGTTGTTGCGACTTTCTTCCCCTGGGCTTCGCCCATTCCTCGCGAGGCAAGAAAGTCGCCGCAACGACGTCCTCCGCTTCGCTCCGGCCCTCAAAGCGGGTGCGTCGCCGATCGTCCTCGGCCTTTAGATCGCCATCGAGGCCGCGGTGGTCGCGGGCTCGAAACACAACAGGAGAAGTGACATGGCTAACATCGGTTCTTTCAAGAAGGTCGGTAACGATTTCCAGGGCGAGATCATCACCCTGAGCTTGCAGGCAAAGGGCGTTCGTATTGTCACCGAGGCTAACCGATCGAACGACAACGCTCCGAGCCACCGCATCTACGTGGGCCGAGCCGAGATCGGGGCCGCCTGGCCGAAGCGCTCCGAAGAGGGCCGCGACTACCTCTCGCTCAAACTCGACGATCCCTCGTTCACCGCCCCGATCTACGCGAACCTGTTCGACGACGAAGGCGGCGAAGGTTACACCCTGCTCTGGTCGCGGCCGCGCAAGAACGGCGAGTGAGCTCCCCGCCCCACAGGCCTCGCCCGACCCAGTCGGGCGGGGTCCTCATTTCTCCAACCCTTCCGATACTCGGCCGCAATCGGTCAAATGTCTTAGCGAGGCTCCCGGCTGATCCGGCGGGTCGCGTCAGAAGGTCTGCCGCCTCGACTCCCGCGCGCGCCAAGCGAAACCGTCCGCGGCGCAGCTCCGGCGGAATGACCGCTTCCACCGCCTCCAGCTTATCGGAGGGATCCCCGCACTGCGGCGTTTACACTTCGGCATCCATCCCGAACTCCTCCAAGCGATGAGCCATTTAATTCGCCTCTCAGCCCGATGGAAACGGACGAACGTGAAGCATTGCGATCGCGGCGACAGAAATAACGGCGCTTTGTGCGTTACGTACTGACATTTTTCTTTAATAGATCGTCTATTTGGCTAGGGTTCATATCGCACTTTGCGCGTTGCGCCATCAAGGTGGTTTTATGCGGAATCATGACCTTGTCTCCGGCAGCTTCCTGGCTCTGACCTCGGCCGGCTTCGTGCTGCTCTGCTCGGGCCTGCTTGCCCTTGCCTTCGCTTAAAACGAACGCTCTGGTTACGTTCGCGTTCTCGTCAATCGAGGGTCCGTTTGGGCCCGATCTTTTCCAAAACCGGCGCCCGCATCATGCTCCAACTTTTGCTGCGAGCGGTGGGATGAGCAATTTCAACCAGGAAAGCGTGCTCAGGGTCCATCACTGGACCGACAATCTCTTCAGCTTCACCACGACCCGGGATCCGTCGTTCCGCTTCCGTAGCGGCGAATTCGCCGTGATCGGGCTGAATGTCGACGAGAAGCCGCTACTGCGGGCCCACAGCCTCGCCAGCGCCCATTACGAGGACCGGCTGGAATTCTTCTCGATCAAAATGCCGGATGATCTCCTAACCTCGCGTCTGCAGCGTCTGAGGAAAGGTGACGAGATCCTCGTCAGTCGCGAGGCGACGGGGACGCTGGTCATCGCTAATCTCGATGACGGGCGCAATCTCTATCTGATCGGTACCGGCACCGGCCTCGCGCCGTTCCTGAGTGTGATTCAGGATCCCGGGACCTATCTGCGATTCCAGTATGTCGTGCTGCTGCATGGCTGTCGCCGCGTCGCGGACCTCGCCTATGGCGAGATAATCACGGAAAGACTGCCGAGCGACGAGCTGGTCGGCGACTTTGTGCGCTACCAGCTGATCTATTATCCGACCGTGACGCGCGATCGCTTCTACAACCGCGGACGAATCACCGATCTGATCGCGTCAGGCAAGCTGTTTACAGAAATCGAGCTGCCTGAAATGGATCCGCAGCATGACCGCGCCATGATATGTGGCAGCCCGGCCCTAGTGCGCGATTCCCGCGAGCTATTGGTGGCGAAGGGCTTTCTCGAAGGTGAACACGGCGAGCCGGCGCAATTCGTGTTCGAAAAGGAGTTCGCAGAACGCATCAGTGTGAGTTCTTCTCGGACAAGGGGGCTACGTGAACCATGACGGCAAGTACGAATCGCCATGAAGGATCGGCAATGACAGACGAACAGCTCGAGCTGGAGCGCTGCAAGCAAGAGATTTGTCGTCTCACACAGCTTATTGCTTTTCTCAAACAGCAGGTTGTGCAGCTTTCTGAAATCGTCTTACGCAACGTCGTAAAGAGCGCAAAGGACTGAAAATCGGGACGCTCGTGAGTCTCCGAAAGCGACCCGCCGATTACAAGCCAGCGGAAAACAAAGTTGCATTGTAGCGCGCGGTTTCCCAGCCGCGTGGCTCCTAGGCTTTGGTCGGCAGGGAGCAGCCCCGCCGTGTGCTCGATGGGGGGCTTAGTTTCTAGTCGGAAGCGCGGTGACATATGAGGCGCTAATGTTCCACCGTGACGGTGATTTCTGGCCTCAACTTGCGGCCTATCTCTACGCTATGATTGTTGCGTTGTCTGTGTTGTACGGCATTGGTCAACTTCTAACAGGGAGCAATCTTGAGTTATCTCTCAACCTCGGATGAGCGAGCATCCGGTACCTTTTCGGGATGGATGGCACTCGGCCTAGGCGAATGAGTGGCGGGAGCGGTCAAACGGAATCCGCTGCGGGTCGCGAGCCGGAAAATGGAATTGCAATGAAGTCATCTTCTCTTATGCGTTTTTGGCGGGACAAGGCTCGGGCCAACTCAATTGAGTACGGCCGGATCGCGGCCGGGATCTCTGCAACTGTTGCCTTGGCACTGACTGTTCTTGGCACCAACCGCGATATTGCTTGCAGTTCCTCACCTTCACCAAACGTTTCGGCTCGCCAGCTCGAGAATTTGGATCTCCTGCGTGAACCCAGCAACGCTAGGAAACGCGAATGACCGTCAGCAAATATCAGTTCAGGCACGAACTTCGGAAGCTGATTAAGACGCACATCAGCTCGTCGAGTACGTTCGAAGACTACGTGCTGATCATATGGGAACTGGGAGAGGCAAAGAACAGGCTGGAGCTGGACGCCGAGAAATTCCCGGACGAGGAGGTCGACGCCTTTGAATTGTAGTGCCGGCGGAACGCTTCGCGCTGCTCCGAACTTGCGCGTGATGGCCCGCAACGTCGAGGTAGGTGCCCGCGTGGCAACGAAATTCCGAGGGCAACACCGTCCGTCACTTCGTGAAACTTGACGAGCGTTCGTCCCGGCGCTGATCTACGCCAACTTCGTCGCGGTCGATGACGGCCATGCCCTGGTCTGCTCGCGCTGACCACTAATGCGGCCGCCCCGCGCGAGCGCCGCGGTCTCCCACTCTCGCCATTATGCGGTCAGCTCTGAGAACGTAGCCCCGCACAGTGCTCTACTCCACGTGGTCGGCTTTATGTGGTGCACCACATAGAGCGAGATCGTGGAAGCCTGATCAGACCGCTCCGAGGATGGCGGCGATTAGCTTTCGCTTAAGCTCGATGACCTCACGATGCGGATCTAGGTGAACCTGTTCGACGACGAACCCTGCGAAGGCTACACACTGCTCTGGTCGCGGGCGCGCAAGAACTTCTTGACGACCTCCGGCCCCGCCTGAGCTGCTCGGCAGGGCTCTTTCTTGAGCTATTAGCAGGGCCGAGCGGCAAATCATATGCTCTCAAGTCATCGCAGCCTATGGTCTTCGCTTTGGGGTTTGGGGCCGCCTGCAGAATTCTTCATCAGTTGGCGACTTGCGCGACAACCGAAGGCTTCATAGTCATTGCGTCGCAATTTCTTTGGGGATCGGTCGTATGTCGGGATTCGATTGGCGCTCAGATGCACCTCATGAGCACGCGATGAAGTCAGGGGAGAGGGTGGATTTCGCTTGGGAAACGCTCAGGCGCAGTCCCAATTACCGGGCTGCCTATCGGGAGGTTCAGTCGAAGGGCGGCGACGTGAACACAGAATTCCGGAGGAGATGGGGCGTCTGCTTTCGCTCGTGACCCGCAGGGGTCCTATTTCGAGCAAACCATCTTGTGGGCCCCTCCCGAGCGTAGTGCCAGTCGTGCGCAATGCGCTAACCTGGCTGGTCAAAGGCGCTCCGCTGCCTCTTGCTGACCTTCCATCGGGCAGTATCAAGAAGGCATCGGACGGCTGGCATGGCGTTTTGTGGATTCACGGAACGCGTCATCACCTTTGGCTGACGCAGGCGCCCCAGCCAGGGGCGTTGAATTCCGCCGAACTGCCGTTCGGTGCGGATTACGAAATCCGCGCATATGCTTCACACCGTTTATGGCTTGCCATCCAGGGGCGCCGGCCAGGACCTCCCTATCATCAGCTTTCGCCATAGCAGCGGCAAAGGCTCGCGTTGGCCTTGCGAGCGTTGGACGCCTACATGGACGGTGCATCTTACCGGGTCATCGCTGAAGTGTTGCTTGCAAGCCAATTGATCTCGGGCCGTGCCTGGAAGACGCACGACCTTCGCAGCCGGACCATCCGGCTGGTAAAGGCCGGCCTTGAGCTGATGTGCGGGGGTTATCACGCGTTGCTCCGTCCAGCGTCTCGCAAAAAGTAGGTCGGGGGTGCGAAAAATCATCCGTTCCCCCCAAGCATTGCTAGCCCGTGATTTTAGCCGCGAAACGCGGCATCCGGCGAACGCTGCCGCCACGACGATCATGGCTCCGCGTGTTTTCAGGACACCCATATAACAGGTGGTCCGCGTATAGTTGCTTTGGCACGAGGATTCGTATGCCTATGAATCGGGGGTGGTCGGTCTGAGGCGGAACTCATCGCTTGCGTTCAATCTCGTGGGGACTGAGTATCGCGTCGATTTGCGGCGCCTTCATCGCCTTCGAGAGCTAACGGCGCTCATGATGGCTAGCGGCTCCAATACTTCGTCTGAAGCTGTCCAGCATCATTCTAGATGCAGGCAATCCCACGCCGAAAGTCGCCACGTGGAGGTGCCTTATTGATGGACGATATTGCTGGTCCCGGAATCTAACCACGGCAACTGGACGCTGCCTGGGGCTGGCAATTCTAAAATAACCGCCGCGTGCGTGGCGCGAATTGGATATCTGAGTCGGGCGGTAAAGTTCGCCCCAATATGGGAATTTACGGCCTAGCCGCGTGTCCGCGCCTAAATCCTGCGTTTGAATGCGCTCTTCGAGGCCGTTCCCGTCACCGCGATGCAATTTGCTCGCGCTGGAACCCCGATCGCGTGTGCCGAGCGGGGATCGGCCGCCTTGCTCTATCACCATGTTGCAAGGAATGAAGTTGGGGGTGCCGAAAATCATCCCGTCATCTTCGGCATCCCCCCAAGCGCTTCTACTGCGCCATCGTGACCGGCGCCGCGCAGCTGAACTCGGCGGCGCTCCAGACGGTCACGGAGACCCCACGATGCCCGATCCAAACGCCGGCTTACCGCCGCGCTACTTGCGAACTCCAGAAGCTGCACGCTTTCTCGGCCTGTCCGGGCGCACGCTCGAAAAGCATCGCACCTATGGCACGGGCCCGACCTACCGGAAGCTCGGCGGTCGTGTCGTCTACGCCCTTGAGGATCTGAAAGCGTGGGTTGACCGCGGTGCGAAGACGTCGACCAGCGATCCCGGCAACGGATCGGTGTTGCCGGCAAAGCGACACGCACCAATTCCGTATGCGGGCAAGGAGCGGCGCTAACTCATGTCGGACGACAACTTCTCCTCGCATAAACAGCCCAAGTCAGAGCGCGATCAACTCGACCTCTTCCGTGCACTTCCCGGCGATCTCGCGCCGCGCGACGCGCAAGATCTGATGGCATACCCGTTCTTCTCGTTGGCAAAATCAAAGCGCGTTGTGCCAATCGATTTTCGTACCGGGACGATCGCGATCCGGGTTGAGGCTGTGCCGGAGCACGGCATGGCGACCATCTGGGATGCCGACGTTCTGATCTGGGCTGCCTCGCAAATTGTCGAGGCCCGCGACGCCGGCCTAAAGACATCCCGACTGATGGCGGTCACACCGTACCAGATCCTCACCTTCGTGGGGCGCGGTACCAGCATGCGCGACTACGATCGCCTCAAAGCTGCACTCGATCGGCTGCAATCGACCACGGTCTTGACCTCAATCCGCCAGCCAACAGAACGACGAGCGCATCGCTTTTCCTGGATCAACGAATGGAAAGAGACAGCAGACGTCCACAGGCGCCCACGTGGGCTAGAGCTCGTAATACCCGACTGGTTCTATATGGGTGTGCTCGATGAAGCACTGGTACTAACCATCGACCGCGCCTATTTCGATCTGACGGGCGGATTGGAGCGCTGGCTGTATCGCCTGGTACGCAAGCATGGAGGCCGTCAGCATGGCGGCTGGAGCTTCGATCTTGTGCACTTGCATGCCAAGTCAGGCAGCCTCTCGCCGCTCAAACATTTTGCTTACGACGTGCGCGAGATCGTCCGTCGTCAAGCATTGCCCGGATATCAGCTTCTCATCACCCGCGACCCGACTGGCGCAGAGCGATTGAACTTCGCGCCGATCCCCGTCGATCCGCTCAACAGGCGATTGCACAAGCGTCGTTCGGTGTCACCAGCGGGGGATAAGCTGTGAAATGCCTCGTGCTATCAGTGACCGAGACCGTCGTGCCATCAGGGACCGCATGCTCGTGCTATCGGGGACCAAAAGGAGCGCAAAATCGTTGCGGCACAAGTACTTCCCGATGCTCTAACTTTCCTAACCAGGAATCCTTCGGATTCCTTCTAACGGAACAGCCGGTGTCGGCGGTGGCCGGAATTCGCTGCACGGCTTCGGCAGCGCCGATGTTTGTTCGGTTCACCGCGGCTGCACAGCCGGCCTCCAAATCTGCGCCTGCGCGTCCGGCGGCAGCGCCTTGGATCCTTCAAAAACGCCTTTCAGCACACGGAGGCCTCGGTTGAGTGAACTAACAGACGTTGAGCTCCTGTGGATCGAAAAACGCATAGAGAACCGGATTCGGTTCGGCAAACCTGTCGGGGAAAAGATCATCGATGTTCATCGCCGCGTGCTCTCGTTTCCGTCCGGCAGCATCTTCGCATTCGTCCGCTGGACATCAAATGACTTCGGGACAGTACTATCTCGCATCGACATTCTGCGCGCGGTCGCACCAGGGCAGCCATACTCGACTGTGCCATGGATCAGCCCTGGCGGAGAAAGTTTTCTGCGACTTTCCGGCTGGCCCAAGGTCGAGCGCGCGCTGCAATTGATCGAAGCTGTGGAGGCGCTCGGGATCGACCCCGCCGATGCTGCCCCAGAATATTGGCATCACGTTCACAACCGCCTGTCCGTCAACGAAGGCCCACGGACCTACACCCGCGCGCGCCACCAAGCATGGCTCAACCGACGAAGGATAACGTTCTGATGGCACGGTTCGCTATCGTTGTCGCGATGCTTGGCGCCACGGCGCTTGCCCTGTCATCGGGCGAACAGGCGGCACCATCCTACATCTGGAACGCGTCCCAAAGCGTTCCGATCGGACTCTATCGCATGCGAGATGCCGCCCCCTTGAATGTTACTGAATTGGTGGTCGTTCGGCCGCCCGAGCCGCTGGCCAGCTTCCTCGACCTCAACGGTTACTTGCCGATCGGCGTGCCGATGCTCAAACGAGTGCTGGGACTCCCGGGGCAAACGGTCTGCAGGACTGGGCTTTCGATTGTTGTCGACAACATCGAAATGGGCGCGGCACGCGAGCGCGACAGCCGCGACAGACCATTGCCGGCGTGGCGGGGCTGCCGGGTCATAGCCGCTGACGAAGTCTTCCTCATGAATTGGCAGTCGCCAGACTCGCTGGATGGCCGCTATTTCGGGCCCATCGCGAGATCAGCGGTCATTGGCCGGGCAATTCCAGTCTGGACCAAGGAGGAGTGAGTATGTCCTCCTTGCCCCACCAGCCTGCGATCCGGCCGTTTCGGGAAGCGCAACGCCGGCCCTCCTTTGCGGCCTTGATCTCGAGAGTCAGTATGGACAAGTGCTGCCGTTGCATACCGCAACGTCGAGCCAAAGCTGTGCTGTGCTCAGCTGCCGCCCGTCAGTTGGCGACTGCTACCATCGCTTGCTGCCTCAGTATCCTGCAAACACGCGGCTTGCCATCGACCTGCAGAGCGGAATCAGCATCGCTCGCACAAACAACGCGCTCATCGAGCGCCGCTCGGTCTACTGCATATGCAGCATTCGTGGCCGAGGCCTCTCTTCGATTCGGGATTCCGGAGCACTGGATCCTGAGGGTGATCGACGTCGAAAGTGGTGGGAAAGTGAATGCCGTATCGACGCGGGGCGCTCTCGGTCTAATGCAAATCATGCCCCAGACATGGATCGATCTGAGCGTTCGGCATGATCTCGGATTGGATCCGTTTGATCCTCACGACAATATTGTGGCTGGTACGGCGTATCTTCGCGAGATGCTCGATCGCTTCGGAACGGAAGGTTTTCTTGCGGCCTACAACGCTGGTCCAAAGCGATATGAAGAGCACCTGGTTGCAGGTCGAACGCTTCCCGATGAAACGCAAGCCTACGTTCGGCGACTTGCAGTTTTGCTCGGCATTAGCCGGCGCGAGCACGGTCGTGCGATGACGGGACAGATCGTCGACGCGCCGCAGGCAACCGTGTTTGTTCGACGATCCGGCAACGCGTTCGCTAACGGTCCATCGACATCGGCTCAACAATCGCTCGGTTCGTCGCAACACTTTGCTACGGCGTCCACATCAGCGCTTGTGCCGCGCGCGACGGGCCTGTTTGTGCCTCGTTCAGACGAGTTGCCGCACCGATGAGTGAAATCGCATTTCGTCGCGTGCTGGCGAGGGCCATCGCAGCCGTGAAGGCGGTTGGGAATGAGCATGGATTGGACGAGCGGGGAGGGCAGGATAAAAACCGCAAGGTGCGGTCGGTCGGATGGGGCGAGGAGAACCGGAGAATTCCAGTGATCTCGCAAACATTGCGCACGTTCCCGCGCAACCTGCATTTCTCAGCAACGCATCATCGTTGCTCAGCTTTCGACACCTTGCGAGCTCGCGATGGCCAAAAACGACGATTTCCGCATCCGTCCCGGCCGCATCCGCTCGACCCGCGGGGCTCGGACAAAATCCTTTCTGGCGCAGGTGCTCACGGCGGCGCAGAAGGCGGGCGGGCTTTCTCGTAGTGGCGTGAGGCGCGGCAGCACGTTTGGGCGCGGCCGCGCGGCGAGCCTTGCCGCGTCGCGGCTCCTCAATAACCGCGCACGCGGCGCCATCGTCAAGGCGCGTGTTGTGCGGCGGATGCGTTCGCCAGGCGCGCTGCGTGCCCATATCGGCTATCTCCAGCGTGATGGGGTTACCCGCGACGGGGCACCAGGAAAGCTCTTTGACGCGGCGGGCGACGAGGCAGACGGCCGCGCCTTCGCCGAGCGCTGCGAAGGTGATCGGCATCATTTCCGATTTATCGTCTCGCCCGATGATGCCGCGGAACTGGAAAGCTTACGGACCTTCACCCGCGAACTGATGAATCAGGCTGCGCGGGACCTTGGCACCCGGCTCGATTGGGTGGCGGTCGATCATTGGAACACCGAGCATCCGCATATCCACATCCTCGTGCGCGGCCGCGACGATGACGGAAAAGACCTCGTTATCAGCCGTGACTATATCTCAACGGGGTTGCGCGCCCGGGCCGTCGACCTTGTGACCCGCGAACTCGGCCCGCGTTCAGAGCTCGAGATCCGCCAAAACCTCGACAGGGACGTGGCGGCTGAACGTTGGACCAGGCTCGACCGGGCGCTTGCCCGGGAAGCGAGCGCCGCGGATGGAGTCATTGACCTCCGGCCGGACCGGGAAGCCGCGCGAGACCCGCTGCGGGAGATCCGGATCGGAAGGATGCGCACCCTCGAGCGGCTGGGCCTGGCCGAGCCGGCCGGGCCGGCGCGCTGGGTGCTGGCGGCAGATGCAGAGCAGCGCCTGCGAGAGCTTGGCGAGCGTGGCGACATCATCAAGCGGCTGCACAGGAGCCTCACAAAGGATGGCGCCACGCGCGCACCGTCATCCTGGGCACTCGAAGGCGAACACCACGGCGAACCCTTGATCGGTCGGCTCGTGGGGCACGGGCTCGATGACGAGCTCAAAGGCACAGCTTTTGCCATTGTCGACGGGATCGACGGAAGGGTGCATCATCTCAAGCTCCCCGACATCGAAGCGGCTGGCGACGGGCCTATTGGCGGCATCGTGGAACTGCGGCGTTTCGAGGATACGAGGGGCCGGCAGCGGATCGCGCTGGCCGTCCGCTCAGACCTCAGTCTTGACCAGCAGGTGGCGGCGGAAGGGGCGACCTGGCTCGACCGGCGCCTCGTCGCGCGTGACCCCGTGGATCTCTCACGGGCCGGCTTCGGTGCTGAGGTCCGCGCTGCACTCGATCGGCGGATCGACGTGCTGGCGGAGCAGGGCCTTGCCCGCCGCGACGGCGACAAGATCACGCTTGGCCGTAACCTGATTGGGACCCTGCGCAACCGCGAGCTCGAGATCGTAGGCCGGCGCCTGGCCTCTGAAACGGGGCTGACGCATTTGCCGGCCGAGGCGGGCGAGGCCGTTACCGGGACTTATCGCCAACGGCTGTCGCTGGCGTCGGGCCGCTTCGCCATGATCGACAATGGCCTGGGCTTTCAGCTCGTGCCGTGGCTACCGTCGCTGGAGCGTGAGCTGGGCAGGCAGGTGAACGGCATCGCCGGTCCTGGCGGCGTGGATTGGAGTTTCGGGCGCAAGCGCGACCTCTCGCTCTGACCCGCCGATCCCCGCGCCAAACTGCGCGCTCCTACGACGTCGAGCGGATTGCCGTTGCACAGTCACCTGCCGTTGCCGCATTGCCTCGGTGCATGTCCGCAGATCGTCTGGAGCCGTGCGCCACGACGGCGCGAGATGGCGGCGATCATCTCGGTCGAGACGAGCTGGACCAACGCCCTATGGCCGATCTCGGTCACCGTCGTACTCTTCGGCACGTTGTTTGGCGGCTCATCGGCGCTCGCTCGGGATGCCTGATGAGCTTTCCTATGGCGCAAAAGCAAGCATACGGAAGAGCCTTCCGCGGCGCGAAGGTCGAGCTTGCTGTCGATGCCCGCGCTAGCTTATGAGCTGCTCAACCAACCAGTGCTTTTCAAGCTCAAGGCGTCGCCCCCGTGTACAAGGTGTACAAGGCCGGCTTCGATCTCGCCATCGAACATGAACAATTCAAGTGGCAGCACCGAGCACCTGTCCAGCGCGCGCCAACTGAGAAGGCATTACTGATTGCGGACCGCTTTGATTGATGGCTGCACCGTCAGCCGGTAAACAATGAGGTGATCCGACCCGCACGCTTCGATCAGTGTGCCGCAAGCAGGGCAGTGGTACTTGCATTCGATGCCGCGCTCAGACGTAAGCTCAAGACGGCGGAAGCCAGCACCGCACTCGGAACACGTTACATCGCTCTTTCTCATGCCTGGCCTCCTCGCGCTGCACGCCGTCATAATTCTTTGACATGTGCTTGTTTGCGCCGCATCTCCTTGGGTCCGGAGTCTCAGGCAAGATCATCATCGCGGATCGCTCGCTGATGCCCAGTGCCTTGTCCGTGTGCTCACAAAATTCACATAGATGCACGTTGATAAGCTGGAACCCTTTTTGGGTTGCTTGGTGCCATTCTCGGCGTTGCGCGCTAGAACGAAGTTAGAAGCAATTTCGTCCGTTCGGCAGATCGGAGTTATTACAAATCCGACATCGAACAAACATTACGCGGATAATTGATGGAACGCTCCGCGGGTCGCTATGCGACATTCAAACCGCTCGCCGGAAGTTTCTCCTCGTCATACTGCTTCCTACCGGCGTATTTCAGTCGAATTATCCGCCGTGCCGACGATTTCCTGCGTCGAGATGCGTCGAAGACGATCACGAGGGGTGTCCTCGGAGCGGCTATTGGTGAGCCGCACCAGAGCTGACTGCGTCATCGCTTTAACAGCGAATTAAGCCGAGCTGGATTTGATGTCGCGCGGGCAGGAAGTTTAGGTCTCGGGGGCGTGTGATGAATGCTGCCAAGGGTCAATCCACGAAATTGGATGCGAAGCTGTTCGATGACGTGCCGGTCCTGCGGCGCAAGTGGCAGGCTGCGCTCAAGCCCGGCGAAACGCTTCCCCGCTATGAAAATGTGTTGCTCGGGAGCCTCGGGCGGCTCGCCGATCATCTGGTGCTGCTCAAGTGTGACAATGGCGCGTTTGCTGTTTCGCGCACTGGTCGCTATGCGCAGAATTGGCTGGGCGATGCGCGCTGGAACATTCCGATGGATGCGCTACGCCCCGATTGTGCGACAGTCCTCAGTGAGGCAGTCTCGAACGCGATTGCAAACAACCGTCCCTATCTCGCGGCCGCACATTGCGTGCGCGCAGGCATGGTGCGGACGTACGATGTGCTGGCCCTGCCGACCTTCTCGCGTTGGGGCGGCACACTGGTCGGCGCCTATGTCAACGAGCGCGGCACGGAATTCAATCTAATCGATGCGATCTTTTGCACGACTGATGACGGCGTAGTCTCGCTCTCAGCCCTTCGCGATCCGACGGGCAGGCCGCTTGATTTTCAGGTCGTGCACCATAATCAAGCGGCGGTGAAGCTCCTCGACGTGGCAGAACACAGCCTGCTGTGGCAGCGTCTGAGCAATTCAGACCATCTGCTCTGTTCGCAAGAGGTTGTAGGGCGGTTGCGGGCTGCGGTCACGAACGACCAGAGTGACCAGTTCGAGATCGAAGACGATAATCGGAGCCTGCGCTTGGGGGTTAGCGCCTTCGGCAATATCGTGTCCCTGGTTATTTCCGACGTTACGTCCTTGAAGCGCCGAGACGCCTCGTTCAGGCTGCTGTTCGACAGCAATCCAATGCCGATGTGGGCCTTCGACGCCGAGACGATGGACTTTGTGAGGGTTAACGACGCGGCGGTGCAGCACTATGGCTATGCCCGCGAGACTTTCCTGCGAATGAAAGTTCAGGAGATCTGGCCAAAAGACGAGCAGGTCGGCTATACGCGGGCGCTACGGGACGCCGGAGATATCTATCAGTCCGAACATCCCTGGCGTCATGTCAAGGCCGATGGCAGCGAGATTTGTGTGCTTACCTTCGGGCGACGCCTCATAATCGAGGGCCGCGAGGGCTATTTGGTCGTGGTGGTCGACATCACCGAACGACGGAAGGCCGAGGCCCGCATCGCCCATATGGCACTCCACGATGGATTGACGAACCTTGCCAACCGTGCGCTCCACCGGGAGCGGCTAGGCGACGCACTCGAAAACGGCAATGCAGCCGGCAAACACGTCGCGGTGCTGTGCATCGACCTTGACCTCTTCAAGAACGTCAACGATTCATTCGGCCATGCCATGGGAGATCACCTGCTCGAGCAGGTGGCCGACCGGTTGCGCTCGCGTGTCGCCGGCAACAATCTGGCGGCACGGCTCGGCGGAGACGAATTTGCCGTCATCCTGACCGACGACATCTCGCCGAACCGGGCAAGCGATTTCGCGGCCGAACTGATCAGGAGTTTGAGTGCGCCTTATGAGATCGACGGCAATCAGGTGGTGATCGGCGCGTCGGTCGGAATTGCGCTCTCACCAGGCGACGGTACGAGCAGCGAGGAGCTGATGCGCAACGCCGATATGGCGCTCTATCGCGCCAAAGAGGATGGCCGCGGCACACATCGCTTCTTCGAGCGCGAGATGGATTACCAGGCGCAGCGACGCCGCGAGCTGGAGCTCGACCTGCGCCGCGCCTTTGCCGATAGCGAGTTCGAGTTGCACTATCAGCCCCTGGTCGACATCGCGAGCGACAAGATCTCAGGGTTTGAGGCGCTCCTGCGCTGGCGCCATCCGGAGAAGGGCATGATCTCACCCGCGGAGTTCATTCCGTTGGCAGAGGAAATCGGACTGATCGCGCCCCTCGGCGAGTGGGTGCTGCGCGATGCCTGCAACGAGGCGGTGAAGTGGCCGTCCGAGATCAAGGTCGCGGTCAACCTGTCGCCGGCACAATTCCGTAGCCTTCACCTCGTCCAGGTGGTGATTTCAGCACTGGCCAATTCGGGCTTGGCGCCTAAGCGGCTCGAGCTCGAAATCACCGAGTCCGTATTCCTGGCCGAGACCGAGGCCAATCTCGCGATTCTTCACCAGCTGCGCGAGCTTGGAGTTTCCATCTCACTGGACGATTTTGGAACGGGTTATTCCAGCCTGAGCTACTTGCGCAGCTTTCCTTTTGACAAGATCAAGATCGATCGCTCCTTTGTAAAGGATCTGGCGATACGTTCCGACTGCGGCGCCATCGTGCGCGCGATCTCGGGCCTCGGACGCAGCCTCAACATCACCACGACCGCGGAAGGGGTGGAGACCACCGAGCAGCTCGATTGGCTTCGCGCCGAGGGCTGCAACGAGGTGCAAGGATTCTTGTTCAGCGCCGCCAGGCCGGCCGCCGAGGTGGGGCAGCTTTTGCTTCGTTTTGGCGCAAGAGCGTCGAAAGCGGCCTGAATTGCGACGCCACATCAACAGGTTCGTTATCTTCGATCCCGATCGGGTCGCGATACCGCCCAGAAACGATCTATAGCGCCCTTGTCGTGCTCTCGCCAATGCGCGTCTTTCTGCGAGCGCTATGATGGCAGGGAGCGACGTGACGCTAGGCATCAATGTGGCACTTCGGCGTTCTTCTGGGCCGAAATAGCGGGTACCAGATGCACGACCCGATACCCGTTCTCATGCAGGTAGCGTAGGAACGCGGGCATCATGGCCGCCGTTCGGGGCTGCGCGTCATGCAGCAGAATGATGCCCTTACGAGCGGCCTCGAGCCGCTCGATCACATTCTTGAGCTCCTGCTCCGGGGTGACGTTCTCCCAGTCGCTCGCCCAAACGTCAGCTCCGAACACGACGATCCCGCGCGACTGCAAGAGATCGAGCGTCGCAGGCGTCGCGTCGAAATATGGGAAGCGGAAGAAGGGTGTCGACGGGGTTTTAGTCGAAACGCCGTTGAGCGTCATTTCAACGGCCGCGATACCGCGATCGATGGCCTCTTTCGCCTGCTCGAACGGAATCTTCGACATCATCGGGTGCGACCAGCTATGGTGCGCAATCGTATGGCCCTGGGCGGCGATGCGCCGAACGAGTGCAGGAAATTCCGCGGCGGACCTGCCGACCAGGAAGAACGTGGCCCGTGCGCATTCGTGTGCGAGCGCCGCCAGCACCTTTTCCGTGTTCGGCGGACGCGGCCCGTCATCGAAGGTGAGGACGATCTCATGGTCCGCCAGAGGAAGGGTCTCTGGAAAGTTGTTTAATCCCACGCGCGGATAGGTCGTCGCATCGACAGCGAGAACGCGTGACGTGCCCAGTGCATTCGGCCGCGGGCAGCCCGCCGCGTTTGTCGCGGCGACGCCGGCAAGCACCACTATTGCAGCGCAGCCGAGCCGAGAAGCCAATCTGTGCAGGCGCAACTTTGTCATTTGCGCTTGGTGCGACCTTGATTGTGAGGTGACCCCGTGTCACTCCGCAGATTATTCGATGCCTGTCGCGGGATTGCTGCGCATCCATGGTATGTCGCGCGCAAAAACGTCGCCGAACCTCGCCGTGACCGCTTAAACCGCTCCTGAGGCGATCGAGACAACGCGACCTTGCGGAAAGGAGCGCCGTGAACTCAAGTTGGTCCGATCGACGGTGCATCAGCAACGGGGTCTGAGCAAATCCCTGGTGTTGCCTGTCTTACCGGAATCTCGACGCAAGCGCTCGGCTGAGACAGTGACTGCTGTTCGTCTGTGGAGATCATTGTCTTTGCGGAGCGCCATGCATCATTGCACGGTTCTGCACGGTGCGTAGGCGCATCGCCGGTCTCCACAGCGTCGATTGGCGCTTTGAGCGCAAACGCAGATTTCGCTCTGCGCCGCAGATCCTGCGCTGCGACGCGCGCGATTGCGACGTGCGCGTGGCTCTTGTTGTGTGCAGCACGGAGGTGGTGTCCACATCTAAATCAATGTCCGCGACGAAGATCATTTGGCATCAGGTAATCCTGGTTTGTCTGGTCGTGCTCGCCTTCCTGTGGGCGGCGACCGAATGGACCGCCTGGCAACTTGCGTTTCAGCCGCAGCTTGGACCCGCGTGGTTCAGGCTCGGGCATTGGCCGATTTACCAGCCGGCAGCCTTCTTCGTCTGGTGGTTCCAATTCGATGCTTACGCACCCCGCATCTTCCTTCAGGGCGGCGCCATTGCCGCGGGCGGCGGCATCGCGGCAATTGCGTTAGCAATGATGCTTTCGGTCTTTCGGGCACAAGAGGCGAGAGACGTCACCACCTACGGCTCCGCGCGCTGGGCCGACGCGCGGGAGGTGAGGCGCGCAGGCCTATTGGGGGCTGATGGCGTCGTGCTCGGCCGGTTTCAGGGCCATTATCTGCGGCATGACGGGCCCGAGCATGTGCTCTGCTTTGCCCCGACGCGATCGGGCAAGGGCGTCGGCCTTGTCATCCCAACCCTTCTGACCTGGCCCGCATCGACCATTGTTCATGACATCAAGGGGGAGAATTTCCAGCTGACCTCCGGCTGGCGCGCGCATTTTGGACCCGTGCTGTTGTTCGATCCAACCAATCCGGCCAGCGCCGCTTACAATCCGCTTCTGGAGATCCGTCGTGGAGATTGCGAGGTGCGAGACGCCCAGAACATCGCTGATATCCTCGTCGACCCTGAAGGTGCGCTGGAGCGGCGCAATCATTGGGAAAAGACCAGCCATTCGCTGCTCGTCGGCGCGATCCTGCATGTCCTCTACGCGGAAGCCGACAAGACGCTCGCGGGCGTCGCAAACTTTTTGTCGGATCCAGCCCGTCCGATTGAGGTGACGCTGAACGCAATGCTCGCAACGGCCCATCTTGGAACCAGCGTCCATCCCGTCGTGGCCTCGGCTGCGCGAGAACTCCTCAACAAGAGCGAGAACGAGCGCTCGGGCGTTCTCTCAACCGCAATGAGCTTCTTGGGGCTCTATCGCGATCCGGTGGTTGCCAAGATCACCGCACGGAGCGCCTGGCGCATCCGCGATCTCGTCGACGGTCCTCGACCCGTCTCACTCTATCTCGTCGTTCCGCCATCCGACATCGTCCGGACAAAACCCTTGATCCGGCTCATCCTCAACCAGATCGGGCGGCGGTTGACCGAGAGCCTGGATCCTGACCGGCGCCGGCAGAAGCTCCTCCTGATGCTCGATGAGTTCGCAGCCCTTGGCCGGCTCGACTTCTTCGAGGGCCAGCTCGCGTTTATGGCTGGCTACGGCATCCGCAGCTTTCTCATCACCCAGAGCCTTAATCAGCTCGAACGCGCCTATGGACCGAACCACGCGATTCTTGACAATTGCCATGTCCGGATCGCTTTCTCGACCAATGACGACCGGACTGCCAAGCGCGTCTCCGACGCGCTTGGGACCGCCACCGAGCTGCGAGCCATGAAGAACTATGCCGGGCACCGGTTAAGCCCATGGCTTGGACACCTGATGGTAAGCCGCCAGGAAACCTCGCGGCCCTTGCTAACGCCCGGCGAAGTCATGCAACTCTCGCCCAAAGAGGCGATCGTGATGGTTTCCGGAGTGCACCCGCTGCGTGCCACCAAGGTCCGCTACTACGAGGATCCGCAGTTCCAGCGGCGGGTGCTGAAGCCGCCGGGCCCCGAACGTGCCACCTTGGCTGCGCAGCCCGATGACTGGTCATCGCAAGCGTCAATTTCTCCTTCGAGCGTGCTGCTCACGAGCCGCAAGCGCAAGAGCGACGACCCGAACGGAGGCCTTCGCCGGGAGCCGGAATTGCCGCAGCATGAGGAGATCGAGGTCAAGGTGCCGCTTGCCGAACATGAGTTCGATGCAGGCCTGGATGAGGGTGACGCCGATGCCGTCCAGGCGCAAGCGTTCAGCCGATCTACTCAGGGCGTCGCGCGAAACGTCAGCCTCGACCCTGACGATGGCATGGACCTCTGAGCCTGTCAAAATGAAGAAGACCCAGCTCAGCATCTACCTCGATCCGGAGATCTCCAAGAGCCTCGATAGCTTCGCAAATCATCGTGGCCAGTCCAAGTCGTTGGTCGCCGAGGCCGCGATCGCCTCGTTCCTTTGCCCGGACGATTCCGATCGGCGCGAGGCGGCGATCGCCAAGCGGCTCGACCGGATCGCGCGCGTACTCGAACGCCTTGAACGCAACGACGGTGTAACGCTTGAGACGATTGCGCTGTTCATCCGCTTCTGGCTGACCTCGACCCCGGCGCTCCCTGAACAATCGGGACCAGCCGCGCGCGCCAAAGGGGCGGAGCGCTACAATCGCTTTGTTGAAGCGCTCGGACGGCGGCTTTCCAGCGGATCGACCGTTATTAAAGAAGTGAGCATGGACTTTGACGCCTCGGAGAAACCTGAGTGAGGAAGGTTTCCGCAGCAGATGGGCGATTTAACGGCTCTCGTTTCTGAAGACCGATTCCGAGATAGCTCGGCTCTTGCACCGACAGCCAGCCGTGAAGCGACGAAGGGACTGACGCCTCGTTCAAGTCCAACGCTTCCATAGCCGTCATTTGGGATGTTGGCCCCGCGAGCCGAACAGGTCCGGCTCTGATCAGGCCACCCTTCCTTTCTTTGCCTACGCCAGAGCGCGACGGGCATGTTCGTGCGGTTGATGTCGTGTTTGGCCTGCTTCTTTGTGAGCCCGTCATCGCTGGGGCGATTCATCGTTATCGATCGGATCTGCGTCGCGGGCTGGACACGCCCGTCGTGTGGCTTTGAGCGGTCGCAAAGTGGGGAACACGGAAATATGCAAGTCGATGAAGGCCTCGAAAGCCAGCCCAGCTCGAAGTTGAATCAAGCTGGTAGCGATGCCCAGCCGGTCTCGAACGAAGCTCCGCGAACCAAGAAGGTCACTGTGCAGCTCTCCGAGAGCATGGTCGAGCGGCTTGAAGCTGCGACCGATCGCCCGGGACTCGGCAAGAGCGTGGTCGTCGAGACGGCACTTGAGCGCTTTTTCAGTCCTGCGCTGCCGATCGAGGGGGGCGTTCATGAGGCTCTGGAGCGCATGAGTGGCCAGATGGCGAGGCTTGAGCGCGAGATCGCGATCATTGCCGAGACGGTGGGTCTGCATGCGCGCTATCACCTCACCGTGACACCTCCCATGCCGCCATCGGAGCAGCGGGAGGCGTGCCTGCTCGGCGAGCGGCGCTTCAAGGTATTGGTCGAGCAGGTCGAGCGCCGGGTTCGGCTCGGACAGCCATTGATACGGGAGACCATCGATCGGCTGGGAAGGGCCAGTCGACCTGCGTCTGAAGCTCACGGCCGCCCATCAGGCATTACGGCGCCAGAGCAATTAAATCGGGAAGCTTCGTCCGCAGCCGCCGCGCGTGGAGAAACCGAGCCGAGCGCTGCCGCCGAGGAGGGCGGCAGCAGTCTGAACTTTCGGAGCCTGCCCAACTCCTTCTGTTGAGCTGGCCGACCGGGCCGGGAGAAGCGCGCCGAAACAAGGGCTGAGCAAAATATTCTCCGAAAAACGCCTCGAGCGCCTTCCAGTTTCGCGGCTCATCGCCTGCGTGTTTCTTCCCTTCGCGGCCGGGTACTACCTGTCCTACCTGTTCCGGACGATCAATACGCTGATTGCTGGACGCCTCACCTCTGATCTCGGGCTTGGCGCTGCCGATATTGGGCTGCTCACGTCGATCTATTTCCTGATCGTCATGGCGGTCCAGATTCCCATCGGCATGTGTCTGGACCGCTTCGGCCCGCGGCGGGTCCAGAGCACACTGTTAGGCGTTGCTGCAGCGGGTGCCGCGCTCTTTGGACTATCAACGGGAATCCTGTCGCTCCTCGTTGGTCGGGCGATGATCGGGCTTGGAACCGCAGCCGCCCTGATGTCAGGCTTAAAAATCATCGTCCTCTGGTTTCCGAGAGAACGTATGGCTCTTCTCAATGGCTTCATGATCATGCTGGGATCATTGGGGGCGGTCACAGCAACAGCGCCGGCCGAGGTGCTCCTGGACGGGATCGGCTGGAGGGGGTTATTCGAGGCGCTGGCGGCAGTGACTGCGCTTGCTGGCATTTTGATTTATCTTGTGGTTCCAGAACGATCCACGGGGGCTCTGCCGAGCACGAAGCCTGCCACCCTGAAAACCATCTATTCGGACGCGCGCTTCTGGCGAATTGCGCCTCTGTCGGCGACCTGCATCGGATCGGCCTGGGCACTGCAATCCTTGTGGGCGGCACCCTGGCTTGACGATGTCGAGCGGCTGGACCGAACGAGTCTCGTCGATGAACTGTTCGCCATGGCGCTTACTTTGAGTCTCAGTGCCCTGCTCCTGGGCCTGCTTGCAAACTGGGTGCGCCGTCGCGGCAAGACAACGGAAGCTCTCTTTGCGGTCGTCGCGGTGATGTTGATCGGCGCTGAGCTTGTGCTGATCCTGCATCCGCCCTGGCTGTCACTTCTTCCCTGGTACGCCGTATCGGTCGCCGCATCAGCGACAGCTCTGACCTACGCCATCATAGGGGACTATTTCCCGACTGAACTCGTCGCGCGAGCCAACGGCGCATTGAACGTCCTGCAATTTGGCTGGGCGTTCATCGTGCAGTACGGAACGGGACTGATTCTGGAGCAATGGCCTCTCCAGGCGGGGCATTATCCCTTGATCGCCTACCAGATCGCTTTCGGAGTGAACGTGTTGCTGCAGCTGGCGACGCTCGTCTGTTTTGCCGTCCCGTGGTTCGGAGGCCTGAAAAGGGAGGGTTGGACCTTTGGTCGCACGTCAAGGAACGGGCCGATGGAGCTCTGATGAGGTCATTGTCCCGGCGGCTGAGGTTGTCATCCTGGAGACGGATGAAGATAAGGCGTGGTGACGCGAGGCTATCGCCCGGCTGCGGCCATGGCTCGTTGGCCTGAAAGGAAGGGTTGGAGCTTCCGCACACGTCGTGGCGCGGGCGGCTCGAGCTCGGTCGAGGTCGTTAGTCCACCAGCGGAGCTTGTCATCCTACAGGCGGATGAAAGTGGGGCGTGGTGACGCCAGGCTGTCGTTGGGCTGATGTCGCAATGCCCCCGTTCTTCGGCTCGTCAATGACATTTTTTCCGAATCTTTCTCTTTCTACGCCAGGCTACGAACGACGTGGTCCCCTTGTTGCGATGGCGCAGGTTCTGCCTTTTCTAGTTGTCCCCATGAGAGGCCGCTGATCGTCAGCTGCCTCGGTTTCCTTGGGGCAGTCGTGGTCATCCATTCATTTCATTCGGAAGCTGAGCTACGCGGAGCGCGCATGCTCCGCACGGCGTTAGGGCCCGCAATCGCAGGCTTCCTGGAAGATCCTTCCGTCGTCGAGGTGATGCTCAACCCAGATGGCCGGCTGTGGATCGATCGGCTGTCGAGCGGGCTCACTGACACTGGCGAGAGCTTACCTCCGGCCGACGGCGAGCGCATTGTCCGCCTGGTGGCGCATTATGTCGGCGCCGAAGTTCATCCGGGCTCGCCCCGGATCTCGGCCGAGCTGCCGGAAACGGGCGAACGTTTCGAAGGATTGCTGCCGCCGGTCGTGGCCGCGCCGGCGTTCGCGATCCGTAAACCCGCCGTGGCCGTCTTTGGCCTCGCCGACTATGTCGCTGCCGGCATCATGAACGCGGAGCAGGCGAGCGCGCTGCGCGAGGCGGTTGCCGCAAGGAAGAACATCCTGGTCGCGGGCGGCACTTCGACCGGCAAGACCACGTTGACGAATGCGCTTCTGGCCGAGGTCGCCAAAACGTCAGACCGCGTCGTCCTCATCGAAGATACGCGGGAGCTTCAATGCCAGGCGCCGAACCTTGTGGCGCTGCGGACCAAGGACGGCGTCGTCTCGCTGTCGGATCTGGTGCGCTCATCGCTTCGCTTGCGGCCTGACCGCATCCCGGTCGGCGAGGTGCGCGGTGCCGAGGCGCTAGACCTCTTGAAAGCCTGGGGGACGGGCCATCCCGGCGGCATCGGCACGATTCACGCCGGCACCGCGCTTGGAGCCCTGCGGCGGCTCGAGCAGCTCGTCCAGGAGGCCGTCGTGACGGTCCCGCGCGCGCTGATCGCCGAGACCATCAACGTCATCGCCGTGCTGTCCGGCCGTGGTGCCGAGCGACGCATGAGCGAGATCGCCTCTGTCACCGGGCTCGGACCATCGGGCGATTACAGCCTTTCGAAGATCGGAGATCAGTCATGACCACGCCATCATCTCTTGGCCGGAGCTTTTCAGTCATCGCATTCGCGGCTCTTTATCTGGCAACTCAACCGGCATGGGCCGCCGGCTCGAACATGCCCTGGGAGCAGCCGCTCAACCAGATCCTCCAATCGGTTGAAGGCCCGGTCGCCAAGATTATCGCGGTCATCATCATCATCGTGACCGGGCTGTCGCTCGCCTTCGGCGACACGTCAGGCGGTTTCCGGCGTCTGATCCAGATCGTGTTTGGTCTGTCGATCGCCTTCGCCGCCTCTAGCTTCTTTCTGTCGTTCTTCTCGTTCGGTGGCGGGGTGTTGATCTGATGGATGAGCCAGTCGCAGGCTTTGTCGCGCCCGTCCACCGCGCGCTCACTGAACCGATCCTGATGGGCGGCGCGCCACGCTCAGTCGCGATTCTCAACGGCACGTTGGCCGCCGCGCTCGGCCTCGGCCTGCGCTTGTGGCTGGCAGGGCTTCTCCTGGCCTTCATCGGCCACATGGCCGCGGTCTGGGCTGCGAAGCGCGATCCAGAATTCGTCGAAGTCGTGCGCCGCCACGTTCGCGTCCCTGGTCATCTCAGCACCTGAAGTCGGTCAATGATGAATCTTGCCGAATATCGCCGCTCAAACACGCGCCTAGCCGACTTCCTACCCTGGGCCGCCCTGGTCGATGAGGGAATCATCCTCAACAAAGATGGCTCGTTTCAGCGGACAGCGCGGTTCAGAGGGCCAGATCTCGACAGTTCTGTCCCGGCTGAGCTTGTCGCGGTCGCAAGCCGGCTGAACAACGCGCTGCGGCGTCTCGGCTCCGGGTGGGCCATCTTCGTGGAGTCGCAACGGCATTCGGCGGGACGCTATCCGCCGGATATCTTCCCGGATATCGCCTCCGCCTTGGTGGATGCGGAGCGCAAAGCGCAGTTCGAGGAGGCCGGAAGCCACTATGAATCGAGCTACTACCTGACGTTTCTCTATCTGCCGCCCGCCGAGAGCGCAGCGGTGGCAGAGCGTCTCCTCTACGAGGGCAGCCACCGCGGCGCGGGAGCGGACGCGCGAGAGGTGCTTGCCGGCTTTGTGGACCGGACCAACCGCGTGCTGCAGCTCGTTGAAGGTTTCATGCCGGAATGCGGCTGGCTCGATGACGAGCAAACGCTGACCTACCTTCACTCGACAGTCTCGACCAAGCGGCACCGCGTGCGCGTGCCCGAAATCCCGATGTATCTCGATGCGCTCCTTGCCGACCAGCCGCTGACCGGCGGGCTGGAACCGATGCTGGGGGAGGCGCATCTGCGCGTGCTGACGATCGTGGGATTTCCGAGCGCGACGACGCCCGGCATTCTCGACGATCTCAACCGGCTGGCCTTTCCGTATCGCTGGTCGACCCGGGCCATCATGCTCGACAAGACGGATGCGACGAAGCTTCTGACGAAGATTCGGCGGCAATGGTTTGCCAAGCGAAAGTCGATCGCCGCGATCCTCAGGGAGGCGATGACCAACGAGGCCGCAACGCTGCTCGACACCGATGCCCACAACAAGGCGATGGATGCTGACAGCGCGCTGCAGGAGCTCGGCTCGGATCAGATCGGCGAGGCCTTTGTCACGGCGACCGTCACGGTCTGGGACCGGGATCCGCGTGCAGCTGATGAAAAGCTGCGCCTCGTCGAAAAGGTGATCCAGGGCCGCGACTTCACCTGCATGGCCGAGACGGTCAATGCGGTCGAAGCCTGGCTCGGCAGCTTGCCGGGACAGGCTTATGCGAACGTCCGCCAGCCGCCGGTCTCGACCTTGAATCTCGCCCATATGATCCCGCTGTCTGCTGTCTGGGCAGGAGAAGTGAGGGACCATCATTTCAAGGCGCCTCCGCTGTTCTTCGGGAAGACGGAAGGCTCCACCCCGTTCCGCTTCTCGCTTCATGTCGGAGATGTCGGCCACACCCTCGTGGTTGGGCCAACCGGTGCCGGCAAATCCGTGCTGCTCGCACTGATGGCGCTGCAGTTCCGCCGTTATCCGCAAGCTCTGATCTTCGCTTTCGATTTCGGCGGGTCGATCCGCGCAGCCGCAATCGCCATGGGCGGCGACTGGCATGACCTTGGCGGCGCGGTTGCCGGAGAATCCGCAGCGTTCGTTGCTCTTCAGCCGCTTGCGCGCATTGAGGACGTTGGCGAGCGCGGCTGGGCAGCCGATTGGATCGCGTCGATCTTGGGCCGCGAACGGATCGAGGTCACGCCCGAGACGAAGGATCATGTCTGGTCAGCATTGACGTCGCTTGCCTCCGCGCCAGTCGGGGAGCGCACGCTGACTGGCCTTTCCGTTCTGCTCCAATCCAATGCCCTAAAGCGCGCGCTGCAGCCCTACTGTCTCGGTGGTCCCTTCGAGCGGCTCTTGGATGCGGAACGCGAGCGGCTGGGAGAGGCTTCCGTCCAGGTGTTCGAGACCGACGGATTGATCGGAACCGATGTCGCGCCCGCGGTCCTTTCCTACCTGTTTCACCGGATCGAGGACCGGTTTGACGGCCGTCCGACCCTGCTCATCATCGATGAGGGCTGGCTTGCGCTCGATGATGCCGATTTTGCCGGAAAGCTCCGCGAATGGTTGAAGACGCTTCGCAAGAAGAATGCCTCCGTCGTGTTTGCGACCCAGTCGCTTGCGGATATCGACGGGTCCGCAATTGCATCCGCCATCGTCGAGAGCTGCCCGACCCGGATCTTGTTGCCAAATGACCGAGCCATCGAGCCGCAGATCATGACGATCTACCGGCGTTTTGGACTGAACGACCGGCAAATCGAAATCCTCGCCCGAGCCACGCCCAAGCGCGATTACTACTGCCAGTCGCGCCGAGGCAACCGGCTGTTCGAGCTCGGCCTTGGCGAAATCGCGCTTGCCTTTGCAGCCGCGTCTTCCAAGGCCGATCAGGCTCTCATTGAGCAAGTCCTTAAGGAGCACGGGCGGGACGAGTTTGTCACTGGGTGGTTGAAGGCTCGAGACCTCAGCTGGGCCTGCAATCTCATTCCGCAGCTTGCGAAGGAAGGAAGCTTGTCATGAACCGTCTCCGTCAGCTGACGGCAGCGAGCTTGGTCGCTATGGCCGTCATGCAAGTGCCCCGAGAGGGCAAGGCACAATGGATCGTGTTCGACCCCAACAACTACGTGCAGAACGTCCTTACAGCGGCGCGCGAGTTGCAGCAGATCAACAACCAGATCACATCTCTGCAGAACGAAGCGCAGATGCTGATCAACCAGGCGAAGAACCTGGCGAGCCTGCCATATTCGTCCCTGCAGCAGCTCGAGCAGTCGATTCAGCGTACTCAGCAGCTGCTCTCGCAGGCCCAGCGGATCGCCTACGACGTCCAGCAGATCGATCGCGCCTTTTCCACAACTTACGCACCCGCATCATCGAGCATGTCCGATGGGTTCATGGTCGCCGACGCGCAAACACGCTGGCAGAACTCCGTTGCCGGGCTGCAGGACGCCATGCGCGTGCAGGCGAGCGTTGTCGGCAATCTCGACACCAATCGGACCCAGATGTCGGCCCTGGTCACCGCGAGCCAGGGCGCGTCAGGCGCACTTCAGGCGAGCCAGGCCGGCAATCAGCTCCTTGCACTGCAAGCGCAGCAGCTAGCGGACCTTACCGCCGCCGTGGCCGCGCAAGGTCGGGCGCAAACGCTTCAGGCAGCGCAGCGGGCAGCAGCGCAGGACCAGGGGAGGGAGCAGCTGCGGCGCTTTCTGATCCAGGGCCAGGGCTATCAACCAACAACCGTGCAGATGTTCCACTGATGATAAAGTCCAGATTCGAACGGCTGCCGGTGGCGGTGGCACTTAGCCTGGCTGTCCTGTTCGTTGCGGCCTGCGCCATTCGTCTGCGCGGCGACGAGAGCGCTACCCAATCTTCCGCCTCGGGCGCTGCGAAGCCCGACCCGATCGCGGCAAAGCTCGAGCAATGCCGCACCGTCACCTACAAGCAGAAAGACGCTCTCCTCGAATGCCAGAAGATCTGGGCGGAACAACGCAGCCAGTTCTTGAAGGGAAGTGGATTCTCAAGCGGTGCGGATAGCCGGGCGGGCGTCGGGCCATCGCCATCTCCTGTGCCGCGTAAGGACGAAAGCCGTCTCCCGACCGGTTATCCCTCCATTCCGCGCCAAAGCGAGTGAGCCATGGGCGGCACAGGCGTGATCGACCAGTTCCTGGAAACCTTCACTCGCTACATCGACTCCGGATTTGGCTTCGTTGGGGGCGAAGTCACCTATCTTGCGACCACATTGGCCGCAATCGACCTCACGCTCGCGGGCCTGTTCTGGTCCTTTGGGAGCGATGAGGAGATCATCGCCCGGCTTGTCAAAAAGACACTGTTCGTCGGCGTCTTTGCCTACCTGATCGGCAATTGGAATAGCCTTTCCCGCATCGTCTTTGAAAGTTTTGCAGGTCTTGGACTGAAGGCTTCGGGCACGAGCCTCTCATCGGCGGATTTCTTAAGGCCGGGCCGGATCGCCCAAGTCGGGCTCGATGCCGGCCGCCCGATCCTGGATTCGATCTCCTCGCTGATGGGCTACGTCAGCTTCTTCGAGAACTTCGTCCAGATCGCGGTTCTCCTGTTCGCTTGGATCGTGGTGCTACTGGCCTTCTTTGTCCTGGCCATCCAGCTCTTCGTCACGCTGATCGAGTTCAAGCTGACGACACTTGCCGGCTTCGTCCTGATCCCCTTCGGTCTGTTCGGCAAGACCGCCTTTGCGGCCGAGCGGGTGCTGGGCAACGTGATCTCGTCAGGCGTAAAAGTCCTGGTCCTCGCGGTCATTGTCGGCATCGGATCGACCTTGTTCTCGCAATTCACGGCAGGTTTCGGCGGCAACCAGCCAGCCATCGAGAACGCGATGGCGCTGGTGCTCGGCGCTCTCTCTTTGCTCGGCCTCGGCATCTTCGGACCAGGCATCGCCAACGGCATCGTTTCTGGCGGCCCGCAGCTTGGCGCGGGTAGCGCGGTCGGCACTGGACTTGCGGCTGGTGGGGTGATTGCGGCTGGCGCCGGCCTTGCAGCCGGCGCTGCCGGTCTCGCCAGCGGCGCCATCGCGGGCGCGTCGCGCGGCGGAAGCGCCATTGCGAGTGGTGCGGCGAGCGTGTTTCGGACGGCGAGCCACGCCGGTTTCGAGGCGAGCGGTTCGGCTGCTGCAAGCCCCTTGCGCTCGGTCGCGGCAGGTTTTGGCGATGGCGCGAGCAATGCCGGTAAGAGGGAAGGGGAGGCTTCTGGCGCGTCAGACAGTGCACCCGCATGGGTTCGTCGGATGAAGCGGGCACAGACGGTCCAGCATGGGGCATCAGCTGCAACGCACGCGATTCGCTCGGGTGATCATGGCGGAGGAGGCGGATCTGTCGACCTCTCGCAAGGGGATCGCTGACGCTTTCTCTTTTCAATCCCGTTCTCAGTCATCTCTTGGGGGCAAACGATGTTCAAACGATCGGCCGTGCACTATGGCCGCACACCGGCAGCAGTCACTCCTTATCAACGCGCAGCCCAGGTCTGGGATGACCGCATTGGCGCGGCGCGCGTTCAGGCCAAGAACTGGCGTTTGATGGCCTTTGGCTGCCTTTTCCTCTCTGCTGGTTTTGCCGGCGCTCTGGTCTGGCAATCAGCGCACGGCACGATCACGCCTTGGGTGGTCGAGGTCGATCAATTGGGTGAAGCAAAGACGGTTGCGCCGGCAAATGCCAGCTATCAGCCGACAGACCCGCAAGTCGCGTTTCACCTGGCGCGCTTCATCGAGCACGTGCGCGGCCTGCCGATGGACGCGATCATCCTTCGCGAAAACTGGCTCCGCGCCTACGACTTTACGACCGACCGGGGCGCGGCGGCACTCAACGACTATGCTCGGAACAACGATCCGTTCGCCAGGCTCGGCAAGATGCAAATTGCAATCGAGGTCTCGAGCGTGATCCGGGCTTCGCCAGAGAGTTTTCGTCTGGCCTGGATCGAGCGCCGTTACGACAACGGTCAACTCGCCGCGACCGAGCGATGGAGCGCGATCCTCACAGTCGTCGTGGAGATGCCACGTGACCTGGACCGGCTGCGGAAGAATCCACTTGGCATCTATGTCAACGCCATCAACTGGTCGAAGGAGTTGGGCTGACCATGCCGTCACATGTTCTTCTTGCGTCACGGAAAGTGCGACCGCGCTTGCCTCTGGCTCTTCTAATCTGTGTCTCCACTCTTAGCGGCTGCTCCACGTTCAAGCCGCCGCAAATCAGCTATGATAGCGAGCTTCCGCCGCCGCCCGATTTGCCGGCGCCTGCCGATGATCGTCCACGGCCGCTGCATGTGCCACCTAGCTGGAAGGCTGCACGCGGCGGCAAGAGCGCGGAAGCCAAGGAGCCCATCGAGCGCATCGAAACGGCAAATGATGCCGCACGGGTGCAGCCGCGCAAAGCCGGCTACTTCAATGCAGTGCAGGTGTTTTCCTATAGCCCGGGCGCCCTCTATCAGATCTATGCCGCGCCGGGTCAAATTACGGACATTGCGCTCGAGCCCGGGGAGCAGCTGATCGGCTCGGGGCCGGTTGCAGCTGGTGATACGGTGCGGTGGGTTGTCGGCGATACCGAGAGCGGGAACGGCGACACGCGTCGTGTCCACATCATGGTCAAGCCGACACGCCCCTCGATTGAGACCAATCTCGTCATCAACACCGACCGGCGCACTTACCTGGTCGAGCTCCGCTCCCGCGAAAAGCCCTATATGCCTTCGGTTGCGTGGTTCTATCCGGAGGATGGAGGCGCGCGTCATCGGGCTCTGTCGCCGACGCCCTTCATCCCGGATCTAGCAGCGCGCCGCTATCGCTACGCCATCGAGGGCGACAGCCCGCCCTGGCGTCCGGTCAACGCCTACGACGATGGCCGCAAGGTCTATGTCGAGTTTTCGCCGGGGATCGGGCAGGGCGAGATGCCGCCGCTGTTCGTGATCGGGCCTGACGGCAAGACCGAGCTCGTCAACTACCGCGCCTACGGCAACCTACTGATCGTGGACCGGCTGTTCGCGGCCGCGGAACTGAGGTTGGGCGAGGAGCACCATCAGAAGGTCAGGATCGTGCGGACCGACGGGAGGCCGCAGTGAGCGATACTAGCCACGCAAATGACACGCCCAACGATGCGCCTCGCGTTAAGCCGGGCGAGATCGCCGAAACCCTGCGGCTCCGGCCGGACCGTCAGCAGGTGGCGCGCCTGTCGCGCAAGGTGCTTGCGGGTGGTGGCGCCCTTGTGCTCGTGCTCATCTCTGGCGCGGTGTTCTGGGCTCTGCAGGAGAAGCGATCGCGCACTCCGGCGTCGGAAGGGCTCTACGCGACCGATCACCACAGTGTCGCCGATCAGCTTGCAACCCTGCCCAAGGACTACACCGAAATCCCGAAAAACGTGCCTCGTCTCGGGCCTCCTTTGCCAGGCGATCTCGGCCGGCCGATCGTCGCCGCCCAAGGGTCGTCGACTTCGAGCCCGCTCGGGGTTGATCCCGAACAGCAGCGCGTCAACCAGGAGAGCGAAGCGGCACGCACCAGTAAGGTGTTTGCCAGCACCAACGTCCGTCCGTCGGCCGCTGTGACGGCGCCCAATGAAACTCCTTCGAATGCCGCGACATCATCCGATGAAGCGTTCGCGCAGAATGGACAGGACCGGAAACTTGCTTTCGTCAGTGCATCCGTCGATCGCCGCACCGCCAGCCCAGATCGACTGACGAGGCCAGCTTCTCCATTCGTGGTGCAAGCCGGGACCGTTATTCCGGCTGCTCTCATCACGGGTATTCGGTCCGATCTGCCAGGGCAAATCACGGCGCAAGTAACAGAAGCCGTCTACGATTCCCCTACCGGCCGAGCCCGCCTTATCCCCCAGGGAGCAAGACTCATCGGCACGTACGACAGCCAGGTCGCCTTTGGCCAGTCGCGCGTGCTGCTGGTTTGGACCCGGCTCATCATGCCGAATGGGCGTTCGATCGTGCTGGAGCGCCAGCCCGGGGCGGACGCCGCGGGGTACTCAGGCCTCGAAGACGAGGTCGACAATCACTGGAAAGAGCTCTTGGGCGCCGCCGCGCTTTCAACCCTGCTCGCCGTCGGCACCGAGGTGAATTCCGGAGCGGATACGGGTAGCACGAATAGCGACCTCATTGCTGCGCTCCGGCGCGGGGCGGGGGATTCCGCGAATCAAACTGGCCAGCAGCTGGTCCGCCGCAATCTCAACATCCAGCCGACCTTGACGATCCGCCCGGGATTTCCGGTGAGGGTCATCGTCAACCGCGATCTGGTGCTCGAACCGTACAGAGGGTGAGGACAATGGCCAAGCTGAAGCTCGGAGCGATCGAGGACGATAAGCCGACCAAGGTGACGCACGAATTGCCCGCGAGCGTCCACCGGGACCTTGTCGCCTACGCCGAAATCCTGGCTCAGGAAACGGGGCAGCGGCCCCAGGATCCGGCAAAACTAATCGCGCCCATGCTGGCGCGGTTCATGGCGGCGGACAGGAGCTTTAGGAAGGCCCGACGGGAGCGTCAACGCCCGAGGGGAGGCGAGGGGTAGCGCTCGGAGAGCAGCTTCAAGAAGGCGGCCAACGCTGGGTTATCATTGTCGGGCCGCCAATAAGCCGAAAAGTCGAAGCGGCTCGGACCGCCGCCGTCGCGCAGCTCGCGGTAGACGAGGCCCCCATAGTTAATGTCGGATTCGAGCACCAAGCTGATTCCTGTATTCATGCTGATTAGGCTCTTGATGATGTCGCGGCTGACGTCGTGGTGCTCGAATTTAGGACGGTTTTCAGGCGATACGAGCTTGGAGATTAGAAAAAATCTTTTCCCGGATCGTAATGACGCAGCAACATCGTCTCGTCCCGCAGATCAGTCCAGTAGACAGTGTCCCGCGCCGCGAAATGATCATGCGGTAAGACGGCCAGAACGCGCTCGCTCAACAGTGGCAACGCGTTAATGTCGAGTAGTGGTCGGCTCCCAGTGACGATTAGGATATCGAGAGCGCCGTTGTAAAGTGCCGTTGCCGAGCGTGTTCGTGATCGTTCAACCGCCGCCAGCTCGATCTTGCTTGAAATCCAGCAAGGACGCTTGAAGATTGCCAACCGAAAGCGACGTGCAAAATCCGGCGCTGAGCCGACCGGTTCACCGTTCCGAACTGCTCTGCAGTCGCTATCAGAGTATCGAACTCCTCTAGAATTGTCCTTGCCAGGCGAAGAACACTGCGGCCTGCCTGTGTTGGGCGCACACCGCCGCTGAAGCGCTCGAAGATCGCAATTCCCAAGTGGTGTTCAATCTCGTTAATTCTACGGCTGAGGCAGGATTGTTGGGACCTCAGCAATTCCGCCGCTTGACGGAGGCTGCCACAATCGGCCGCGGCCACGACAGAGCGCAGGTGCTTCAGTTCAAGGGCTCTGCCCACGTGGGGAGAAGGTTTTGATCGAAGGAGCAGGTCGACGCCCTGTTTGGCGGCCTCGGCAATCTGCGCCCTGTTCGTTTGCAAAAACTATTGAAGGATTGCGCCGGCGTGAAGGTCAAGCGCCTGTTCTTCTTCGCCGATCGACATAAGCACCCGTGGCTTAAGAGACTCGACAAGGAAGCTGTCGCTGGGCAGCGGCAAGCGTATGCTCGTCAAAGGCGGTGTTCGCGACCTCGCCTACCGCCTAACCGTTCCTGAGGATCTGACGTTGGCT
>NZ_LBKA01000206.1:0-41828 GCF_028128955.1 Bradyrhizobium sp. CCBAU 11386
ATATGCAAACCGTCCTCTTCAAGACGGAACGCATATTGCCGGTCTGCTCAACAGCAACAAGGTGCGGGAGACACGCCGCTTACCCTTGGTCTGGGTGTTGCCCATCGGATCACGCGCGAAGCGATCATAGAGCTTCAAGCCGTCGCGACGCAGCTCGCGATAAACAGACTGCGTCAGGTCCTCCAGGTTGATCGCTTCGCCTTCCTTCCTCAGCACGCGGAATATCGCGGCCCGTAGAGCCTGGTCACGAGATGTCCGCTCGAAAAACGGAGCGAAGAACGCTGCATCTTGCCTGCTGTCGGAAAAGACAAGCAGGTTTCGTCCGCCCATAGGCGCGTCCTGTGCGCGGTCGTGCGGCTTGGGTAAACTCTCGAGAAGTTCCTGGGCCGCGACAGCAGCCAACGCATCGTCCCCCGGGTGAACAGAGCTGATAGGTTCGGGGTATCGGCCGGCGGGGCTTCGGCAAGATGAGCAGCGTTTGACGTACGTCCGACCCTCGTCTTCGTCATCCTGCATTTCAGCTCTTAGAAGACCGATTATTCCGGGACCACGCCCGTCGGCAAGCGCGCCAGTGCTGGGATCGAAATACTCGACATCGCCCTGCTCATCCTCAGAGGTCTCCTCATCGTCATACTCGGACGCTTGGTCTTCGGAGATCCCATTCAAGCGCAACACGAGACGCTTCGCATTGGCTTCGGGTTTGGCATTTAGCCGAACTCCGTTATCCCAAGCTTCGACATATGGCTCACCACAGTTCCTACAGACTAGAAGCGGATACCACGGGACACCGTCCTCGGATTTCACCGATTTCCCGAATGCCATACCGGTCCAGTGCTCCGGGTCATTGGCATCGAGACGCAGGCACACGCCCTCTACTCCGGATGCGGCGAGGTGGTACCGCGCAGGAAGTAGAGGGAATGCGCCGGGCGTTGATGGCTTTGCTAGGACGCCGACCGATATAAGGGACGCACAGGCCGCATGTTGATCGGCAATACTTTGTTCAGGGAACAGCAACCTTGAGAGCTCTTCGAAAGGAACTGAGCCCTTATCTTCGAGAAGTCTCGCGGCAGCCCGCACCTGCTGATTTCTCCCGAGCAGCGTGACAAGACCATCGCCCAAATCCCCAGCCGCTGGCAAAGCGAGCCGCGATAGTCCTAACTCCGCGACGAGGAGGTTCCAGGCTTCCACGAGCCGATCGCCCTCGGTCTCATCCTTCACCCGGAGTTCTGAAACTATGCGCCCCAGGTCAATCCATTCGGATGCGGTCAGGCTCCCCGGGACTACGTCAGAACCTAAGGCTGGGTGGGGTTGTCGGTTCGATACGATGACCGCCCGCTCGCCATCAGGAAAGCGGATAGATCAGGATTGCGCGAACGCCCGGCTTAGAAAGATCATCCTCATTCAAGAGGTCGTTAATGAGCGGGAAGAGGAACGCCTCTGTCTTACCTGACCCAGTTCCGGTCGCCACGAGATAGTTCTCACCGGACCGCCCCAAAGCCTCCGACTGATGCTTATGAAGCTGCCTTCGGAATATCTTATCGCTTTCCGGCGTCTCGGAAAGGATCGCCCATCTGCGATTCAGTTTTCCAGACTGTACCAAGTCGTAGAGTGAGGCCCCCTTTTCAAAGTCTGGCAGACTCTCGACGAAGGGGCCTTTGACGAGCGATACGCTGGGAGAATTCAGTGCTTCGCTCATTTGACGCGCGAGCCGCGGTGCACGGATCTGGGAAACGGGTGCCGCTGTCGAAATGAACCGCGCGAGTGTGGCGCGAAGCTGATCGCGAAAGACGACCGGGTTCAGTTCCTTCATTTCGACAACCTTTCGGACGAGAGCTCCCATAGGATCAAATAGAACGCCAGCAGTTCAGGAGCGAGCCGTATCAGGAAAGAGGCGTCGCTAACGACCGAGCGGTATGGTCGCTCAAGCCTGGTCGCCAACCGGTTCAGATACTCCAGTACGGAGTCATGCCTAGAGGCGTGAGCGAATCCGGATATGAATGATGGTGCAAACTCAAAGATGCCATGCGTCAATTCGATTCCGAGCGGCGGCGGCAACGTGTTCTCCTGAATTCTCGAAGCCGCATGGGCAAGTGAATTCGCCGTGCGGATACGCACCTCGTTCGACCCTTCTTCTTCGAGGCCAGCATCGTAAAAGCGATCGATCAGCCTTCCGAGCGCTGCCCCGTAATGGGCCGGTCCCAACAGCTCGCTCCCGGGCTGCCAAAACCACCGGGCCCCCGCGTTGGTGTCGAATGTCTGAAATAGTTGCCGATAGCGATCGAAACTGAACCTCCGTAGAGGTGTATTTCTTCTATGCGCGTCATCGAAGTTGGCGAAGGCCATAAGAAACGCAGGAGAAAGCCCAATCGCCTGATGTATCTCAGGAATTGATTTTCCAGCTGTTTCTGCAAGCAATGCCAGTAGCTCGGCCCCCTCTGCCACATTTTCTTCGGCCAAGGAGCGGAAACTCGTTGCTGGAGATGCGTACAGGGAAGGAAGAATTTGCAATGGATGGGTAAGGGGAACCCAACTCTTTGCAACTCCGACCTGCCGCGGCAAATGAGCGGATGCCAGGAGTAGGCCGCGACCGTCGGCCGTTTCCGCCACGAACTTTCCAAGAGCCGTCCATCGCTGCAACAGGAACTGGCCGGCTTGGTCCCAGCTCTCCTGAGAGAAGCACAGGGCCATCCAAGAATTAAGCGTAACAAAACGTTGCGGTGCCTCCTCAACGACGCAGCCCCGTAATGCCGATGCGAGCGCAACTACGTCGAGCGCACGAAAATCTACTGGCTCCGACCCGCCTCGGGGCGCCAGAATGAGCGCGTAACTGTCGCCTCGCGCATTTCGGAGCGGGCGAAAAGAAGCGGTGCCTGTTGGACGCACCCCTAGATGTGCCAAAGAAACATCGCCGCTGAACTCGTTGCGATTGATTGTGACGAAGGTCCGCCTCGTATTTTCAAAATCGAGTGTTGCATGCAGCCAGCTCGGAGCTGGACAAGGAACGGGCCGATGTCCGAGCGCGAAATCGTATTCGCTGCGACCACCTGTTTCGCTTTCAAGGGATAAGCGAATCGCGTTGATATCGATCGGCAGCTCAAGGCGCAGCGATAGGCTATCGCGCTTTCGTTCAATCACGAATGCGGTCGGGGCTGCGGCAGGCACAATCCGGGCAAGGACAATTGGAACTGATCCGACCGAGGGTTTCTCAACCGTGATATCGTCTCTGGCGGAGGGACTGCTGAGATCGGCCATAGAGAGGATACGCGTGGCCGAGCGCTTGAATGCGCTGGGTTCCAATCGGCCCCTTACATTGAGCTTTGCGTTGCGGTCGGGGCAACGTATCGCGAGCGCCCCCCTTTATCCTCATCCTGGATGACAAGAGATTCTCCAATTCTGATTGGAAGCGAACGCCCCTCCCCGTCGGTGAAAGTGAGCGTCAGACCGGGCCGGGGAACTTCGAACTCGACCCGCTCGTGACCGACGAGGAAGGCCAAGGTCGCCGAATCATAGGCCGCATCAGCATCGAGACAGAGGCGACCAGCGTCGTCGGCAAGGATGTGGCGGCTGTTTTCTGCCGAATAGTTTGTCGGCCGGCCATTGCTGTCAAAGATCAACCCGTCTTTCAGCTCTCGCAAGCCAGGCCACAGCCACGCCTTGTACCGAACCAGGGCGCGGCTACTGCCTCGCAGCCTCAATTCGGCCTTCACCGCTAAGAGGCCGCTGCCGGGAACTGAAAGGGAAGACAGTTCATGAATCGCTGAGCGGCTCTCGGGCGAAGCCGTCAGTTGCGAGACCTGTTCGCTCCCGTCGATGTCCAGCGCAAGGTCGAATGCCCCATCCTCCAGCTCCCCGAATTCAATGCCGAGCGACGCGTCTCGGGCGAGAAGAAAGCCTTTGGGTCCTTTTGCGACCGCGCCGTTCTGAATCCAGATTCTCGGTTTCGGTTTTGCAGTGACTCGGACTGCTCGCGACGCGATTGCGATCGCTGCGCCTCTCGGCCCAAGTTGGCAGTGACTTGCGTAGCCGTGCAGGCCGACCTCGAATGCCGGCTCGCCGTCGACCGAGAACGGAGACTTGGCAACGAGCACCACCTCGCGGGCATCAGCAACGAACGCCGTCTCCCGACCGGCGTCGACCTGGCCGGCGAGTCGGCCAAGCTCACTATCGAAAGCCAGGATGTGCCGCTCGCTCGTAAATACCGGCAGCCGTTCCACGTGATCGCCGAAGCTCCAGTCGATGTAACTGGGCCAGGGCGTCGGCAAGGACCAGTTTTGCCCCCCACGTAGCTTGCGTGTGTCGCCACCAGTCGAGATCGAGAGCCGACCCTCGACCTTGGGCAGCGCGAGAGCCAAGCCGTCTCGGCTCCAAATCAGCGATGGCCTGGGAACAGCGTAAGAATGTTGTCGCCCGCCAGAGATCGCACTTTGTGCGCTTTCGATTTCCTTGAAGAACCGAGCTTCGAACTCGTTCCGGGGCGCTTCGTTCTGGCGATACCTCGTGAACAGGAAGGCATAGTGCGCGCTTTGATCGACCTCGAGCACCATGCGGGGAATATTCACTCCGACGGGGAGAAAATGTGCCGCGTCATCCTCCCAGCTGTTGAGCGCAGCAGTGTTGTCATAAGGCGGCGAGCCGAAGGCTCGCTCGGCGAACATGAACGCCTTTGCAACATGATGAAGTTGCGAGTTAGCGATGCCCGCTTGCGCGAGGTAGTCCCGCACCAACCCAGAACCGTCGAAACACAGCCCATGTTTACGGCAGACAGATCGAAACGCTTGGTTTATCCGGTTCCGCACATTGCCAGAGAGACTAACGCTGAACGTCTTTTCGAGAACCGCATAGACTGCGTGGCCATCCTCTCCATAGCCGTGCGATAGAACCGAAGCGAGGTTCCAAGCGGAGGTCAGCGACCATCTGCGAAACGCTTCGGGTATTCTCTCGGCCTCTCCACGCACAAACGCCGCAAAGCAGGAGGCAAATCGTGCGCGATCTGTTTCACTGAGTTCGACGTGAGCAAGGAACGGCGTCGCGTCGGCCAAAGCCAATTTTCGACGAATTACTAGCTCTGCTACGTCTAGCCCGCGGACGTAGTCAGGTACTTTTGTAACTGCTTCCACCACTGAGCCTCCCCCCGGGACTCTTTCAGACTCTTGGCACGGTACTGGTCCCGCTTGGCAATGGGTTGATGTTCGGATCGTCGACGCGCTGCCTCGGTGCAAAGGGTTTTGCGGCGCACATTCTCGCCAGCGCCCCGAACCGATCGTTGTCGGGACGACCACTGGGGCGCAGCCATCGATTTTCAGAAGCCAATAGATGCCCCATGCTTTCTGCCCCGGCCTTTCCGGCACAAAGCCGTTCCTCGCAACTTCCCAGCGCTGGCCAGCTTCGATTCAAGCTCTTGCAATCTTTCTACAAGCAATAGGGCGGCAATCACAACCAAGACGTTTGCTGATATCTTTATACCTTGGTACCCTGCCCCTCCCACGCCTGGCAGCGGGTTTGCGGCGGCCGTGAATCTATTACGGATCAAAGCTCGAAATCCAGTTGCGGCTTCGCACCATTCCCGACCTGCAAGGAAGACAGTGACACCCCCGATGCCGAGCAATTTCGGCCTGAATGCCACTGCTCGTCAGCGATCGCAGCCGGGCTATTTCTCGCTTTTCCGCCACGAAGGCCCGATTGGCAATCTCTGGCAACTTGCACTCTCGCTGGCAATCCTTTTCTGCCTTTCTGCGCCTGCTTGGCGCTGTCGTTCATGGCGCAACTATTGCGCGAAAGCAGCGTTCCGCGGGCGCCGCGCTTTAACGCAGGTTGCTGCCAATTCTGTGTGGCGGATTGATCCCCGCCTGCCTGTCAGCCGGGCTATACCTCGCCGCTCACGAAGCAGCGATCGGCGCGCCACCCGCAGAGACCCTGGAGAAGATGCCGGAGTTGCGTGTACTCGTGCAGGAGCTCGGTGCGTCGAGAGCCTCTGATCGCAGCCGGAGTGATTTGCACCCTGGTCGCTGCAAGCCTCTGGGTGCCGCATCGCGCACATGGTCTGGCTGGGTCCTTCCTTGTCTTCTTTCCCGCATTTCGATACCCGGCAGTCAGTTGGTCGGAACAATCGTGATTTTCCCGCTCGCCGTCATGGGAGTCGGCTTCTCCACCCCTAAAGAAATGCATTCTGCTTCGAATGTTCGCATCTCGAACAAACAGCATGCTCGCGCGTCGAATGGCGCGCGCCTACGGTAATCCGTCACATACCGCCGCCTAGAGACCTGCGAGCAAAAGTTCGTAAGATGCTACTCGTTAGGGCGTCCCGGAGAATGCCCGGCAGCGCCATCGACCATAACAGTTTTGTTGCGCAACGTTTGACCCGCAGCAGAACTCAACTCCGCCGACACATTGGGATCCCTGAGGACAACTTCCGCTGCTTCGATTTGGCAAGATTGGTCGCTGAGGAAATTTAGAGCCAGGAAGGACGTTGAATGAGATGTATTGGCTCCCACGTCGAATGAACACGTATTCCGTGCCCTCACTATCGATTGTCTCGTAGACATCTTCCCTTCTCATTCGAATCTGGATGGTCTCATCTTCCTTCGGTACAACGTCGACCTCTTGTCCTTGACTTAGGTCGACTTTGACTTTCCCGGAGAAGATCAACCAGTCTTCGTCTCGCGTTCCTTTCGGGAAACTTACATCCACCATGAGCTGGGTCCCTTCTCGAAAAATGGAAACAACACAACAACAAGCCTGACAAGAATAGGCAGGAGCGAAAGAACGAAGGCTGCAAGGAGTCCTCCGACAAGCACAAGCCGCAAAACGGGTCGCGTGTTTTCGAATAGGACATCAGTCAGCTCTTTCAGCTGCGTATACGCGGGCGGCATTTTCTCGACTAGAGATGCAGCTGTTTCCATTGTGCCAGGATCCTTCACCGCCATTTGCTTTCGCATCTCCGTCAACTTGTCGTCGACGAATGACCAATCGTATTCTTTCCATTCGACGGTTTTGGCAGTCTCCAGCCTAAAATCTTCGAGTGTCAGGTAGAGGTCTCGCCAGGGGATCGTGTCCCCTGCTTTACGGATCGTTGCAGCAAGCGCCGCCCGCGCATCAGGGTAGTTGGCCACAAAAGACTTGGGCGCACACGCCCTTGCGACCACAAGGACCAGGAGTGCTGTAATGAATCCTACAAGCTCGAGACGAAAGATATCCACGGCCTCGAGCCTGACGCCCAAAAATTGGAATGTGAAGACCTTATCGTTCACGAAACGGGCGATCTCGCCAATTCGGTCCGGTCGGTCCTTCAGTTTCAGGAGGGTGACAGCTGCATAGAGGCTAATTGCGATTCCAGGGACTGCCCCGGTTACGGGTTTACTCCCGCGGATCCACGTGAGCAGAGCCGACCAATGAAACACATTGACGACACGCGACCGATTCTGAATTGCGAAGACTCCCCAAGCTTCCCAAACGGCGGCTGTTGCGAATGCTATGCCAGCGACCACAAGCGCGCGTCGCCGTGAGTACGATAATCCTTCAGCGGGATCGAATTGCGAAAGGCTCCAGACGAATTCTGCGCTCACACCCAAACTAGTGCCGACTGCGGCCCAGAAGAGGATCCGCTCCCGCACCTTCGACACGAATTTGCTGAACGACGACATCTCACTCCTGTACGGACTGCGCAGGTATTGCTGTCGGGCGTTCTGTCGCCTAAGCGGCCGGCCTTCGAAAGAGCAACAAGTGCGTCGAACGAGAAAGTTAACCTCGACAAGCGACTATCGTCGGCAGACCTTTTTAAAGAACGTAATGCGGTCCATTGTTTTGCCACTTGAACAGGCGGCTATGCATAGTCAGTCTAGATCTTCGTATGAAATCCTAGGGTAGGATAGCAGGAAAAAGAAGCCAATCCCTCACAAGGAGCTTCCCATTGAGCCGCTACAGCTCAAGGGAGCCGTCCGGCTTCCAGGCCGGCATCGCTAATCCATCGCGTGCGAACATTGCCTCCATAGCGCCTTTCACGGGTTCATCGGACTTGGCGCTCGAAGTGGCTCCTTCGGCTACCATTCGCTGAAGCTCGGCGGCATCGCCATCCGTATCGCCCATAGGCCACAGTGCGGACTCAGCCATCTTCCGCTTCCGCTGCATGAGGCTGTGCAGCAGGCAATCGAAAGAATGTTCACGGTACGCCGGGTGCACAGCCATAGGAATGTGCACCGTGACCGGTTTAGTTTGGCCTATGCGGTGAACCCGGTCGTTACATTGCTCTTCAACGGCTGGATTCCACCAGCGGGACAGGTGGAGAACATGGGTAGCCGCGGTCAACGTTAGCCCGGTCCCGGCTGCCTTGGGCCCAAGAACAAGCAGATCGAATCCCCGGGTGTTTTGCTGCTGTTGGAACCGATTGACGATCTCCTGTCGTTTATTGATCGGCGTATCGCCATTGATCAGCTCGATCCGCGCGAGGCCAAACTCCGCCTTCGCCAGCTCGATGAAGCGATATTGCATCCTGCGGTGCTCGATGAATACAAGCGCGCGTTCTCCTTTGTTTGCGATCGTCCTTAGCACCTCGAAAGCAGCCTGGAGCCGAGCGGACGCGGAGATGAAATCGGCGTCCGGCAGCACCTCTTCGATCAGCGGATGTACCGAGACGGTGCGGATGTGATGAAGCATCTTTAAAGCTGCGCCGGCACCGCGTTGCGCCAGCTTTAGCTTTGCATCCTCATACGCCAGTGACTGGTGCTGCGGCATCCGTCTGGGATGTATGCGCCGAGATTTTTCGGGGAGGTCGCTCACGACTACCGATTTGAGTCTGCGGATGGCAAGTGCGGGAACAGAACCGCGTGGCTTAAAGACCATCCGGTGCAAGTCCGCCATATTCTCCGTGGTCGGCGTGCCATAGCAACGTTTGAACGCCTCTAGCGAATCCAGACTGCCCGGCGCGATCTGATCCATGATGGCCCACAGATCCGTGGCGCTGTTCTCGATCGGCGTTCCTGTCAAACCAATACGAAAATCCGCCCTTACGCTCCTGGCCGCCTCCGCGCGCATGCTGAAGGGGTTTTTGAGAGCTTGAACTTCATCGAACACTGCGGCCGCAAACGGCACCCTGGCGAGGGAGTGCTGGTAGTTCACGAGTGTGGTGTAGGTCGTCAGGACCCAGAAGCGGTGCGCGCGCTTCTCCCGAACGGCTTCATGCAGGAACTCAAGATCAAGTTTTGCCTCGCCGCCATCAATGTCGCGCCCTTGTCTGCCGGACAGCTTCCTGGTGCTCGTCGCGGCCCCATACAACCTGATCAAATGACCTAGCCCGGGCTCTTTCAGATGTCGGGCGACCTCTTCTTCCCAATTCACCAGCAGTGAGGTTGGTGCAACGACAAGCAGAGGACCACTTTCATCACTCCTCCGGCCCATTTGTGCCTGCAGCCACACGAGGAAAGCTATCGTCTGCAGGGTCTTGCCTAGTCCTTGCTCGTCCGCATTGAGGACTCCCGGCAATCCAGCCATCCAAGCCGCAATCTGCCAGTCTTGACTCTCTGTTTGATGATGCTTGAGCATAGTCCGGATGGTGTCGGGACGCTCGGTTGATGCAGCTCCATCTCGCGGCTTCAAACTCGCTATCCAACGGAGCTCTGCTTCATTGGTCACGGTTTCAAGGACGATGGGGCGCGTGAGCTCATCCGGCTTATGGCCGTCTTCCGGAACCGCTTCATCGGCAGCGATCCTGAGATCGATGGTTTTGAGAGTTTCGGACCGAGCGGGAATTTCCAAGTCCTCGACCACGATGGAGGGTTCCCCGGATTCAATAGCGGCCGACACCCGATCTCGGAGGGACTGTAGCTCTTGAGGTGATTGGCCCAACAACAGCTCGGCAAAGCGTCGGCCAAAATCCTCCGGCAGCCAGGTTGTTGAACTGTCGCTTGCGGGACCCACCTCCTGCTTCTGATAAGTTCTCACGCCAATTACACGATCCGAAAACTCTTGTGTCTCAACCAACATGGGGCCGGCGATCCTCTCAACCGCATCCTCCACGCCGACCTGATCCAATCCAGCCAATTGGCCTCGATGGCGTAGCGCGTCTTCAACGGCCTGGCTGATCTTCGGTCGCGGGTTCCGGATGAACGCGGCACGTTCCTCGGTTGGAGCATGCTGCATGGAAGCCATGACCTCTAAGGCTGGCAGCGCTGCGCGGTCCACCACCACGTAGTTGCCCGGGCCGATGCGGTAGGCAGACAAGGCACCCCGCTCCCGCACACGTTGTTGAAAGACCTTCAGACCTGCGCCTTCCAGCTCCCCGTGACTCTCTCGGACGATACCATCCTCCGCCGTCAGCCCTTGGCTGGAAAGCCGCTCGGCAGAAAATGGCACCACCTCGAAGTCTGTCCCCTGCGTGTTGGGAGAGAGCGAAAACCTGTCTGCCAGACGAACCTCAAGGCCGGAGAGGAAATCAGTCATTGAGATGCGCGCGGCCGCATTCCTCAAATGCATATGCACGCCGGGCTCAAGCGCCCGCCTGAACTTGGCAAGAGCTTCCCATTGCTCCGCGTCATCTGATTCCGGCCTCAGCCGTTCCGCAATCTCGACAGCATCCAATAAGAATTCCGGCAAACGACGTGGACCGTCCGCAGTTTCAAGAATCGCACCAGTGCGACGGGGGTATTGCCGTTGCCCATTCTTGACCCACTCATGCCGAAGCTTGAATGATTTGGAGCCCAAGACCCCTTCCGCGTCCGTGCGGAACGTCAAGTCGACAACTGGCGGCAATCCAAGGACGCGCGCCGTTTCGCTGTCCAATCGCGCGGCAAGCCGATGCGACAGCCGTATCTCATCAGCCAAGATGGTCAGGGCCTCCGGGACGTCTTCACTCGCGCCTCTTAGGTCTCCGATCGCACAGAGTAGTTCCGAGTCTGCTAGGGAGAGCTTAGTGAGGTCCTTTGCTTGGTTCGACATCAAGCGACCCAAGAACCCGCTTTTGCTGCGCGGCACCTTCAGGCTGATCAGAGCGTCTGTATAGGAATAATGGAAATCCATAGGGGTCTAGATCCTCTCGAGCACCCATCCCTCCCAATAGCCGAGATGCATCTTGGCCTGGGCGCCGGATATCCTGCGAATCGCGTCGCAGTCGTAGGAATTTTGATAGAGTTTGGGAGCTCGAGAGTTTCTCTCGTCGAAGATATGGATCTTGTAGTTGCTCGATCCCTCGACGACGATCTTTGCCCCGATCTTGAGGATGAGAAGGCACGTGCCTGAGCGACTGCCGCCCGCAATTTGGCGGCCAAATGGTATCGCTCGGGTGCCAGCCCTTCTTCGCGCCAGGGCGGCGCCGGCGTCGCTGAACGCCACCCACGCAGCATCGATCCGCCTCTGGTTGTACAAGCTAAGCCAGAATTTCTCGCGGGGAGCCCACATGTGACTGTCCTCGACCGCCGACACAATCTCGAGGAAGAACCTGATATTCGCGCCGGTCAGCCAACGAAGGAGGATGGCAAGGAGTTCTTCGGATACTGAGGACCAAACGCCTGCACGCCCCCTCACGCGGGGATCACCATAATAGCCAACAATCCTTGTGATGAGATCGTGCTGCATTTGCGAAGACGGGTCTCGATCCCGCCACGGCATAAGGAGCGCCTCGATCGCCTCGCCTGCGCCTGAAGCCCGCGGTTCGCGTCCATCGGGCTTCAACCAGCGCAGCAATCTCTCAATCTCGGTCGGTTGGTTGAGCTTAGGAGCGACACGGTCGACGAAGGCACGGTGCGCGAAATCCATGATTCCAGGTGCATGCGGGCTGAGAAGGTGCAGGTCTCGCAGGCCTTGCCACGGATCATCCATCTGGACCATTAGAGAGCCGAGGGCTTCTGCTCCCTTTTTCGGATCAAGAACCTCGGGGACTTCATCGACCAACAACCGCGATCGCGCATCCAACCGCTGCCGAACCTTGGCGAGCGACCGTGCCAAAGCGACCGTATGTGTCGCGCCCGGTTCGTAGCTTCCGAGATAGACTGACATCATTGCTGCAAGAAATGACCGACTGTCGCTTGCCTCCAGCTCCGAATAGTAAAAGCGTCGCAATGGCTCGAGAGCGGGACGAGATCGCCGCTCTGCATCGAACAGAGCGCGTGCGGCCGAAGTCACAAACGACATGCGAACGCCTTTCCAATCTCCAGCCTGGAGTCTGCGGGACATCTCAGTGACCAGGCGATCGCGATCACGCTCCGGAGGATCGGCAACTACATCGGGCCAATGCGACAAGATGCGGCGCGCTGCGGCCGCCAGCCTGGTCGGAGCAGGAAGGCTGGCCGGCTGATAAAGGATGGACTGGTTCAGCTTTGCGAAAAGACTCATCGCGCTTCGATGATCAGGCCAGAGCGCAAAGCCTTCCGGATATTATCGATCTCTTCCGAACGACTGGGCGTATACATGATGATACGCAAATCGATGCGACGGTTCGTGGCCCGTCCCCCAGACGTATCGTTGCCGGCAACCGGCCGCATCTTTCCGTAACCTGCTACCGAGAGAACGGGCTGCCCCCTGAAGTTCAAGTGCGCGACCAGCCCCGGCTCCCGCGCCGTCATAGCAACGAAGGTGGAGTTGGCCCTGTCCGTCGAAAGACGAAGGTTGCTGATGTCATCACCCGTCGCGTCCGTATGCCCTTCGATCTGCACCGCCTCGATAATTGCGGCCCCATTATTGCAACCATTCGCCCACCTCGACTTGCTACCGAGCGTGTAGCAGGGCAGGATCGCCTCTAACCTGTCGGCAATAGACCCAACAATCGCTCTTCGCTCCGGGCGCAGAATACTCTGCGAGCTCTGGAATAATCCGTCGCCTTGGAAGCGAAGAGCATCATTCTCTTCGCTGATAACAACCTGGAGATCGGGAAAGTCGATCTTGAGCTGATCACGCAATCGCTGCAAGATTTGGCGGCGCTCGTTGGCCGTTTTTGTTAGGTATTCTTCGAGAGGGTTCTTCTCCTGAAGCTTCGCGAGCAGGCGCTTTATCTCCGCCTCGAGTGAGGCGATTTTTGTATTTGACGCCGTTAGTGCAGCAGACAATTGGTCTCGTTCCCGGACAACATGATCATACTGCGATTTGGGTACGCTTTCCTTCGGATTGAAGCGGCTTGCGAAAAAAGCCAACAGGATCATGACGACAAATAGAAAGCTCACCGTCATGTCGGTCATCGACACGAAGGCGGATTCCTCTTCCTCCTCCCGCTGGTGCCGCCGGAATGCCCCGCGCATCTAGCTACCTCACGGACTGCGGAGCAAATTGCTCGGCCTGATCGACGATGGTCTGCAGCGTATCCAACGCTGGAGCTAGGCTCTCCTGCAACTCCTGGACGTGATGCCGCATGCCGTCCACCGCACCCGCGACCTGCCTTGTATATGCATCGAACGCCTTGCCGAGCTTCACATCAATGTCGTCGATGCGATCGCCTTGCCCTTTAAGGCGATCGAGCAAGGCAGAGACGCCGTCCAGGGTCGCCTCGATTGCCTTTGCCTTGCTCGCTAGCACAGCCTGGGCTGCCGCAAGCGCGTCGGCGGCGCTCCTGGCCGTTGCTTCTGCGGATTTTGTTATGGTGCCTGCCACATCCCGCGTTATATCCGCCAACTGGCGTAGGGAGCCCTCCATCCGCTCCGCTGTGCCCCGCACAGGTGATGAAGCGTCGACCAAATCTCGGGATGCTGACCGAAATGCTCCGGCTGCCTCGACCGTCGCGTCGGCGCCGGATCGAACCCCATCTGACAATACCCGGAGATCGGCGCTCGCTCCGGCAACTTGGCTAGCGACCTCTTGCATCTGAGTCGCAATCTCACCAAGCGGAGACATCAGCTCCTGACTGGCCTTTGAGGTCAGTTCGTCTGTCAATCTGGCGATCCGGATCCCAGTTGCTTCGATGCTCGCGCGGGCCACATCGCCGCTATCCCGGGCGGCCTCATCCATTTGCTGGCGGAATGCTTCTCCCGCCTGCTTGAGGTCTGCTGCGGCCGAGCTCAGCGCCGCTGCCCCGGCCGACGTGTTGGCCTGAATGCTTTCGAGTGTGCGGTTCATTACGCTCAACAGCTTCTCGGCCCCGTCGCTGAACACGCTACCCGTACCTTCCGCCGCTTGGATCAAGGTATTCTGGACGGCTTCCATCGACGCCGCAATTCGCGACACCGCGCCATCAAGCTCGTGCCCTACGCGGGCCGAGCTGCTGTCCATCCGCTCTGAAAGTTGGGCGATGCGGGCGCCGGCCTCCGAGAGGCGGTCACTCGCCGCGCTGAGAGCCTGGCTAACGTCACTTGTGAAGCGGGAAGAAAGATCTTGTACTAGCGCTCCGACCCCATCGGTCCCTGCCTTGCCCACCTGTGCAAGCAGTGGCGCCATGGCAGCTTCGATGCCGCTCGAAATGGCGCGAGGAATGTCCTCACGGAGCGGGCGACCGAGCTCGGCAACCAGCTCCATACCAATCCGGCGGAAATGCTCACGCTGCTCGCGCACGGCCGACAACTGCTCGATTGCCAGATATTCCAAGCTGATAAACGAGAGACGGCCTTCGATTTCGTTTGCAAGGTGGTGCGATGCCGCCTCAACCCGAGCGGTCCCGAAGCGCAGCACCAGCGTGAACAGGATCGAACAAAGTAGTCCCGTCAGGGACATGATGAACTTCGCCGATGCAACGGAAAGCAGGGTGCTGAGCTGGTCGCTACCGATGACCTCGCCCTTGGGGGGAACGATTGATTCGAGGGCGGAGACGAGGCCCAAGAAGGTCAGCAGCAGTCCTACGGATACGAACAGACTTGGAACGTAACGCCAGAAGCCTGCTGAAAACCCCAAGTCTTCGATGTTGAAGAAAGCAGAAGGTCGCACGGAGTTGCGTAAGATCACCTGGCCGGCCTCTTCGTGCGGAACCAGAGTTTCCCGAAATTCGCGCCAAGCTGCAGCGACCCGCCCCTTAGCTCCAGACGTGCCAAAGCGCGCAATATTCCTGTCTACTTCTGTTATGTGGGCGCTCAGCTCTGCAGCGTCCCTGTGGCGTGTGACCTCTTTGGCGACGCGGCTCAGCGCAATCACGCGGTTTTGCATGCTGAAGGCAAACCGCAAAATACAGAGAATGAGGAGAATCAGCAGGGCGAGGCTGACAAGTCCCGGCACAAACTCCTGACGCAGTAGGCTTGCGACGGCCAGCACAGCGTCCCGGACCGAAGTTCCGGTACTAACAAACAAGTCCAAATTCGCCCCCGTAGATACATGTAGCGCTTCATCGCATCCAAATTGATCACACAACAGGGAATGCGCGGCGGCTATCAATCCCGTAGTAACACCGATCCATCACCACTCGCCGAGGCGTCGTAAACCAAGGAGCGGTGAGCGACTATTGTCCGAACGACGAACCCCAATCTACTTTGTTGAATCCTCGGCCGGATCTGCTGCTCAACCGCAATCTGCCGGCTAGCGCGCCCGTCAGTATTTGCATCCTTGCGTCGACTGTAGTTGCAGAAGCAAAAGATCGCCCACCCCTCAAACATTCAAATAAATCAAAATGTTACCCCGGATCAAAACGAATTAGTGCGCCTCAATATTGCGCTGCGAAGCCCAGCCACATCTGCCTCCACTGAACGACACCGCCAGTGCGCAAACTTTGGAGTTCGACTCTTCGCAGGTTGGGCTCCGCGCCCTCTGACAGGCCTCCGCCCGGTCAAACTGGAGACCCAAAACATCGATGCGCGGCGGTACTCAGCTCGTCCGTCTGCCCACCCTTCCCATTTATCATTCATGTAACTGGCCACCGGCCATAGCCCGGAGTTGGCTATCCCAAACTGTACCGCATGAATACAATCTCCGCTAGAAGACGGAGCTGGCGGAATGGAAGTTCTATTCTTTGTCGGTGGGGTTTGGCTGCTGTTCTGGCTGGGTCCGAAAATCTACGGATTCTTAATCCGCCGGCGCGACGCCATGACTGGCCGCCGTCGCCCTCGACCGACCCAGTGTCGCCGATACCCGCTCCGACGAAATATCGGCCGCGCCCTTCCAGCAAAAATCCTAAAATCCAGTTCGGCGCCGCGTCTCCCAGTCCCGCCCGCGACCTCGAGGACCTTCATGACGCTTTTACCGGCGCACCACTCAATCCGGCCCTCGGCCTCTATCAATGCACTTATTGCCAAGTCTACCATCATTCAGAAAGCTTCGTCGTGCTGCGGGAGGAGAACGCGGGACGCCCAGATGCCGGCGAAGCAGAACAGCGGCCGATTATCATCGAGGGCGAGCTAGGCGACGTCCTTTTTTCTTCGTTCTGCGCTTTGCGCAGAGAACCATCAATGCAGGAGATGAGCATGGATCATCGCAACAGCCCAGAAATGAACTTTGCGCTCGAACGGCTCCGCACCGAACGCATCCGCCACAAGCAAACCTCCGAATACCAGATCAAGGTTGGCCCTTACAATTTCTATCCAGGCAAAGGGACGATCTTCATGGATGGCGATCGAGAGGCTCGGCCCGAACGCGGCATCGACGGCTTCGTTGCCCTGTTGCGCAAGCTGAAGGATCGCAATCCTCCCCTCACGGAACGAAAGGCAAGTCCTGAACCGATTTTACAGAAACGGAGCAACGAGTTTGATGTCCGGGAAGCATTCAGTGATCCGGAAGAGGCCGCCCGCTTCGTTCGCGGCCTCTCGAAAAGCGAGCAATGAGTCGCGGCCAAGTTTCCTTCCGGCGACGAAGGGTTCGTCAAGGTAAGCGTTAGAAGATGGCCCGAAGAATTTTCAGAGTCTTTGATAGTAGCGCGAAGCGGCTAGTCCTCTTCGACTACTTCAAGGTGGTCTTGAACGATCTCCCCGAGCACGACCACTCGGGCTCAACCGTCGAGCGTATCAATGCCCGAATACGCGGCGAGGCGCCCCGAATATCAAGATCCCGAATAAGCGAAGCGAGATGAACCTTATCTTCAATCGCCTCAAGCTCCTCGATGGTCGGAGGCAGCAGCAAGCAAGGGTATGTGATCGGGTCAATCCCATACCGCCAGGTCGGATATCGGCGGGCAAAAAGGTCGGCCGCATGCCCCTCGCGACACAATTTCTCGATAGCTTCGTCCGGAATCAGGTGACCAAAAGGTTCGTCAGCGAGAGCCGCCCGCACCGAAGCGGGGTCACTCATATCCACGTTCGGCACGTACGGCCCGATCACCAACCCCGGGGCTCGACGGGCGGCCGCGGCCTCCTCCTCCGACCAGCGGCCGGCGAATGGCCGCTCTACAAAGGGTAGGCTGACCTCACGGCTCCCTCTCCGCTTTCCGCGCGTTGCCGAACTCATCTCAGCACTCCCATGGACAGGTCTATTCCGCCTCTTGGCTGACCCGGCCAGCCGGTCACCCAATTCGGTCCCGCCCCCGCAATAGCCAACAATTGATCGCTCCAACAGAAATCGAGGTGCTAAATCAACATTTCCAAATCAACAAACGCGAGAGTGGCTAAATTGGAGCGGTTCCGGTCGCCATCTCCACGTCATTAGTCGACCTAGTTCCGGTTAGGTCTTCATAGCCCCTGAGGAAACTGGCCCTCCACGGCACGCCGACCTTCACGGAAGCCCAAAAGCCGAGCGCCCGTTCGATCGCTTCAACGAGCTCGAGACCCCGAGCTTGGCACCACCCTGTCCAATCCCGCAAAATGCGCTCCCAGCTTTCGGCCGATAGAAGACCCAACGCCGGGCTCACTCGTGGCCGCCGGCAGACCGCCCGTCCTTTGGCGAATGCGGCATTCTACGAGAAATGCCTGCATTGCCCTCACCCGCATCGGACCATGCGTCCCAATACTCTCAAACAGTGACATTGCTTCGTCCGGGCGACCACTCAGCAGGGCATGCCAACACGCCAGCACCATCGGGCGCTGCCTGCGGGCTGAAGCGCCATGTCACGTCCAGAGGATCTTCCTGAAATACACCAAACGATCGTTCTGCGAACTTCTGTAGGGTGAAATCTTTTCGTCTGCGAAAAGAGACCTCCTGAACTTCGACCTTTTCAATATTGGCTAGGGCAAATAGTCGGTAGTCGCTAATCGAACTCGTGTTCAGATCGTCTGAAGAGTTGGCGACCGCTACATTCTGGGCGGCAGGAACTCTTGGCTCCGAAACCCGACGTTCGATTACCGTTCCGCTTCCGACCTGCATGAGCGGCCAACCGCTCGCGCATTCCGTACGAGCAACGCTTGCTTGGCTTACTCCGGTCCTTCCCGGACGACAGTCGTATCGATCGGTCAAGCTTTCGCTTTTGGCCCCTGACGAGCTTGGCGGTTTTCGCGTTCTGCCTGCGAAGGCACAACCAGATGCTAATCAGGCCAGCAAAGGAACCGTTTTTTCCAGACGTTGGGACGGCGATAAAGCACCGGCCCTGACCGCGACCTCTTCAATTGAGTTCGTCGTTCAGCGAGAGCCCGACCGCGGAGCCGACGTCGACGAATTGGTCCCGTTTGGGCTAGCGGTGACCGTCGCGATGCCGGGCATTTCCGAAGTCTACAATCAAGCCAGAGCACGCATTGCCCCGGCCGTACCCCTTCGCGCCCGTTAACTTATGCGCTATCTGCCCAGTCCCTTCCTTTTGACGGTACTCGTTGCGCTAGCGTCGATCCCACGCAGCTGGGCCGGCGAGCGATCAGCCGAGACGCCCGAATGCAAGGAAATAACGGCCCGGATCATCGAGCGGACGAATACGCATTTCGATCACTTCTCGCCATCTGGCGGCAGCGTCTTCTTTAAAAGGCCGGACATGGTCCTGATCTGTGGCCCCAAGTTCGTGACCTATGTTTCCTTGAACTGGGATGCGAGCGGCTTCCCGCCAGCCGACTGGTTCGTCCTCGCAGCAACGGCCGGAAACGCAGTCACAGGAGCCGACCTTGAGAAATTAGAAGCGGCGGCGCATCGATGCCATCGGGCCGCGCTCAGGGACACAGGTGAACAAGCTGCCGTCGCTCTTCCCAACGCGACGGTCGGATGTCAGGCGTTCACTAGAGACGGTGGAGGCGTGATTGTAGATGTCGCGATACCTCTGCGAAAGAATTGAGATGGGCGTGACACCGAGCCGCAATTGCCGGCTAACCTCGGTCTTATGGCTACTGGCCTTTTCGTCGTTTTAGCCACACTAGCCGCCGCCTGCCCAACGGCTGCGCATGATATCGTCGGGCGTGCGAGCGTCATCGATGGCGATACGATCGAAATCCACGGCACGCGCATTCGCTTGTGGGGCATCGACGCGCCGGAGCACGATCAGCTTTGCCGCGGCGACGACAGTGAACTCTATCGATGCGGCCAAAAGGCAGCGGCAGCCTTGGCTGGCCTATTTTATGCGATCCCGCGCCCCGTTATCTGTAGGCCCAAAGACCGCGACCAATACGGCCGGACCGTCGCCGTTTGCAAGATCGGAGAGCCGGACCCGGATATCGCGCATTGGATGGTCTCGAACGGGCATGCGCTCGATTGGCCTAAGTACTCCAACAGCCAATACGTCGAAGCGCAACGGCGCGCCGAGCGCGCCAGCGCCGGCATTGTGGGCCGGAAGCTTTGTCGAACCATGGCGATATCGCTCTTGCATTAGGGCGGGTCAACGGCCGTCGAATTCTCAGACGAAACACCGGCCCGATGATGGCCAGCGGCCTGGCCGCCAAGGATGAATGCGGTGGTGAGTGTTCGCACCGCAGCAACGATGATCGTTGCTTGAAATCAGTCTTCCGATAATCTTCTCGCATTAGCGCCCATTCATTTCAGCCCCCTGAGGAGATTGCCTTGACAAACGACACAGCCGTGTACGACGCCCTTCGCGTCGATCCGATCAACGGCGGCAAGGAGTGGGCCGGCCGCATGGGCACGCGCCGCGCCATCGCGAGAGACGGGTTTACGATCGATCCTGCATCGCTTGCCTATTGTCCGCACGAATGGCTGAACGAAAACGGCTATGTCGATCTTGAACGGGTGCAGTCATCGCCCCGCCTCTTCACACTCTGATACCCAACGACGGTCGAAGCCTGCCGACAAAATTGCGGTCACGGATGCTAAAACGGGCCGCTGGGCGTCGCCGGCCCGCGCCGCCGTCGACACCATTCGCAAAGCATACCGACCCGAACCGCGAGTTTGCGCGCAGCGCGGAGCTTGGTTGTTCGTGTTCCCGCCGATCTTCATGCTACTCTACGCGATCGTCGAGAAGATGCATGTGAGATGAAAGCTAGACAGAAAATTGAGGTGAGCGGCTGCTTTCGCGGCCCGCAGCCGCCCGCGGCTGTAGGATCAAGTGTTCTGCAATCGCCTACAGGTCAATCCGTAAATTCAACGCCGATACGGCTGCCCGAACGCCAGATTAGGCGACAATTTCTTTCGACGCGACCCTTCGCAATCATGAGCTTGAACCGGTCTCTCATACTATGCCCGGCTGATAAGGGCAGCTCGATTGCTGCTCCGTGCTCGGTGATGTCGACGACGCGGCAACAGGTGCTCGATCCGTCGCCGAAGATGTAGGCGACCTCGTTTATTTCGATGCGCTGTTGTCTGCGACGTTCCAGCACTGTTTCTTTCCAGAAGAAACGCGGGCTATCACTCTGCCGAGCGGCAAGGACTTCGCGCTGCGAGCCTAACGAAAAACCCGCCAGCCGCGTAGGGCTGACGGGTTTCCGATTGCCCATGCGTCCCCGCGGTACTCGTCACCAATCCGCGAGAGCAGATCGTATAGCGATAACGGTTGAAGTTGGGTTACCGCTCACGACCTTAAAGTCGTCGTCGTGGCCTAGGAAAAGCAGGACGGTAAGAAACCGATGCGACAGCAGACAAGTTGAAAGTATGCGCCTTTCGCCCCTCAAACACCCCACCAAGCGGCGGCCCAAGACCGCCGCGATCTTGCCCGCGAAATATCCAGAGCCCGCCCGAATTGGTTAGCGAGTTGTTAATCGGCGCCCGGCACGCTTGCGGTCAGCGCTGCTGATCACCCCCCAAGCCCAAAGGTAGCACAAGCGATGGCCGGCGGCAGTGATGCCCGCCGGCCATTGTCCACACCTACGAGCGGCAGTGGTTCGCCAGCCTCTCAACACGCAAGCGATTGATAATTTGCAGGCCTCATCAGTTACCGCTTTGATGGCGGCGTGCCTCCGCTCACCCGCCGCCGCGGCAAAGATGATCCCAATCGCGAAACGTGGCTGATCTACCTCGGCGACGTGCGGGTCGGTGTGATCAGCCGGCGCTCGGGCGTTCCCAATTCCGCACCGCAATGGGGCTGGTCCTGCGGCTTCTATCCCGGCGTTGACCCGGGCGAGCATCGCAGCGGGATTGCTGAGACCTTCGACCAGGCGCGGGACGGCTTCCAAGCGGCTTGGGACGGGCTCGCAGCGACGCTCACGGAAACATGGCGAGAAGCCCGCGACTGGATGGCTTGGAGAGACCGAATGCACTCGCTCGCGCTCCCGCAGCGCGCGGAAGGCATTCCTCGCTGTTACTGTGGTGACGCGGTCAGCATCCGAACCCTCGATGCACATGGACGTACTGCGCACGCAGCGGCCCGGTAAATTGGTACGGCATAATTATATTCGATAACGATGTTCGCCTCGACCTAATTCGGCGAATATCTTTCGCGACCCTTTTAGTAACGAGTTTCGGGGCGACGCCACATGATCGGTTTTCAAGCCAAACTGGAACGTTTTGAAAGTCTCGCAGCTGAATGCGAGTTGATCGCCAAACGATCGGATGGAAGTAATCGCGAGATGTATCTGCGTGCGAGCGAACACTATCGCGAGTTGGCCAACGACGTACGTGCCCTGATCGCATCGTTCCACGTCGCCGCGTAAATGCCGGCCCATTTTGAAAGCTTCGGATGCTCGCGGCGAAGCAAGCTTCTATCGGTGATGAGAACGCCGGCTGCGCTCCCGCCCCACCCAGCAAGGAAGGAGCGCGCCATGCAGGAACGGCGTCGTTTCGAACAAATCGATCCCCTCGACAAGCGCCTTTCGGAAGAGGCTGTGCGTCTCCGGAAAGAAGCCCCTAGCCACCCCGCCTAGTATCGAACGTGAGCGGCTTATCAGAAGAGCGCGGCAAGCCGAGGTAGCCGCGCACATGCTGGAGTCGGCTTCCTCGCGAGGTCTCCAAGCCCCGAAAAATTCGTCGCTGCGGCGCACTAGTTCGCCTCGCCGCGACGCAGTGCCAAAGGCAGAAGCTGCGAGGTCGGTCCGAAACGAGTTAACCGAAAATTGCGGCTTCTCGTCAATGCTGAGATGGTTGTAATCGCCGCACCGCGGCTCCCTTGGAAGTACCTGTTCCATTTCGATTTTACACTCGGTTGGCAGTCTCCTCGCTGGAGAAGTCCGCTATGTGCAAGGGAATTCTGATTGCGCTCTTGGCGCTCTCTTCTTAACGACGTACGATCACTATTTGTCAGATGGTCGCTATACCGCAGCCGCGATCGCGATGACGAAACAGATTGGTCGCGCCTACGGCGTCTGAGCCCCCGGCTCGGATTGGCGGTCGCCGAATTTTGAAAGCGAGCCCGTGTACGATGAGCGAATTTCTGCCTTGCCTGCCACTGAGACCATGACCTTCCGAAAATCGATCTACGAACCATTGCATCAACGGCTGTTGAGCGAGCGCAGACAAATCGTTCGGCTAACCTTCTCCGAAATGGAAGAGATACTTAGGAGAAAGCTTCCAGCATCGGCTCACAAATTCACGGCGTGGTGGAGCAACGAAAGCTCCATGAAGGTTGGACATACCCAAGCAAGGGCTTGGATGAACGCGGGCTTTCGCGCGCATGCTTCGATTAAAGATCGCGTCGTCGAATTCCGCCGGGTTGATCAAGCTATACGGCTTAGCGCTTGTCGAAGGCCTTCGCACGCTGGAACAGCACGGTTTGAAGTCCGGTAATGATCAGCTTGTTCAACGTCTCACAATCGTTTGGCGACAGGTGGGGAAGCTGGCGCGAAGTCTTCCATTGCTCAATGGCGGCGTCACAGCGGCGCGCAATTCACTATCAGTCGGGCTGGTCATCGGTTGCCCTCAATGCGACCGCCTATAGCATGGGCCTTTTTGCAGTGAAGGCAATTGAACCTTCGATGTACCGGCTGAGAGTTAGTCAGCGGATTAACGGGCGATGCGGTCAGATCGCGGCCCCATGTCCGCAGCAGATGTGATCTTGCGACCTTAAAGATTGATCGCCGTTCTAGATCACTCCGGCAACTGAGCGAATAACCTCCCACTCGTCCTACTCGCTCGTCCCCGCTGTTTTTGAAAGCGCTGCAAGCGAGCGTAAACCGCTTGTCGGGTGCGGCCTAGCCGCTCGCCGACCTCTTCAGCTGTGGCACCTGCGCTAAAGAGCGAGAGCAATTCCGCCTCTTCGTCTGGCGACCACGGACGCGTTGATGTGCGACTGTTCGTCATTCGCAGTGCCTAAATGCGCGGCGGCGCTGGCCGTCTCGGTGGATCAGGAAAGCGAGCTGGCCGCTCTGAGCGCGGCGGCGCCGGCAAGCGGCTGGGCTCAGGCGCGCGATTACCGCGCGTCATCCACGCTGCTAGACGAGCGTAGCTTCGCCTGAGAGCCGGAACGAACCAAGCCGCCGATGCGCCCTCGTGATCCATGTTCGAAGCATAATTTCGAGCCATTTAGAAAAGATTGCCGACTTCACCCGGTTGGTAACTGATCCTCAAGAATGCAAATGCAAAATTAGTTGCAATGCAAACAGAGCGCTCGCTTGAGACGAAATTGACCAAAAGGCATTTCTCAACTTTCTGCGGGATGTCGATTGGATCGCCTCCACGAAGTTGCCCGACACCCCCGGAACCAAGCTTGCGCTTCTGCGAAATGGCTGGATCGAACGACGCTCAACGAAAACGGGTATCGAATGCCGCATGACAGAAGCTGGTCTGAGGGTGCTTTACCAACCGCGATGACTGCAAGGCGCGGATTAGGAAACGACGAACGTGTCAAAGGCCATGGAACTGATCGTCGCTGGCTACGTGAAGGTGCGGGACCGTCGCGCGCTGACGGACTTACTCGCGCATCGCCGCAAGGTTCTCGCTGAGCTGCAAGCCGTGTCGGGCATCAACCCACAAAGTGCTGTCAAAGCAATACAAGACGAACTCGCGGTGATCGAGGCCGGCCTAGAAGAACTCAAACCCCCGCCGGGATCATTGCCCGAGAACGAGCGGAGCTAGCACAACAAACGTCCTATCACCGCGGCCCTCGTTCGCTTGACTGCGAATAGTAACCGGGCGGAAACCAATCCGAACTACGCTAGTTGAGCGCTTAACGGACAGGGCGCGATACGCATGGGCAGGAGAAGCCCGCTCCCCGAAAGTGGAGCGGGTTTCTTTTTCGATTGAGCAAGAATGCGCGTTAATAAGATCACGTGGGACAAAGTCGGCCGGGTAACCGAGCCGGGTCGCTACAAGTGCTTTTTCGGATATCTAACCGTCACTTCAGAGGACATTGAGGTGTGGACGCGCTATCCCGACGCGACCTTCACTTTGATCGCGCGGCCGACGACTGAGCAATCGGTGGGGGAAGATTACCGTCTAGGCGCGTTCGACATCGGCGATCGTCAACAGTAGGCCTGAGGAAAGGGAACATCGAACAACGACGTTTCGACATTCGTTGGAGGCTTTCATTACTGCCAACGCCACGAAGCGGTTTTACCTTCAATTGACGCTTCCGCTCCGCGGCGGGGCTAAAGATCGAAGCATCGCAGCCCCCATAGGAACTTAGCCGCGCAGGTTCGGTTGGCTACGGTGTGCCGCTCGGCGTCCCTTTGCCAACATCAGGAGATGTAGGTGGCAAAAGCTTTAATTTCGAAGGCTGACCTCGAACGCATTGCGCTTCAGGACATTCGTAGTTTCCCCGGCTCCGAACATGTCGTCTCAGTAGAAGTCGAATACGCGGCCTATCAACCACAGGGCATCAACTGGCAATTGTGTGTCATAGCGAACGACGGAGGCGATCTCGACCGCATTCAATATGCTGCCAAGGTCACAAGCGATCGGTTGAAGCGCCGATACGATCTTCGGCTGGCCTCCTAGGCAGCACGATCAGCCCGTGGTGTCGAGCTGATGCGCAATGAGGATCTATATCAATCGCCTCGCCGGGACGTCGCTGGACAAGGGCGTCGAACTGAACGCGCGGGCATGCTGCCAGGGACAGCAGCCTTGTTCCAGATTTAACGTTCCGCGGCGACATCAAGCTTAATCCGCGTCTTCGATTGCACCGGGGCTAAGGAGAGTTAGCCTCTCTTGCACCGGACATAGTCCCATTCGGGTTCACCATGGCGCAGCCGTCGCGCCAATATACTCGGCGCGGCGGCTTCGTTTGATTTGATTTGGACATCTCGCGCGAGTTGCATTTGAAAAGGCGGTCAGACAGCGCCCCCCTCGATCTTATTGAGATGCGTCGGCAACTCACGGCCATGCGCTCGCAACACTCGGACAACCTCGCCATAGCATCGCTACTGAACCGCTTCCTCGTGAAGGTTGCGTTTTTGTCAGAGCCAAAGGATGCGGCGCACGCGCAGCATCTACGGTCTGAGTTCGCACGGACGTTGCGAAGTGTTGAAGGCATCGCCTCGCGGAGCGTCGTTAAGCAGCCCAAGTAACACTAACGCACGGACGTTCTTGCGCTCGCCGGGGCCGGCGACGATGCTAGATGCAGTCGCGAAGTCGTCCTCGTCTCGCGTACCGGCGACTTCCCGGCTAGGGGTCGCCGTCCCATTGGTCGGCGACCCCGCCCTGTGATGCTGCTAACCTTGAGGGGACTGAAAGTGTCTCTCGAATGGACGGGTGTTGAGCGGCGACGCGTCACACGCAAGACGGTGGACCAGATGGTTATGCTCTCGCTGCCAGGCGACGTGATCATCACGCCCTGCAAGATGTTAAACCTTTCCGTTCTTGGCGCCGGCGTACTGCTAAAAGATATTCCAATCCGGTCGACTGGCTTCGACCTATCCTTCGACGAATTTCGGACGAGCTTCCCGTGCCGCCTCGTATGGCGTCGCGGTGTTTTCGCCGGGGTGGAGTTTGTCCATTAGCTTCCCACTCCCCCGGCCTGGTTCCAGCGTGCCGCTCCCGCGGGCGATATGACCTGGGTTAGCGGCGTTCGCGGCTTCGACCATGCTTGCCATCCTTGCCGACGCGCTTCGCAACTGGGTCTTGTGTCCCAGTTGAATGGCGAGCGCGATTTACGCTCCGATTGCTGCCCCCGATTTCCTCGGCAATAGCGCGGTCGGACTTCCGCGGGTTCTCGGCAATGGCCGCTTCAGCACGCTTGCCGGCGATCAGGCCGCGACGTGTGCCATGTTCGCCAGCCTTCAACAATGTTGATAGCAGCGTTGGTAGGATCAGAAGTGGGATAAAATATTTCTGCATAAAATCAATTGCTTGAAGGTTTATTGGGGTGCCGGCCAGGGCGATTGTGGAGACCGGAACGGCATGGGGTGTGCCTGCTGCCGGGGAGCCTGCTATTTTTTTTGCCAGCTAATACCGCGCGTCGGTTTGTTGGTATTTCTGTTGGTATCGGCCGCCATTGACGACGAAACCTAATTCAAATTCAAATAGTTATGGCATTAGGCGGTTATCGGCCAGGGGCACCAGCCTTCGCTGCTTCGCAGCTACGGCTGGGCGAGCCAAACTCCGCACCATCGAGGCGAAGCTGCGAAGGCTGTCCCGCCGAAGCCTTGGCGAAGGCGGACTGGTTCAACGAGCCTCAACATTCCCCTCCCTAGCAATCGCCATATCCCTGCTTTATAAACCGGTAGCTTCTTCCGTCATTCGAAGAGGCTCACATGAACGACCTGCACACGTGGCTTTCGCAACAGCACCACGGTTTGCGCACCTTCCGGACATTTCAGCAGAAGCTCGAGACGCTCGGCCGGGACGATCCCGCCCAGCGCGGCCTGTGCCGCCTGTTGAGCGGTCTCGTCGGCGGCTATGTCGAGGCCTTTGACGAGGCCCCGCTGCCGGTCGAGGTCGCCGACGGCGCCTATCACCGTCTGCTGACACTGGTTGCTAGCATCGACCTGAACGCCGACGCCGACCGGCGGCTCGCCGACATCAACCGGGTGGCGGAGAGCCGGCTCTGGCGCTGACGAGAAAGTGCCGCGTGCAACCAGCGCCGGCCTCCCCGACGCTCTGTGCCGGCAGAAGGCCGCGTGCGTGCCGGTACGAACGAGCGTCGAGACGTTCGACTTCGCCAAGTCAATACCTATATCCTGCAGCAGCATATGGTGTTGCAGCGAGCAGCTTTGATGGCCAGGAGACGCACGACGGACGCCGACGCCGACGACCTCCCCCGCTACTTCGTCTGGGTCCGGGGCCTCGAAGGCCCTGAGCCGCAGAAATGGACGGCGATGGATTTCGGCATCGGTGACTGGAAGCGGTCGCTCGTGCTGGCCTATCTGGAGTTGCCGGAAGGCGAGCGGCACCTGCCGTTGTCGGCGCTGGCGCGGCGCTACCCGCCGCCGCGGGTGGAGACATTGTAGGTTTGTAAAGTGGATTAGGCGAAGCCGTAACTCACCACTTCCCGATCCGCTGAAACAGACGAGGTGGGTTACGCTGACGCCAACCCACCCCACAACGATCGACACCGCTCCACTAGCCGTCCGGAACGCAGGCCAGCAAAACCAAATGCTTTTCGCGACCGTCATTCCGCGGCGTCCGACCGCAGCGAGAGTGCACGTTCCTGCTTGCTACCTCAGCGGGATTGTGTGCAGAATACATCTTATTTTCTGACGCAATCATTGATTGAATCCGGGGAGTGCTGCCCGGCTCGGGCCTGAAGCGCTTCCTCGTGAAATTGCCGGAGAAGCCCATGCCACATCATGATGGCGAGCGGAACGCTGATATTGCCGGACCGGAACACCCACAGAGCGATATGAATGCCGGCGGGACGGCCGGCTCCGCCTCCTCCAAACGCAAGCTGGTGCTGTTCGCCGATGGCACGGGCAACGCGTTCACCACCCAGGAATCCAGCGTCTGGCGTCTCTACGAGGCGCTCGATCACACCCAGCCGGATCAGATCTCGCACTACATCAAGGGTGTCGGCACCGCCGGCTGGGCGCCGCTCGCCGCGCTCGACGGCGCCACCGGCATCGGCGTGCCCGGCAACGTCCGCAAGCTCTATCGCTTCCTGTGCTGGAACTGGCGCGCCGGCGACGAGATCTACATCTTCGGCTTCAGCCGCGGCGCCTTCACCGCGCGTACGCTGGCGTCCATGGTCGCGAGCCAGGGCCTCGTGCCGGCGGAGATCGAAGGCACGCCGGTGTCGCATGAGGAGATGGAGCGCAACGCCATGGCCGCGTGGCGGGAATACCGCCGTGACACCGTGCCATTGAACAAGAGCCTGCCGACGATCTGGATCGCGCGCTTCATCCGCGATTTCCTGCTCTATCTCTATCATACGATCTGCGGGCACCGTTCCTACGCCGATGTCCGGGCGGCGATGAACGGTCGCAAGGACGTCGACATCGAATTCATGGGACTGTTCGACACGGTCGAGGCCTTCGGCGTCCCGATCGAGGAGCTGCGCGTCGCGATCGACTGGGCGATCTGGCCGATCTCGTTCCGCAATCACCGGCCTTCGCGCAAGGTGAAGCACATCTGTCACGCGCTGGCGCTGGACGACGAGCGCACCACCTTCCATCCGCTGCGGATCGACCAGAGCCACCTGGCGGCCGACCAGACGGTCAAGGAGGTGTGGTTCACGGGCGTGCATTCGGACATCGGCGGCGGCTATCCGGATTCCACGCTGTCCTTCGTGCCGCTGGTCTGGATGACCGATCAGCTCGACGGCAGGCTCCGTTTCCAGGACGGCGAGATCGAGCACTTCAGGGAATACCAATCGGCGATCGGACCGAAGCACGATTCGCGCAGCGGCGCTGCCGTGCTCTACCGTTACGGGCCACGCCAGGTCCTCGCCGGTGAAGTCAATGGCGGGCTGCCGGTGGTGCACTTCGCCGTCATCGAACGCATGCTGTTCGGCTGCGACGACTACGCGCCGATCATGCTGCCGGCGGACGCGCTGGTGCTGATGCCGGACGGCAGCAAGCTGAACCTCGTCGAGGACAGTACCCGCGAGGCGATGAAGCAGGCCTATCTCGCGAAAGCCAAGGGCCCGCGGCGCGAGAAGGAGGCCGAGGACTTCACCCGCATGAACACGCCCAGCGCCGAAATGGCCAGACTCACGCGCGACACCGTGTGGTGGCGGCGCGTCGCCTATTTCTCGCTGCTGGTCATGGTCGGCGTGATCGCGATCTGGCCGTGGATCGCCCGCAGCCTGATCGGGGTGTCGAAGGACAATGGCTTGCAAGGCACGGTGGTGCTGCACGTCATCGCCACCATCGATTGGCTCGTTGGCGCTGTGCTGGGTCCGCTCGCCAATCTCGTCAGGAATGTCCTGCCATCCTATGCGGCGCCGTGGCTCGACATCACGCTGTATTACCCGTTCGCCACCTCGATCGTCCTGGCCATCACGTACCTGATCTGGCGCAGGAGCACGGTGCTGCGCGACACCATCCAGGAACGCGCGCGGCTGGCCTGGAGCAGGCCACGTCGCATGGCAAGTCAGCGGCATGTCGACGAGCCCGGCATGCTGCTCCGCTTCGCCCGATGGATGCGGCTGAATGCGGGGCCGGCCCGCTGGATTTTCGCCAGGTTCGTGCTGCCCGGCGCCTTCCTGCTCATCATCTTCTATTCCGCACTGCTGATTGGAGCGACCAGCATCTTCACGGCGCGCGTTGCGACCGGCAATATCTGCACGACGCCCGGGCCGGAGGCCGGAACGCCGGTGCCCGACGAGCCGGTCGATGCGCGCGGCCGTTTCGCGACGAAGGAGTTTTGCTGGTGGAGCGGCCTCGCGGTCGAGAAGGGCCGCAAATACCGCGTCTGGGTCGAGATCGAGGATCCCTGGTTCGACCGCACCATCATGAGCGGCACAAACGGCTTCACGACCTATTTCACGCCTCACTACCTCGCCCTGCCGACACTCCGTCAGTTCCGCGCCGCCTGGTTCCAGCCCGTGGTACGCGTCGGCACGAAGGGAATGAGCGACATTCCGCTACAGGCCGTCAACGTCATGCCGGCCGACGAATTGCCGCGCCGGATGAATCCGACCATTCCGTTCGAGGACGATGCGGACAAGCGCAAGGGCAGGTATCCGACCCAGCTCGACAAGACGAAGGAGTTCGAGGCACTTCCCGACAACAATCCGCTCAAGCTAGCCATCCGCAAGCTCGGACCTTTCGAGCCGGTGCCGAAGGATCCCACGGCGCGCACGATCTGGGAGAACCAGAAACTGTCGGGGCGGCTGGTGGCGGAATTCGTCGCGCCCGACGCCGGCGATCTGTTCTTCTACGTCAACGACGCCGTGCAGATTTACCCAACACTGCTGCCGGCACCGTTGCGGCCGGCGAAACTCGACGCGGTCCAGGGGCCCTATGAGCAATTCTACAAGAACAATGCCGGCACCGCGCGTATCGTCGTGCAGCGACTGCCGAGCCCGCCCATGCCGACGGATAAACCGGCCGGGGCGAAGCAGTAGGCACCCGCGTCCCGGACGCCGCCTCATCGCCGCCCCCATGATTATGGGTGTCGCGACGTCCGCGCCGCGGTTAAGCTGACCTCGCGCCGCGGGGGACACGCGGTGCGGGACGATGGACATGAGCGAACAGGGCGAGACGGGTGAAGCCATCACCATCCTCCTCGTCGAGGATGACGCGCCGACCTGCTGGCGGCTCCAGGATGCGCTGGTCAAGGCCGGCTACGAGGTGCGCAGCGCCGGCACGCTGGGAGAGGCCCGCTCGGCGCTGGGCGAGGCGGCACCGCGCGTGCTGCTCACCGATCTCAGGCTTCCCGACGGCCACGGCGTCGAACTGATCCGCGAGGTCCGGCGGCGCTTTCCCGATACCGAGATCATGGTGATCTCGGCGCTCGGCGACGAGGAGAGCGTGATCTCCGCGATCACGGTCGGCGCCACCGGCTACCTCCTCAAGGACGCCTTCCCCACCGATATCGCCACCACCGTGCGCGATCTGGTCGCCGGCCATTCGCCGATCTCGGCCTCGATCGCGCGCTTCATCGTGCGAAGAACACAAGGTATCGCGCAGAACCCGGCCGAGCCGACGCCCGGGCTCGTGCTCAACACCGCAAGGCTCACCCCGCGCGAGATCGACATCCTCTGGGGCATAGCCAAAGGCTTCAGCTACGCCGAAATCGCGAGCCATCTCGGCCTGTCCAGGCAGACCGTGCCCGGGCACATCAAGAACATCTACCGCAAGCTCGAGGTGCACACGCGCAGCGAGGCGGTGTTCGAGGCGGTGCAGCAGGGCCTGATCAAGCTGTGAGCGAAATCGCTGCGAAGGCACCCACGCGCGCACGGCGCCAGCGGCTTCTGTCGCGCCTCGTGCCTTATCTCCTGCTCCAGGCGCTGATCGTGATCGCCACCATCCTCGGGCTGCGGCTGCTCCAGCCCAGCGATCCCGACGATTTTGCCGTGAGCGAATTTGCGCTGCGGGAGGACGGCACGACGCGGCCGGTGACGCTGCCGCATTACACCTCGTCGCGCTACGCGCTCCAGGACCCGCCGCTCTATTCGGGCACCTTCGTCTTCAAGCCCGATGCGGAAAACACGGCCTGGTCGGTCTTTCTGCCACGCTTCAGCAATGGCGTGGAGGTCGCGGTCAACGGCGTCGCGATCCTGGACTCCCGGCGCGATCCCACCGCCAACCGGCCCGACCGCAACACGCCGGAGATCACAGTGATCCCGTCATCGCTGCTGCGCGACGGCAGCAACGACATCACCGTGCGGCTGTTGGTGTGGGGTCCGCTGCGAGGCTTCCTCGACACCGTCTATGTCGGACCGGACGAAAGCCTGCGGGGAGCTTACGAGACGCGCACGCTGCTGTTCGTGACGCTGCCCGTGGTGTTCTCGGCCTGGCAATCGTTGCTGGCGGTGATCCTCGCCATCATGTGGCTGATGCGACGCCGCGAGCCGGTCTATGGCGTGCTGGCGGCGGGAATGCTGGTCGGCGCGATGCAGGCCTTCGCGCCGGCGCCGCTGCCGCCCGCGCCCTATCCACGGCTGGCCGCCATCCTGCTGGCGTCCGCGCCGATCGAGAGCGCGCTGGTCGTGACGTTCGCAGTGCTGTTCTTCGGCTGGCGCTGGCCGCGCTACGGGCTGCTGTTGTTCGTGCCGGGGCTCGTCATCCTGCTGGTCGGGCTCTTTGCGAGCCAGCCGATCCCGCGCATCACCTTCCTGTTCCTCGGCGTGCCGACCGTGGGCGTGTGCCTGATGCTGCTGGTCGTCATCCTGACGTGGGCGGTGATCAGGCGGCAGGACGCGGCGAGCTTTACCTTCGGCTGCGCCGTGACCATCGTGCTGACCTGCTGGTTTCACGACATGCTCTCGGCGTTCGAGTTCGTGCCGGACGATCGCACCTTCGTCACGCGGCTGTCCTATTCGGCGATGCTGGTCGCGATCGGCGCCGGGCTAACCTGGCGCTTCGCCCGCGCGCTGAACCAGGTCGACAGCTTCGCCGGCCAGCTCGTGACGCGCGTGCGCGAGGCCGAGGAGCGGCTGAAGGCAAGCTTTGCCCGCGAGGAGGCGCGTGCCCGTGCCGCCGCGCTCGCCAACGAGCGCACGCGGCTGATGCGGGACCTGCATGACGGCCTCGGCGGCCAGCTCATCAGCATCGTCGCGCTGTCCGAGCGCGGCCATGAGGGCGCGACGATCACGGACGCCGCCCGCGCGGCGCTGAAGGATCTCCGTCTCGTCATCGACTCCATGGACGACATCGGCGGCGACCTCATGCTCGCGCTCGGCTCCTGGCGCGAGCGCGCGGCGATGCAATTGCGGCCGCACGACATCGCGCTCGACTGGCGCGTGGCGACGCCGCAGGGCCTGCCGCTGCATCCCGAGCTGCGACCATGGCACGTCATCCAGATCGTGCGCATCCTCGACGAGGCCGTGACCAATGCGGTCAAGCACGCGCACGCCGGCAATATCGCGGTCACCATCGAGACGCTTGACGCGGACCAGGGGCCGTACGGCGTGATCAGCGTGACCGACGACGGCCGTGGTTTTGCGCTGGCGGGCGATTGCGCGGCCGCAGGCGCGAGCCAGACCGCACGGGGCTTGCGCAACATGAGAAGCCGCGCTGCGCGCTGCGGCGCGGTGCTCGATCTGAGCTCGGATGCCTCGGGCACGCGGGTGCGGCTGCAATTGCCGCAGATCTTTCCCGACAGCGACGCCGCTGCGGGTTGAAAAGCCCCCTCCCCGAACGTGTGGGACGCACGGAGAGAGGGAACGGGCCGGATGTTTTTCATGCGGAGGACGGGGGGTTCGTCCGCAAGTCATCCCTTCGCCCGAAGCGATGCAATCAACTCAATCAAACGAGATCGTCAGCGGACGCCGACGCGATTGACCGGACCGCCGCGATTCATCGGCGTGCCGGCACGTACGCCAACACCGGGCGCACCGACGCCGGGCGTCGCGACCGCAGCCGCCGCGACCGGGGCTCCCGGCGCGACCACCACCGCCGCCGTCGGCCGCACCACGCAGCCCTTGGGCACGCCGACCGTCTTGCAATAGACCACCGCCTGCGCCGGGCTCGTGCCCAGCGACACCATCGCCGCACCCGCCAGCGCCATGATCGTCAGCCCGGCGCTCAGCGCTCCAGCTCTTTTCGACATCTTGCTCTCCTGCTTCCCGTTCGGCGTCCCGGTGCAATCACCGGGTTTCGCAGCCGACGTGCAGTCTGAATGGCAAAAGACGGCGCACGGATACATGCCATGAAGATGGGGGTACGGAGGCCAGAAGCGCGGGCCGATGCCATGAACATGGCATGGACCGGCACCAGGCCTTCGCGAGATGGTCCGCCCGCTCGATCCCAAATGGGACCACCGACAATCCCAAAGAGGTGCTTTATGAAGATTTCGGTTCTTGCCGCGCTGCTGCTCGCCGCCACCGCCCTGCCCGCCGCGGCACAATCCGGTCCGACGCTGCAGGAGCAGATGGCCTGCCGCGGCGACGCCAGCAAATTCTGCGCCGAACATGTCGGCAAGCCACCGCAGATGAACGCCTGCCTGCGCGAGAACAAGTCGAAGCTTTCGGACGGCTGCCGCAAGGTGGTGGAGTCGCGCGGGGGGTGAACCAGTCGTCATTCCGGGGCGCTCCAACGGAGCGAACCCGGAATCCATCTCGCCACGTTCTCTGCGGATAGATGGATTCCGGGCCTGCGTGCTGTGCACGCATCCCGGAATGACGAGGTCGCACCCAAAGCACAAATCTTGCAAGCGCTCCGCGTCACGACGCTGTGACCTTCGGAGTGCCCTTCAATGTACGACACGATCATCGTAGGCGCCGGCTCGGCCGGCTGCGTGCTGGCCAACCGGCTGTCGGCCGATCCACATCGCAAGGTATTGGTGCTGGAGGCAGGCCGGGCGGCGCCGCTCGCTTCCGACATTCCGTCGGACTGGCCGACGATGTTCAACACGGCGGTCGACTGGGGCTACTATACCGAACCGCAGGCGGGCTGCCGCGGCCGGCGCATTTTCTGGCCGCGCGGCAAGATGGTCGGCGGCTCCGGCGCAATCAATGCGATGATCTATATCCGCGGCCTGCCCTCCGATTACGACGGCTGGGAGAAGGCGGGATGCGCAGGCTGGGCGTGGCGCGACGTGCTGCCGAAATTCATCGCCTTCGAGAACAATGCGCACTTCACCGACGATCCCTTGCACGGCACAAGCGGGCCGCTATACGTCGCCGACGTTCCCCATGTCGACCCGAACGAATTGAAATGGCTGGAGGCGGCGCAGGCCGCAGGGCTTCCACACAACCCCGATTTCAACGGCGCCACCCAGGAAGGCGCGGGCTTCTTCCAGTTCGTCATCAGGGACGGTGAGCGTTTCGGCACCGGCAAGGCCTATTTGCGCCCGGCGCTGACGCGCGCCAATCTCACGCTGAAGACAGGCGTGCGTGTGACCCGCATCATCATCGAGCGCTCCCGCGCGATCGGCGTCGAATATCTCGAGAACGGGCAGCCGAAGAGCGCCTTCGCGACCAGCGAGGTGGTGCTCGCCTCCGGCGCCATCGGCTCGGCGCAACAACTCCTGCTGTCGGGCGTAGGTCCTGCCGACGAATTGAGGGCGGCCGGCGTGGACGTCGTGCACGAGCTGGCAGGCGTCGGCAGGGATCTCCAGGACCACATCAACATTCCCATCACCTTCTATACGAAGGAGAAGATCGGCGTCGGCGCCTGGACGGAGGAAAGTCTGGCCGCGAGCCTTGCCGAGTGGGAAACCAGCCGCAGCGGTCCGCGCACCTCGCCCTGGGTCGCCGCCGGCGCGCATGTGCGTAGCCGCCCCGATGTCGAGCCCGACCTCCAGCTCTACGGCGCGATCAGCCCGCACCGCGACTATGTCCGCTTTCTATCGTCCAGGCCGGGCATCACCCTGCATGCGACGTTGCAGCGGCCGAACAGCCGCGGCCGGATCACGCTCCGCTCGGCCGATCCGATCGAGCATCCCGCGATCGACCCCTGCTATTTCGCGTCGGATGCGAGCGGCAGCGATATCGCGACCATGATCGAAGGCGTGCGCATCAACCGCCGCATCGCCGCGCAATCGCCGCTGAAGGAAATGATCGAGGGCGAGGTAACGCCGAGCGCGGAAGCCGCGAGCGATGCCGAGATCGCCGACTATATCCGCGGCCATTGCACCACGCTCTATCACGCCGCCTCGACCTGCCGGATGGGCACGGACGATCTCGCCGTCGTCGATCCGCAGCGGTTGCAGGTGCGCGGCATTGACGGCTTGCATATCGCCGACGCCTCGGTGATCCCGATCATGGTCTCCGGCAACATCCAGACGCCGACGATCCTGATTGCCGAGAGAGCGGCGGCCGCGATCCTGGGTTAGGCGCTAGTCGTCGTCGGGGCCGAACAGCCTGATCTGCGGGAAGCCGCTGCGCGGCCGGCCCGCGTAATCGCGTGCAGATGAGTCTTCGCGAATATTGCGGGCCACGTCGTCCCAATCGGTCCGGTCGCGCATGCCGCGTGGATCGCGGGAGTCATGGCGGTGACGCTCCGACCAACGCTCGCGGCGATCCATCCGGCGCCGTTCGGACGCGGCGCGTTTCACGTCAGAATCCCTCGCCTTGGCATAAGCGTTGTCAGGTGACGGGGGCGGCTCTGTCGAAGCCTGTTGCTCGACGGGCTTTGCGGCTTGCGATGGCGGTGCCGGCTTCGGCGGCTCGACTGCGGCCGCTTGCGATGGCTGCGGCGCAGGCGGCTCGGCGTTCGCCTGAGCGGCCTGCGTGTCGTCGGGCTTTGTCTCAGGCTTTGAATCGTCCCGCGCCTGCGCGGGCGCGTCGATCATGGTGCCGAAGGCTTGCGAGCCGGTGAGATATTGCACGCGCTCCGACGGCGCATTGCTCTGGGCCGGCGCGGTCGCGGCTTCGGCGCGCTGCGCCATCTTGCTGTTATCCGGCCCCTGCTTGGGCGAGACCGGATTCATGATGTTGCCGGCGACGATGCCGCCCCCGAGACCAATGGCGATGGCCGCGACGATGGTTCCGGCACCGACGAAATAGGCTGTCGAGGCGCGCATTGGTCCACTCCCTGTTTTGGAGCGGGCAACGCCTGGAGATTGCCGGATGTTCCTGATATCGGCGGTTCCCCAAAGCGCGATGGCTCGCCATCGCGCCTTAGCTCATTGTTTGAGCAATGATCCTTTCGGAAGACCGCTACGCGCTTTTCCAGATGATGCTCCGGGGAAACCGCGCGTCAGATCTGCTGCGCGACCTTCTCCAGCCCAATGATGCGGGCGAGCTTGCGCACTTCCTCTTTCTGGTCGTCACGCAGCTGGAACAGGAGCGGCATCGCGGCCGACTTCAACTGCTGGACCTCGTCGCAATTCGGATCGATCTGCGCGCCGGGAGGCGCGTTCGGATTCGACAGCTTGTTCGCCTGGATCCTGCGGACGACGTTGCGCAGCGCAGTCTCGACCGAAGGCCAGTAATATTCCTGCGACGACGACAGCTTCAGACGATCCTTGATGCCCGAAATCTGAACGTCGGAAAGCAGCGAATAGGACTTCTGCGGCTGCGGCTTGGCGACGACTTTCGGCTTGGCCGGGACTTCGACAGCGGGAACTTCCGCCGTGGGCGCCTCGTTCACGTTCGCCGATGAACCCGTCTTGGACATCGGAAAATCGGACGGAGTGGCGGCGGCAAAGGCCTGGCGCAGCGGCTCGGTCAAAACCGGCGCCTGCGCAAGCCTGTCGGCGGGCACCTGGACCGGTTCGATCGCGGCCGAGGCCAGCGCCAGGGTCGGAACCAGACGGTCGGCCTTGGCGGCGCGGTTGGTCGCGAGCGGTTTCGGCGGGGCCTGGGTGATCATCTCGGCGCTGACGCTGGGCACGCTGTCGCGTCCGAGAATGGCGGTGGTGGCGGCGCCGAGGACGAGGAAACAGGTCAGAACAACGATGGTGATGGCTTTGGACAAACGTCTCTCCGAGAGGGGAGGGCCGGTTCACGATGTTGTCAACGGTGCCCGGGAAAAAGGAACGAATTAAGGCTTGAGTGTGCCTTTGCGGCGACAATCACCATGCATGTGGCGACACAACTAAAAAGCCGAGTAAAATCAGGCAGCTGCCGCCAGATCGTAGGCGTCCTGGATGTCCGCGACGATCTCGGAGGCCTCCCAGACCGCGCGCGGCTCGACCGATTGCAGCGTCACCGTCCAGTTGCCGCCCCGGCGGGTGCGGGGGACGCTGACGATATCGAAGCGCACATTGCGGCACAGCGGGTGGCGGGCCAGCGCATGGGCCACGCGGACGCGGATTTCGTCCAGCGAAGCCGCCGTCTTGGAGTTGAGAAAATCGAAGTCCATCGCCTGTTCCTCTCGGTCCTGCCTGGCGGCCTTGAGGGGGATTCTTGGCGGGCGATGGTTAATCTGTCGTTAAGTGAGGGGCTGCGGAGCTATGCGGGATTAACTGCGACGGGGGCTGGAAGTCTCCGCATCGTCATGGCCGGGCTTGACCCGGCCATCCACGTCTCACCTGCGGCACAAAGAACGTGGGTGCCCCGGGCATGACGGAGCCCGGCTACCGCCCACCCGCCTCGCGGTATTCGGCAAGAGTCCGCGCAACGAGATCGCCGACGGCGAGCACATCGGTCACGCCGGACGTCGAGTGCCCGCCGCTCCAGATATCGCGCCAGCGTTTTGGCCGGTTCTCCCGCGCGGTAACGTCGATGTCCTTGGCGATGTCGATCGCCCCGCGCGCCGGCAGGTCGTCGGGATCAAGCCCAGCGGCCACGATCGACGGCTTCAGCATGCTGGTCTGAAGTCCCGTGAACGCGGTGGTCAGCAGGATGTCGTCGGCGCTGCTCTCGACCAGCATCCGTTTGTAACGATCATCCGCCATGCTCTCGCGCGTCGCGATGAACTTCGTGCCCATATAGCCGAGATCGCAGCCGAGCACTTCCGCGGCATGCAGCGCGCGGCCATCGCTGATGCCGCCCGCGAGCACGATGATGCCGTCGTAGAATGCGCGCACCGCGCGGACGAAGGCGAACGGATTGAGCCAGCCGGTCTGCCCGCCCGCGCCGGCGGTGAGCAGCACGAGCCCATCGGCACCTGCTTCCGCCGCACGTTCGGCGTGGCGGATCGAGGCGACATCCGCCAGCACCAGCGCACCGGCGTCATGCAGCGGCTTCAACACCGGCGCGGGCGAGCCGACCGAGGTGATGACGATCTCCGGCCTGTGCCGCAGCAGCACGACGAGATCCTGCTCCAGCCGCGCATTGGAGCGGTGCACGATCAGGTTTGGACAGAGCGGCGCGGCCTTGCGGCCCGCTTGATCTTCATGCCGCCGCAGCTGCGCGTCGATGTCGGTGAGCCATTCGTCGAATTGTTCCGTACTACGGCAATTCGCGCTCGGAAAACTGCCGATCACGCCGTTGCCGCAGGCCGCGACCATGAGCTCGACGCCCGACACCAGAAACATCGGCGCGGCGATCAGCGGCAGAGCGAGGCGATCGCGGAAACGTTGCAGTCGATCTGACGTCACGCATGCCTCCCTCGCGCGGGCTTTGCCGTTCCATCCCGCATTCCCTGTGCTAGCGTTACGGCAAACATTGGCACGCCAGAAGCCGATGACAAAGCAACGAGGAAACATATGCCCGATCCGCTCCACGCATCGCCCCCGACTTGCGCGCAGACGCTGCAGGCGCTGGCGCGCTATCCGAGCCGCACCGCTTTCGCCTGGCCCGGCGGATCGCTGAGCTATCAGGGCACCATCGACCTGATCGGGCGCATCCAGGGCGTGTTCATGCGGCTTGGATTGCAGCCCGGCGCACGCATCGCCTTCCTCACCGCGAACCGTGCCGACACCTGGTGCGCGGGTGTCGCGGCGCAATTATCGAGGTTTTGCATCACTTGGCTGCATCCACTGGGATCACGCGGAGACCAGCTGTTCCAGCTCGAGGATTCCGAGGCCGAGGTGCTGGTGGTCGATACGGCCGCATTCCGCGATCGCGGCGGCGAGCTTGCCGCGCAGGCGGGTCGCCTCAAGGCGGTCTTCACCATGGGACCGGCCGACTATGGCGTCGATCTGTTGCAGGCAATCGAGATCGAAGGCCATGCCAGCGCGCATTGCTTCGCCGGCCCTGACGATCTCTCCACGCTGAACTATACCGGCGGCACGACCGGCAAATCCAAGGGCGCGCTGCGTTACCATCGCGAAAATGCCGGGGCCGCCGCCGCACCGTGCACATGCTGAGGGGTTTCGATCCCGAGGCCGTGCTGGCGACGATCGCGCGCGAGCGCATCAACTTCACGCTGTTCGTTCCGACCATGATCTACGTGCTGCTCGACCATCCCGCGCTGAGCAGGACCGACCTCTCCTCGCTCGAACTCGTGCTCTACGGCGCCTCCGCGATGTCGCCGAGCCGGCTGATCGAGGGCATCGAGCGGATCGGGCCGGTGTTCTCGCAGCTCTACGGCCAGACCGAATGCTATCCGATCTCGGTGCTGCGCAAGAAGGACCATGATCCCAGGACGCCGGAGTTGTTCCTGTCCTGCGGCTTCCCGATCGCTGCCTGCGAGGTCAGGATCCTCGACGACAACGACCAGGAGGTGAAGACGGGCGAGGCCGGCGAGATCTGCGTGCGCGCCCCGCATGTCATGGCGGAATACTGGAAGCGGCCTGACGTCACGGCCGAGACGCTGAAGAACGGCTGGGTCCACACCGGCGACATCGCGCGCAAGGACGAGCGCGGCTACATGTTCATCCTCGACCGCAAGAAGGACATGATCGTCTCCGGCGGCTTCAACATCTTTCCGCGCGAGGTCGAGGACGTGCTGTCTCAGCACGCAGACGTCGCGATGGTCGCGGTCGTCGGCATCCCTGACGAGAAATGGGGCGAAGCCGTCACCGCCATCGTCGTGCCGCGCGAAGGCGCAAAGCCCGATCCGGACGAGCTGATCAATTTCGTGAAGACGCGAAAGGGTTCGGCGCATGCGCCAAAGCAGATCCAGTTCGTCAAGCAATTGCCGATGACCGGCGTCGGCAAGGTCGACAAGAAGGTGCTGCGCGCGGGATTTTGGAGCGGGCGGGACCGGATGGTGGGGTAGTCATCTCGATCTGCAACTTGTGGCAGACAGCATCGTACAGGCTCCCGTGCCCGACCCCGGGATTTTACGGTGTCGCTGTGACCGGCGAACAACAGCGCGGAAGGGACTTTGCGGGCACGCCGTCCGCGCGATTGCGGGCGAATCAACGAATCAACTAGACCGCTGACGGGGCTGGGAAGCGGAGTATCAAATGAGAGTCGCTTCCTTGGAAAGTGCGTTGGCCGCGATCACGTTGATCACAGCCATTGTTGTCCTGCTGTGGGAGATCAAGATCGTCTACAGCAGTTGAACTGGCAGGACGCTGGCGTCGAACAGAGACCTCCGGACAAGAAGAGGCTCGCGACCAGGGCATCCCTTCCGCGGCGGCGGAAGTCTGCCGTTCAATCGGCTCAAGGAGCGATCACGGCGCTTGCCGTCACGCTCACCGCTTCTCGATCACCAGGCTCTGCACCGCGCGGCCGAAATAGCCCTGCCGGTCCGCCAGCCGTGACATCGCGAGCCCGGCGCCATCAGGACCGATCCAGGAGTCGCCGTCCAGCAAGATCCACTCGCCGACCGGCTGGCGCGCAAAGCTCACGGTGAGATCGGCATTGATGTAGGTCCAGGCGCGGAAGTCGAGCGTCGAAGCGGTGCCGTTGGAAAAGTCGGCGGCGACCACGGCGCGCATGGCCTGCGAGATCGCTTCGCCCTCGATCAGGGGATGGTCGACGCGAAACCAGATCGCGCCGGCGCCGGCCTGGCCGAAGCGGCCGCGCGCGGCGCGCATCGAGACCGAGCGCACGAACGGACTGGTCGCGGCATGACCGTCCTCGCCAGTGAATCCTCCGGCGGCGGCAAGATGACCGGCACCTCCTCGACGTCATCCGGCAGCGCCTGCGACTGCGTCTTGATCTTGAGCACTGTGGCGCCCACGACCTGCACGCCGTCGGCGAGCAGCTTGATTTCGCAGAGCTGGATCTTGCGGCCCTCGCGCAAAATCTCGGTCTCGATCATGAGCGGCGCCACCGGCACCGGGCGCATCAGATCGATGGTGACGCGCGCAATCGCCATCGGCACCGGCGTCGGGATGCGTTCGGCCGCCCACGTCACTAGCGACGCCGGCGCCGAGCCATGCTGCATGCGCCGGTCCCACGGGCCCGCGGCGTCAGGGCTGGTGACGACGCTGTTGCCGTCGACGCGGTAGATCGGGGGCATGGTGCAGATCTCTGTTACCTGAAGCGTTCCAATGTCGTCCTGGCGAAA
>NZ_LBKA01000207.1:0-42006 GCF_028128955.1 Bradyrhizobium sp. CCBAU 11386
CTTGTCTGAGATTTGCAACAACCTCATTCTGGCACACTGATGCCGTAGGGGGCCGTCCACCCCATCAACCACAGGAAGTGGTTGTAGCGCGCAACTGGTAACTCCGAGTCTTCGTCAAACCACTCCCTGTGGTTATGGGTCCCGGATCTGCGCTTCGCTTCGCTGCGCTTGTCCGGGACGACGGCTGGTTGCGCCAGCTACAGCTGCTGCTTGTAGCGCTCTTCCACGATCTCCTGACTCTCCGGTTCGCCCAGGCCCGTCTGGTCGTGAATGACTTCGACGATGCTCGGCATCACCGAGCGCTGCACCTTCTCCGGCGACCACAGCTTCGAGCGCATCAGCGCCTTGCCGCAGTGGAAATAGACTTCGCTGACCGCGACGTTCAGCACCGCGCGCGGTGGCTTGCCGAATTCCACCATCAAGGCGAGCAGATCCGGATCGGCCGACAGCATGCCGCGCCCGCCGACGCGCAGCGTCTCGTCGATCCCGGGCACGAAGAACAACAGATGCACGAAGCCCGAGCCTTCGACGACGTTGCGAAAACTGTCGATCCGGTTGTTGCCGGAGCGGTCGGGCATCAGCAACTGGTTGGGGCCGGCGACGTGGACGAAGCCGATGCCGCCGCCGCGCGGCGAGGCGTCGACGCTGCCGTCGCTGCCAGAGGTCGCGAGCACGCAGAACGGCGACATCTCGATGAATTTCTTCGCATGCGCATCGATTGCGGGACGTGCCTTCGCGATCACGCGCGGGCTCGGCTTGGCATAGATGGTGGCGAGGTCTTCGGCGCAAAGATCGGTCAACGGCGTGCCTCCGCATCAGCTTGGGGCAAACTACCCGATGGGGCCGCGCCCAGCCAACGAAATTCATCACGATCCGCTAGACTGCATCGGCCGGCACGAAGCAGCTGATGATGATGGTGCCGCGGTGGTGGACGTACCACACCACGGCCTGGCCGACCGGATTGCCGCGATCGCGGATGATGGCGCGGTCGGGGACCTCCATCCACTGTCCCTCGATCGGCACCCAATAGGTGCCGCCGCGGACGTCATATTCGGTGCGATGGCCGTCGGAGATGTCGCAGCAGGGCACGCCGTTCGGCGCGATCACGCTCTTGAACCAGGCGCGGATGTCGGGCGGGACGTGGTCATATTGACCGTTGTCGAACGCGAACGCCGCGCTCGTCAGCGCCGTCATCGCAGCCAGCCAAACGCACAGTGCGAGCCTGCGCATGCGATCCTCCTCATCGCGTATCGTGCCAGTGGCGCGCGATTGTCCCGCGCGTCGATTCGTATCGTTGACGCGATTAAGCCCGAGCTGCCGGCGCATTGCATGCTCAAATAATATGCGGCGCGAGAGGCGCCGCACATGATGCATTGCGATATGAGGATTTGCAGTCCGCCGGTTTTACATCGTCCGTTGCGGCGCGGTTTGCAGCAATTGCCTGACCTGCTCGCTGTAGAACTTTGCATTGCCGGTGGTGCCGTGACCGCGCGTCTCGGTGCTGGCGGGGATCAGATACAGGCGGCCGTTCTTGATCCGCTTCATCGCCGCGTCCGTGAGGCCGGTCTCCGGCGGGTTGCGCTCGTCGTCGGCGGAATTGATCAGCAGCAGCGACGCTTCGATGCCCTCCAGCTTCTCGGCGGCATTGTAGTCGTGCGAGGCCTCCCACTGGTAGACGAAGTCGTTGGCATCGGCCGTGATCGGCGTCGCGAGCCGCTCGTCGACGATCTTGTCGGCCTTGGCCGCCGTCGGCGCCTGCGATTGATAGGCCAGCGTTCCGCCGATGCTCGCGATGCCGTAGGCGGTGACGGCGTATTTCATCATGCGCGGCTGGCTGGTGTAGTTGCCGCCATTGTAGTCGGGATCGTTGCGGATGGTGTCGAGCATGATCCGCCGCAGCATCCAGTTACGCGAGGCCATCTCGGTCGGCTGCGAGGCCATCGGGATCAGCGCGTCCATCGCCTTCGGATATTTCTCGCCCCACAGCCAGGTGTGCATGCCGCCCATCGAATTGCCGATGACGAGCCGCAGATGCTTGACGCCGAGGCCTTCCGTCACCAGGCGGTACTGCGCCTCGACCATGTCGTCGTAGTCGTATTTCGGAAAGCCCGTCTTCATGCCGTCGGACGGTTTTGACGATTTGCCGTGGCCGATGCCGTCGGGGATGATGATGTAATATTTGGCGGCATCGAGCGGCTGTCCCGCACCGAACAGCTCGCCGGCAAAGCCTGGCGTCAGCATGCTTGCGCCCGAGCCGCCCGTTCCATGCAGCACCAGCACCGGTTGGCCGCTCGGCTCGCCGACGGTGGTGTAGTGCAGCCGCAGCTCCGGCATGGTCTCGCCGGTGTGGAACTTGAAATCCCTGGCGATCCAGTCGCCCTGCTTTGGCGCAGGATAATCGGCGGCCAAGGCAGGCAACGAGATGAACAGCAGAACGGCTGATAGGGCCGCGCAAGAAGCCTTCATGTTTCTCTCCCCATGCGGCTCGTATCCGGCGGCCGCGTTGCGGCGGAGCTTAGCAAAACTCTCCGGAAGGATGTAGGATTTTGGTTCCGCCGATCGTCCTTGAGGAAAACATCCGGAGAGGCTGCATGTGCCGCAACATCAAGACGCTGTTCAACTTCGAGCCGCCGGCGACGGAGGACGAGATCCATGCCTCGGCCTTGCAGTTCGTGCGCAAACTGTGCGGCTTCAACAAGCCGTCGCAGGCCAATGAGGCGGCGTTCGACCGCGCGGTGGCCGAGGTCTCGGAGGCGGCGCGAACGCTCCTCACCTCGCTGCACACCCATGCGCCGGCGCGCGACCGCGAGGTCGAGGCGGAAAGGGCCAAGGAGCGTTCGCGGTTGCGCTTTGGCTAGCGGATCCGCAGACCCGTTCCGTGATCTGGCTCACGGTATGGGGCGCCGCGACTTGCAATGATGTCTGCCGGGGTTTTGCCAACCCGGAGCACGATCATGAGCCGCCCCCTTCTTCCCCTCAAAGCAGGTGCCATCATCTTCACGCTGCTGTGGACCGCGTGGATGATGTGGTGGAGCGGTTCGTTCTCGAGCGCGAACGTCGTCATCCTGGCGATGTGCGGTGCGGCAGTCGGCTATCTCTGGTATCGCGCCATGCGCTGGCAGTTCGAGCGCATGGGCATGCTGCCGCGCAAGGATGATTCCTCTCATGCGTCTTGACCAAGGCCGGTGTCCCGGACGCGGTGCGGCGCGTCTTCAGCGATGCACCGCAGAATCGGGGCCCAGAAGTCGCGCACGCATGTCTCGGTGACATGGGCCCCGACTCAGCAGCGCATCACGCCGCGAAGGGCGCGCGCCGCGCTGCGTCCGGGGCACGCACAAGCCGCTAGTCCCTGTGGCCGTGCTTCTTCTTTTTCTTCTTTTTCTTGTGATCGTCGCCTTCACCGTCGTCGCTCTCGTCATCGACGATCGGCTCGTCGGTTTCCTGCACGGCGGCCTCCAGCGCCTCGCGCTCGGCGGCTTCACGCTCGCGCTGGCGGCGGCGCTCGTCCCAGGCGTCGAACAGCTGTTCGAGCCAGGGCAACACCTGTTCGATCGACGGCAGTTGGCCAGGCGGGCCGGCCTCGCCGCGCGGGCCCTGCGGCCCCACCGGGCCTTGCGGTCCGACAGGTCCCTGCGCTCCGGCAGCGCCACGCGGACCGGCCTCGCCCTGCTTGCCTTGCGGCCCGGCCTTGCCCAATGGCCCAGCCTTTCCGATCGGTCCCGGCTTGCCTTGCGGTCCTGGCTTGCCGCGCGCGCCGTCCGGGCCGCGCCGGCCCGGATGACCCTGAGGGCCCGGCCGTCCCGGCTCGCCCTGCCGCCCGCGCGGACCCTGAGGTCCCTGCCGTTTCTGTTCGTCTGCCACGCCACTGCTCCCTTGACCGGAAGCAAGCTACTTAGCGTCGTTTGACGACAGCAGCAATTCCGTCCGCGCATCGCACCACGCTTGATCAACATCAACCGGCGGCAGGCGACGCCGTGTCATTGAAGGGCGCGCGGCCACAACCTCACGAGGAGCGACCGATGCGCGAAGCGTGGAAAATGTTCTGCTTGTCTGCAGTCACTTTTGGCATTGCGTTCGGCCTTGCCCACGTGTTCGTGCCCGATATCGTGCCGGTCGCTTTCGCCGAAGAGCCGCAGGCGTCATGGGCTGTCATGACGGCCTTCGTTCTCCGCGCGATCGAGCTGATCGCGGCCGCAGTCGCGACCATCGCGCTCGCGGTTCTCGCCGGCGCGTACCTGCAGAAGGAGCTGCGCCGCCTGTTTCGCAGCACATCGTCGCGCCGGGCGTCGCAGGCCGACTGATCGACCTGGCGCAGCCACGCGCTAGTCCTGATAGGCCGGCACGTCGATGCCGGAGGCGGCATAGAGCCTGATCTTGTTGCGCAGCGTGCGTACCGACAGGCCGAGCACGCGCGCGGCGCGTGTGCGGTTGCCGTCGCAGCGGGCGAGCGTCTGGAGCACGAGCTCGCGCTCGACCTCGTCGACGGTCGCACCGATCAGCAGCGGAACGATCTGGTTTGGAGCAAGGAATTCTGCGCCCTGCGGCGCGGCGACATGAACAGTGGTCATCAATACACCTCCCGACCAACGCCCGCTTCCATCGTTGGAAGCGGATCGAGAACAAACGACCCCCAAGCCGTAAATCCACGGTGATCGGGTTTGGTTAATGAAAGGTTAACCGCCGGCGATCGCACCAATTGACCTTGGGATTGCCGCGAAGCCGCCGCGATTGGCGCGAGATGCGTGGGGATGCGGGCGTATCTCTCGCGACACACTCCGTGTCATCGTCCGCGAAAGCGGACGATCCAGTACGTCGCGGTACCTCGTGGGAGCTCTGGCGTCTCTGGAATACTGGATGCCCCGCCTGCGCGGGGCATGACACCGTCTGTGTCGATAGATCGTCGCGTTTCCCTCACACCGTCCGATACCCGCCGTCCACCATCACGATCGTTCCCGTGACGTAGGCCGACAGGTCCGAGGCGAGGAAGATCGCGGGCCCGACGATGTCCTCGGGCTTGCCGGTGCGTGCCAGCGGGGTGTGATCGACGAAGGCCTGCACCAGCGCCGGATTGCTCGCGCGCACATTGGCGTTGATGTTGGTCTCGATGAAGCCGGGCCCGATCGCGTTGACGCGCACGCCTTCCTTGCCGAGCTCGGCCGCGAGCGCCTTGGTGAAGCCGAGCACGCCGTGCTTCGAGGTGGTGTAGGCCGCCGAGCTCGGCGTGCGCAGATGCACGAAGGACTGGATCGAGCCGATATTGACGATGCGGCCCTTGGCTGCACGCAAGGGGGCGAGGAAGGCCTGCGTCATGTTGAAGACGCCGTTGAGGTTGAGCGAGATGATGTCGTTCCAGTCCTTCGCCACCGTCTCCGTCTCCGCGGTGAAGGCGTTGCGGCGGGTGATGCCGGCATTGTTGACGAGGATCGAGACCTGCCCGACCTTGTCGGCGACTTGCTTGGCCAGCGCAAAGCAGTCCTCGCGCCTGGTCACGTCGAGCGCGAAGCTCTCGGCCCTGCCGCCGGCCTTGCGGATCTCCTGCGCCGCTTCCGCAGCCGTGTCGGCGTTGACGTCGAGCAGCACCACTTGCGCGCCTTCGCGCGCGTAGCCGGCCGCGATAGCCCGGCCGATGCCGGAACCGGCGCCCGTGACGACGGCGATGTGGTTTGCAAGCAGTGCCATGACATTTTCCTCCCGGATTCGTTTCTAAGTTTCATGAAAGGCTAACTCGAAATTAAGGGGTCGGAAACGGCGGCCTTGGCATACTGATCTTCATTGCTAAACGTTGCGCGCATGATGGAACGGCTTGAATCCTGGAAATTGGCGCTCGAGCGCCTGCGGTCTGCGGAGCCGGCCGATTGGGCCGAGGCGGGCCGGCTCGTGGCCGAGATCGCGCGGATGAGCTCCGATGTCACGCTGCGACAGGCCGCCGAGCAGGCGCTTCCGGTGCTGCGCCAGGCCGTGGACAATGACGATCACAGCGTCACGCTGGCGGCCCAGCGCCGTATCGGTGTGGTCCTCGATGTCGTCCATGGTCTGACCGCGCCGCGCTTCGGCCGCCGCAACGCCATGCCGAAGAAACTTTCGAGCGAGGACCGCGCCCGCAAGGTGCTTGGCCTGCCGCTTGCGGTGCAGCTCACCTGCGAGGACATCAACCAGGCCTATCGCCGCGCCGCCAAGGGCATGCATCCCGACCGCGGTGGCAGCGCGGAAGCCTTCATCGACCTCGCCGCCGCGCGCGACCTCCTGATCCATCCCGGCGCGCACAAGGACGCATGAGAGCGCCTCATGTGCTATCCTGTAGCCCGGATGAGCGAAGCGATATCCGGGACAAGTCGAGCCTATGGTCCTGTACCGAAGAAATTTTCTTCCCGGCGGCACTTGCTTCTTCACTGTGACGCTTTTCGACCGCCGGTCGAGCCTCCTGATTGAGAATGTTGACGTTCTGCGCAAGGCCTTTCGGACCGCTCGGAAGGAACGTCCGTTCGAGATCGATGCGATCGTGATCCTTCCGGATCATCTGCATGTGGTCATGAAACTCCCGCTGGATGATGCCGACTTTGCTGGGCGTTGGCGCAGGATCAAGGGACATTTCAGCAGTGCTTTGCTTCGTGCCGGTGTCGACATGGCCCGCCATTCCAACGGAGATTTGGCGCTATGGCAGCGGCGCTACTGGGAACACACGATTCGCAACGAAGATGATTTCGCTCGTCACATCGACTACGTTCATTTCAACCCGGTCAAGCATGGTTATGTTCGGAGCGTCGGCGATTGGCCGCATTCGTCCTTTCACAGGTACGTGCGGACGGGGTTGCTCCCGGAAGATTGGGCAGGCGATGCCCGCGAAAGTGGGGATGCTTTCGGTGAGCGAGCCGAGGAACGCTGACCTGGGATAGGCTGAAGTCCCGGATGTCGCTTCGCTCATCCGGGCTACGGAAATCCGGCCGGAAGCCCGCGCCTCAGCTCTTGTTCACGCAGCTCGGATAGGGCGCGGCTTCCCCTGATACGATCGGGCAGAGCTCGATCGGGCTGAGCTCGCGCAACCGCGCCTGCCAGCGTTCGTCGTTGACCGGCGGCTCGTCGCTTTCGGGGCCGCGCTCGGCCCATTGGATGGTGTAGTAGTCGGTCGTGCCCTTCAGCGTGACCAGCAGGGCAGTCTCGCTGTGCCGGGTCGGGCCGCTGTCGACGCGGCCGCAGCCGATCACCGCGACGAATCCCTCGAAGCGGCCGAAATTCATGGCGCCGAGCGGCTGTGCCGCAAAGCTGTCCGGGCAGGCCGATTTGAAGCCGCCGGCGATGGAGCCTGCGAACGTCTCGGGCGAGGCGCCTGGCGTCAGCGTCATGCCCTTCTCGCCGGTGACGGTGATCATCTGCGTCCAGCGTTCCGGCGTCTCGCCCTTCGGCACGGCTTCGCGGATGTAGTGGCCGCCCTTGGTGTTCTCGAACACCGCGACGAAGTTCGACGGCATCGCGAAGCTGACGAGCTGGCCGAAGATCGGCGAGATCACGCGGAAGGATTGCGGCGCCTGCGCGCGGCCAGCGGAGACGAGCGCGAGCGACACGGTGAAGATGGCTGCCGTCGTGGTGAGCGTGCGCATCGATTGATCCCGCGGGGACTGAGCAGAAACGCTGGATAGAAACGCGAACGGGCAAGGATGCTAGCATCGCATCCTTGCCCGACCCTTGTCGTCCGCCGATCGAATCCTACCAGGTGCAGCGGCCGTTCTTCAGCGCGTGATCCTTCAGCGCCAGTGCGTCGACGAAGGTCGGCACGGTGGTGCTGACGCGGGCGTAGTCGGAGGGCCACGGCGTGGTCGGGATGCTCTCGTCCCAGATCTGGCAGAAGCCGGTGTCCTGCCAGCGGATCAGGTGATAGCTGGCTTCGGCAGGGCTCGCGGCGACGAAGGCAGTGACGGCAAGACCGGCGGCAGCGCACAGCACGGAAATACGACGCATGATCAGCTCCTCAAATGAAAGATGTGATGCGCCTCCCGACAATGACGGGAGGGGTGGTGCGGGACGCTTTTGGGCAGGCGCCCCGGACAAAATGTGAGTAGTTCCGCCTGCCGATGAGGTTCAAAGCGCGTGCGCCGGAAATGCGGGATTTAGCCCCGAAGATGAGGGGCCGCGCGCCAAAAGAAGAGGGCGGATCGCTCGCGCGACCCGCCCTCTCAAATCCGGTCCGTCGCGTCAGGCTCAGAGCGTGCAGCGGCGCTCCCCGCGCAGCTTGATCTGGAGGTCGGAGGCGGCCGTGAAGGTCGGGAGCGGCTTGCTGACGACCTTGTAGGTCGAAGCGCCCCACTGGAACGGCTTGTACTTCAGGTCCTCGTTCCAGACCTGGCAGATGCCGGTGTTGTCCCAGCGGATCACGTAATAGCCGGGCGCCGCGGACGCGGGCACGGCAAAGACGGAGGTGGCGATGCCGGCAACGGCACAGAGGGCGAGAACGCGACGCATGAAATATCTCCTTGTGAGGAAGTGGGACCCGAAAATTCGTGCGGTAAAAGCAGGACCTTTGCAAGCCGGGGAGCGGCCGTTCACGGACATGTCAGACGGAGCCGGCCACTTGGTTTGGCCGAGTGCCCGACAAGCCACACGGCGGGGCTCACTTCGCCAGCGACGCCACTGCCTCGATCTCGATCAGCATCTTCGGATCTGGCAGTGCATGCACCACGCAGGTGGTGCGCGCCGGATAGGGCGGCGGACCGAACGCGCCGGCATAGAGCGCGTTCATGGCGGCAACGTCGGAGGCGCGGGTCAAGAGCACGCTGACCTTGACGAGATCGCGGACGCTCGCGCCGGCCTCGTCCAGCACCCGCTTGATGTTGACGGCGACGTTGGCGAACTGCGCCTCGAAGCCGTCGGGCAGCGCGCCATTGCCGTCGAAGCCGGGAATGCCGGAGACGAACAGGAGGTCGCCCACGCGCGTCGCAAAGGACAGCGGCGGTGCCTTCACATGCGGCGGGGGCGCGAAATGCTGGATCGTCATGGGATCACCTCGGGGGTCGTGCAGGGCGCATCAGCGTAGCGACATGCGGGGGACTTGCAATCGTCATCAGGGTGCCGGCGCAGGGGGGCAAAATAAAAACCGCGAAAACAACCCCATGCACAGTAGAACGCCTTCGGCCGGGATGGTCGAGGCGAGGACGTGCAGGCACTTGATGCGCCGGGGAAAACGGCCGCATGCGCGCATCCCTGCGCCAGATGTGGCGGAAAGAGCGCGGAGCCCTCGTTCGGCTGCCGCGATCGATCGGGGGAGTGGAATTGTTCCGTCCGGACGACGTCGGCTCGGCTGCGACGACGTTTGACTCGTCGGGCAAAACACCGGCAGACTTGCATGATGGCGATTGGCCCGTCCTGCGACACCAAACTCCGCCGTCATGCCCCGGCTTGACCGGGGCATCCAGTACGCCGCGGCTTCGCGGTTCAGCCACCGCCGTTTCTGGAATACTGGATCGCCCGGTCAAGCCGGGCGATGACAGTTGAATGCGTTGCTGCACCTCACGCCTCACGGCCGCTCCATCATGTTGCCGCCGCGATCGATCGGATAGATTCGTCCGGTCTGATTCGATCCCTCCTTGAAAAATAGCCCCCGGAGACGCCCCATGAAGCTCGCATCCACCCTTCGCGCCGCGCTGGTCGCCATCGCCGCCCTTGCCGGGCTCTCGACCTCGGCGCTGGCCGACGGCGGCACCGTGGTGCTGACGATCTACAAGGCGGGCTGGATCATCGGCGGCTCCGGCGGCTCCGGCGTGCTGAACTTCCGCGGCCGCTCCTACGGGCTCTCCACCGGCGGCCTCGACTACGGCCTCGTCTTCGGCGGCTCCAAGACTGTGCTGCGCGGCCGCGTCTCCAACATCAACCGTCCCTCTGACGTCGCCGGCGTCTACGGCGCCGCTGGTGCCGGCCTTGCCGTCGGCCGCGGCGCCCGCGCCATCGTGCTCACCAACCAGAAGGGGGCCGTGCTCGAGCTGTCGGGCTACCAGACCGGCCTGATGGCGAATGCGGATCTCAGCGGGCTCGCGATCACGATGCGGTAGGGCGTGCGCCGCACTTCGTAGCCCGCATGAGCGTCAGCGACATGCGGGTCAACTCTCGGCCCCGGATGTCGCTATCGCTCATCCGGGCAGAATCCTCTCGCAATGCGCGACGAGATTCCACGTCCGCGGCAACAGAGGCGGTGGGTTACGCCGCGCGGACGACGCGTCGCGCCGCCGCGCGTCTAACCCACCCTACGAACGCGACGCCGCAGTGAAAGCCGCAAGCTGCGCCTCGAAAGCACGCCTGAAGGCGGGGCGCGCTTCGCCGCGGGCGACATAGGCGGCGATGTCAGGGTATTCGTCCAGCAGGCCGGACGTGTTGAGCCGGCGCAACACCGTCACCATCATGAGATCGCCGGCGCTGAATGCCCCGTCGAGCCAGTCGGCATCGCCGAGGCGAGCCGACAATTCGCCGAGCCTGACACGGACGCGATCCTGCAACATCGGCAGGCGCGCCTCGTACCAGCTCTTGTCGCGCTCGAACAGCATCGCCATCCCGAGCTCGACGATCGGCGGCTCCAGCGTGTTCAGCGCGGCAAACATCCACGCAATCGCGCGGCTCCTGGCATTTGCCCCGAGCGGCAGCAGCCCGGCATGGCGCTCGGCGAGATGGAGCACGATCGCGCCCGATTCGAACAGGGCGAGATCGCCGTCCTCGAAGGTCGGGATCTGCCCGAACGGGTGCAGCGCAAGATGCGCCGGTTGCTTCATCTGCTTGAACGACACCAGGCGGACGTCGTAGGGCTGGCCGATTTCCTCCAGCGCCCAGCGAACCCGCATGTCGCGGGCCTGTCCCCTGCCGCGGTCGGGCGAGCTTTCGAAGGCGGTGATGGTGGGCATCGGGGGTCTCCGGGGTGATCGGGCGTTGCCTGCAGAGGACGAACGGGCGGGGCGGATTCCGACAACCTATCGCGTTTTCTGGCGCGTAGGATGGGGAGGGCAAAGCGAACCCCATCGCCTGCGCGCGTTGACCGTTTTGCGACGTGATCCACTTCGCCAGGTAGCGCTGGATCGCTATACTGCCAATCTCAGCAGGATGGTGACCCCATGGGAAACGAATTGGAAGGCAAGGTTGCTGCAGTCACCGGGGCCGCGTCCGGTATCGGATTGGCGAGTACCGAGGCCATGTTGGCCGCGGGCGCACGCGTGGTGATGGTCGACCGCGACGCCGCCGCGCTGAAGGCGCTCTGCAACAAGCACGGCGACACCGTGATCCCGCTGGTCGTCGACCTGCTCGATCCAAAAGACTGCGCAACGCTGCTGCCGCGCGTTTTGGAGAAGGCCGGCCAACTCGACATCCTGCATGCAAACGCAGGCACGTATGTCGGCGGCGACCTGGTCGATGCCGACACCATGGCGATCGACCGGATGCTGAACCTGAATGTCAACGTCGTGATGAAGAACGTGCACGACGTGCTGCCGCACATGATCGAACGCCGGACCGGCGACATCATCGTCACGAGTTCGCTGGCGGCGCATTTTCCGACGCCGTGGGAGCCGGTCTACGCGTCGTCCAAATGGGCGATCAACTGCTTTGTCCAGACGGTGCGGCGCCAGGTGTTCAAGCATGGCATTCGCGTGGGATCGATCTCGCCCGGCCCGGTCGTCAGCGCTCTGCTTGCGGACTGGCCGCCCGAGAAGCTGAAGGAAGCCAGGGATTCGGGGAGCCTGCTGGAGGCCAGTGACGTGGCTGAGGTCGTGATGTTCATGTTGTCGCGGCCGCGCGGCATGACAATTCGTGACGTCGTGATGCTGCCGACCAATTTCGATCTTTAGGACTCGTAGGGTGGGTTAGCCGAAGGCGTAACCCACCACTTCAGCTTCCGCGGGGACGCACCTCGGTGGGTTACGCTGTGCTAACCCACCCTACGAAGCGATCCACGCCGCCAACTCGCGCCACGGCTCCAGCGTCCAGTGCCCGGACGCGGCACCGGACGGCGAGGGGAGCACGAATATCTCCGGGAGGCGCGCATCGTGCTGTTGCCGCCCCAGCGCAATCACGCGCGACGGCCTGCCGTAAAACAAGCTCGCCGCCTTCTTGCTGGTGAACGCAATCGTCCGCGGCCGGTACTTCTCGATCTTGGCCCTGAACCCCGGCACGTCGATCGTCTCCGTCGCGATCTGGTGATCCATCCCGGCGCCCGACTTGGAGAGATCGGTGAAGCCGATCCCGAGCTCGAGCAGCGCAGCGAACTCACTCGGCTGGTAGCGCCGCGGCGTGATGCCGGCCTCATGGATCGCGCGCCAGAAGCGGTTGCCGGGATGGGCGTAGTAGTGCCCGAGCTCGGCCGAGCGCGTAGAGGCGGCGGTGCCGACGAAGACGAGGCGGAGGTTTTCGCGGAGCTGGTCGGGGAGGCGGTGGAGCGCAGCGTTCAACACGTCGATCATCCGCGGCTGTAGCCCGCATGAGCGGAGCGATATGCGGGAAGACAAAGACCCTGGATATCGCTAACTTCATCCCAGCTCCGCTTGCTAGCGGCAAATCGGGAAGAAATTGAAATGGCGATTGGTTTTACCCAACGCTTTGATTTTAGCCCCATCATAGGATGGGAGCTCTATCAAGTGACGATCGACAAATACCATATAATGTTTTGGTTTGAGGACGAGCATGCCTTGCTGAATGTAGCGGATCGTTTCTCATTCAGGTCCTCCGATGGCGCGGTAGATTTCTTTTACGAGATTTATGGCACTCAGAAATTTCTGAATGTCGATCGCATTCTACGGACCAAAATCGTCGAAACGCGCCTTATCAGCAAGGACCAGCTCGATCTGGTGTTTGAAAATGGAGATATCCTGTCGATCTACGATAATCCGGAGTTGCGATCCTGGTGGTTCCTTGGAGGACGCCAAAATGACCCGATTATCCGGAGGACGAGTTGGTCCTTTGGAATCGGCGATCTAGAGCTGGAGGACCTCACGGAACAAGAGTACCAAGATCGCCGTAGCTAACGATTCCCAGTGCTCTAACGCGAAACAGCGGACGCCTGCCTTCCAGCGCCATGCTGGATCGACACAGTGTCAAACGAAGAGGGGCCGAGCTCTCCGCCGGCCTCTCAAATTTCGATGGATGCCCGGGTCAAGCCCGGGCATGACGAGCGGAGGGCTCCTCACAACACCCGATTGCTCTCCTTCACCTTCTCCGCATCCAGATACACGCTCGAGCCCATCTCCTTGAACTTCGCGCTCATCTTCGCCATCCCGTCCTCGGCGGTGCCGCTCAGCGACATGCCGATGCTGTTCGGGTCGTTCAGCGTCGCCGCATAGTCCCGCACGTCCCGCGTGATCTTCATCGAGCAGAACTTTGGGCCGCACATCGAGCAGAAATGGGCGACCTTGTGGGCTTCCTTCGGCAGGGTCTCGTCGTGGAAGTTCTTGGCGGTATCGGGGTCGAGGCCGAGGTTGAACTGGTCGCTCCAGCGGAAGTCGAAACGGGCGCGGGAGAGCGCGTCGTCGCGAAGCTGGGCGGCGGGGTGGCCCTTGGCGAGATCGGACGCGTGCGCGGCGATCTTGTAGGTGATGACGCCGGTCTTGACGTCGTTACGGTCGGGCAGGCCGAGATGCTCCTTCGGGGTGACGTAGCAGAGCATGGCGCAGCCGAACCAGCCGATCATGGCAGCGCCAATGCCCGAGGTGATGTGGTCGTAGCCCGGCGCGATGTCGGTGGTCAGGGGCCCGAGGGTGTAGAACGGCGCCTCGCCGCATTCCTTGAGCTGCTTGTCCATGTTGATCTTGATCTTGTGCATCGGCACGTGGCCGGGGCCCTCGATCATGACCTGGCAGCCCTTGTCCCACGCGATCTTGGTCAGCTCGCCGAGCGTTTCCAGCTCCGCGAACTGCGCGCGGTCGTTCGCGTCGGCGATCGAGCCGGGACGCAGGCCGTCGCCGAGCGAGAACGAGACGTCATATTTGCGCATGAGGTCGCAGATCTCGTCGAAATGCGTATAGAGGAAGCTTTCCTTGTGATGCGCCAGGCACCACTTCGCCATGATCGAGCCGCCTCTGGAGACAATGCCGGTGACGCGGTTGGCGGTGAGGTGGATGTAGGACAGGCGCACGCCGGCGTGGATGGTGAAATAGTCGACGCCCTGCTCGCACTGCTCGATCAGCGTGTCCTTGTAGAGCTCCCAGGTCAGCTTGACCGGATCGCCGTTGCACTTCTCCAGCGCCTGATAAATGGGAACGGTGCCGATCGGCACCGGCGCGTTGCGCAAAATCCACTCGCGGGTGGTGTGGATGTTGCGGCCCGTCGAGAGGTCCATCACGGTGTCGGCGCCCCAGCGGATCGCCCACACCATCTTCTCGACCTCTTCCTCGACCGACGAGGTCACCGCCGAGTTGCCGATATTGGCGTTGATCTTGGTCAGGAAGTTGCGGCCGATGATCATCGGCTCCAACTCTGAGTGGTTGATGTTGCAGGGGATGATGGCGCGGCCGCGCGCGATCTCAGCTCGCACGAACTCCGGGGTGATGAAGGCGGGGACCTCGGCGCCGAAGCTCTCGCCGTCGGCGAGGGCTGCTTCCGCGCGCTCGAGCTGCTCTTTGCGGCCGAGGTTTTCGCGTGCGGCGACGTAGATCATCTCCTTGGTGATGATGCCGGCGCGGGCGAATTCGAGCTGCGTGATCTTGTGGCCGTCGAGGCCGCGCAGCGGCTTGTGATAGGCGCTGAACGCGCGCGCGGCCTTGTCGGTGGAGAGGTTGCCATTGTCCTCCGGCTTGACCTGGCGGCCCTCATATTCCTCGACGCCGCCGCGCTCCAGCACCCAGGCCTTGCGATTGCGGGCAAGGCCGGCGTTGACGTCGATGGTCACGGACGGATCGGTGTAGGGGCCGGAGGTGTCGTACACCGGCAGGTTCGGCTCGCCGGCGCCTTCGGACAGGATGATCTCGCGCAGCGGCACGCGCAGGTCGGGCGCGGCATCGGGCGACGCAAAGATCTTGCGCGAGGACGGCAGCGGGCCGGTGGTGACGGCGGGAACGGTCTTGTCGGGGTTGGAGCGGATGTTCATGGGATCCTCCTTAATTCAGTTCGTTGGCATCGCTGCACGAGAGACAATTACCGCTGTCATCCCCGCGAAAGCGGGGATCCAGTATTCCAGAGGCCGTAGTGGGATACGGAGAGGTCGCGGCGTACTGGATCGCCCGGTCAAGCCGGGCGATGACAGTGGAGTGTGGGGTGAGAGAGGGCGCATCACGCCGCCTCCGCAGGTAGGCCGAGCCATTGCCGCACCCGCGCGTCGGGGTCGGTATTCTGCGTAACGTCGCTGACGACGGCGATGGAATCGGCGCCCGCGGCAAAGATCTCCGCGGCATGCTCGAACTTGATGCCGCCGATCGCGACCAGCGGGATGGTGCCGATGCGCTTCTTCCATTCCGTGATCTTCGGAATGCCCTGTGGCTCGAAGCGCATCGACTTCAAGGTGGTGAAGAAGATCGGGCCCAGCGCGACGTAGTCGGGTTTGGCTGCCAGCGCGGTCGCAAGCTCGGCGTCGTCATGGGTGGAGATGCCGAGCAGAAGGCCCGCCTCGCGGATCGCCTTGAGGTCGGCGTCGGCGAGATCCTCCTGGCCGAGATGCAGATACTTTGCGCCGGCGACGATCGCCGCGCGCCAGTAATCGTTCACGACGAGTTTTGCCTGCGTGCCTTTGGTGATGGCCAGCGCGTCGGTGAGGATCTGGAGCGCTTCGGCGTCGTTCAGGTCTTTCGCGCGCAGTTGAATCGTGCCGACGCCGAGCTTGGTCAGGCGCTCGACCCAGTTGAGGCTGTCGACGACGGGATAAAAGCGATCAGGATACGCGTTGCGATCAGGATACGGCATGCCAGAACGGGGTCCCAACGACAGGGGTGGAAGGGGAGGCGAAGTCGCGGGCGTTCATCAGCCCGGCCTCAAAGGCGGTGCGGCCGGCCTCGACGCCCAAGCGGAAGGCGGTGGCCATGGCGACGGGATCGGCGGCCTTTGCGATGGCCGTGTTGAGCAGCACGGCGTCGTAGCCGAGCTCGAGCGCCTGCGCCGCGTGGCTCGGCGCCCCCAGGCCGGCGTCGACCACCAGCGTGATGTCGGGCAGCCGCTCGCGCAGCAGCCTGAGCGCATCGCGGTTGGTGATGCCCTTGGCGCTGCCGATCGGAGCTGCCCACGGCATCACCACCTTGCAGCCGGCATCGACCAGGCGGTTCGCGACCGAGAGATCCTCGGTGCAATAGGGGAACACTTCAAAACCGTCCTTGATCAGGAGGCTTGCTGCTTCAACGAGGCCGACGACATCGGGCTGGAGCGTGTCGTTGTCGGCGATCACTTCCAGCTTGATCCAGCTTGTGCCGAACAATTCGCGCGCGAGCTTTGCGGTCGTCACCGCCTCGCGCACGCTGCGGCAGCCGGCGGTGTTCGGCAGCACGGTGACGTCGAGCTCGCGGATCAGATTCCAGAACGCATCGCCGGTCTTGCCGCCGGCGGATTCGCGCCGCAGCGACACCGTGACGATGTTCGAGCCCGCGGCGCGGATCGCTCCTTGCATGATCGCCGGCGAGGGATAGAGCGCGCTGCCGATCAAAAGGCGCGAGGCGAAGGTTTTGCCGTAGAAGGTCACCATGTCGGTGTTTCCTCGAATGACGCTGTCATCCCCGCGAAAGCGGGGATCCAGTACGCCGCGGCCGCGCGGCTGGAAGCGAGATGCCGCGGCGTACTGGATCGCCCGGTCAAGCCGGGCGATGACAGCGGAGGGTGGGGCGCGCGCCGCCGCGACAAACGGAGAGCCATCATCCATCACCCTCCCTGCCGCGGCGTGATGATCTCGATCTCGTCGCCGGCCTTCAGCGCGGTCTCGGCCCAGCGGCTTTTCGGCACGACGTCGTAGTTCAGTGCGATCGCGAAATGGGTGCCTTCGTAGTCGAGCTCGCTGAGCAGCGCGTCCACGCTGGCCGAGTTCACCTCGCGCTGCTCACCGTTGATGATCACAAGCATTGCACGATCACCCGCATTGCATCACCTCATTGTCGATCTGGCCGCGCTGGACGTATTGCAGCGTCAGCTCGGCGAGCGCCGGCGCGATCAGGAAGCCGTGGCGGTAGAGCCCGTTGACGGTGATCTTGCCGCCGCGAATGCCGATGCGCGGCAGATTGTCGGGGAAAGCGGGGCGAAGGCCCGAGCCGAACTCGACGATGCGCGCCTCGCCGAAAGCCGGGTGCACCGTATAGGCCGCACCCAGAAGCTCCAGCGCCGAGCGCACGCTGACGCCGGTGTCCTCGGCCTCGATCGAGGTCGCACCAAGCATGAACAGATTGTCCTCGCGCGGAATCACGTAGAGCGGCCAGCGCGGATGGATCAGCCGCACCGGGCGCGCCAGCTGCACCTCGCTGGTCTCGATCAGGATCATCTCGCCCTTGACGCCGCGCAGGTCGGGCTGCTCGTCGCGCGCGGACAGGCCGCGGCAGTCGATCACGATGCCGTCGAGATCGGCGGCGCTGACGTCGCTGGAAAACTTGATGGTGCCGCCGGCGGCGCGGATGCGCTCGTGCAGCTTCGGCAGCACGCGGCGCGGCTCGACATGGCCCTCGGCCGGGAAGAACAGCGCGTCGCGGAAGCGGCCCTCCAGCGACGGCTCGAGCTCGGCAAGGCCCGCGGCATCGAGCCGGCGGTGTTCTTCGGTCATCCGGGCAAAGCGCTCGAAATCGTTGCGCTCGCGCGGATGGGCGACGACCAGGGAACCGTTGAAGGGCGTGTCGGGCAGCTCGCGCCGCCAGATGTCGAGGGAGCGCTGGCCCAGCCGGCTGATGATGGGTTCGGCGACCTCGGCCTCGCAATAGGGCGCGAGCATGCCGCCGGCCCAATGGCTGGTGGAATCGGCCATGGTGGCATCACCGCGCTCGTGGAGCGTGACGGCGTGGCCTGCCTGCGCGAACAAAAGCGCCTGCCAGGCGCCTGCAATGCCTGCGCCGATGATGGATACCGCGGAATCCGGTCGCTTGGTCGTCTGTAACATCCCTGTCCCTTCGCCGGCATGACCCGGATCAGGTTCAAAGGGTCACCGCGGTCCTGGGCGGATTTGCCCATTTAGCGGTATCTCAGCTCCTCCTCGGAGCACCCCTCGGAACGGCGCTAATGTATGCCAGTGACGGGCTGTGTCAACGTATGTTGCCGGGAACCCCACCGCTCGTGCCCCGGACGCAGCGCAGCGCGCCGCCCTTCGCGGCGTGGTGCGCTGCTGAGCCGGGGCCCACCTTTCTTTGCGTGAGGCGCTGGGTCCCGGCTCTGCGCAGCAGCGTTTCACGCTGCGGCGCGTCCGGGACACGAGAGCTACTTCGGCGCCTGCGCCCGTGCATTTCGCACACGCTGGGCGAGCTTCCGATGCGGCACGGTGCCGAACATCGGCTGCGGGTTGCCGTTCGGCTCGAGCCAGGTCTCGTTGCTGGCCTCTCGCACCATCTGTTGCGCCGTTTCCTGGCGCTGCCGCTTTGCAATGTAGTAATAGCCGCCCGCGAAATAACGCACGGCTCGGGCGTGGTCGCCATTGGCGGCGTGATAGGCGCCGGCGAGGTATTTGACCGCGTAGGTGAGGTTGGTGTTGGGATCGCGCAAGCCGGCGGCATCGCCGGTGTAGCCGACCCCGCGGGCGGTCGCGAGCTTGATCTGCATCAGCCCGATGGTGCCGCCATGGCCGACGAGGCCGGGCTGATAGCGGCTTTCGCGCATGATGACGCGATGCACGAGCGCTTCCGGCACGCCGTTGGCGCGGGCATGGGCCGCGACCATCTCGGCGTACTCGGCTTCACCCGCGAACGCGGCCTGCGGCGACACCAGTCCGGCCGCGATGAACGCGGCGACACGTAAAATTTTCATCATTTATCCCGGGGCCCCTGTGTAACCTGCGCCCGGCTGCCGTTACGACTCCGGAACACGGCGATGATGTGACCAAACGCCGCCGCTGACGATTTTGCGGCGCCGAGCCGCTGTTACGACGCAATGCTGCCGTAGGGGTTGCTCAGGTGGAAAACCTCAGCTCGCGACAGCGAGCCTGTCTATTCGCGCGCAGACGCGAAAGCGAGCATGAAAACGCTGCAAATCGGGAGAGGTGCCATGACAAAAACCAACATGGCCAACGCGCACTTGGCCAAGGCACATTTCGGCGACATCCCCAGACAGAATCCCTGTGCCCAATGCGGCACGCCGATCCCGCAGCCCGACTGGATCGAGCCGGGCGAGGGGCGCGTCTCCTATCTCTGGACTTGCCGCGCCTGCAATTATCGCTTCGAGGCGGTGGCGATCTTCGACGAGGCGGCTGTCGTGCATCCGCCGCTCGCGGCTTAGGCTGCGATCTACGCCGCGAGCCGCGGCTCCTGCCAGACCGGCAACTCCATCCGCACGATCAGCCCGTGCGGCTCGCGGTCGTGCAGCGACAGCGTCCCGCCATGCGCGACCGCGATCGCGTGCGCGATCGACAGGCCGAGGCCGAAGCCGGTGGACTCGTCCATGGTGCGCGCATCGTCGCCGCGCGCGAACGGCTCCAGCATCTCCTGCTTGCGTGCATCGGAAATGCCGGGGCCGTCGTCCTCGACGTCGATGACGAGCGTGGTGCCCGATATGTCGAGGCGGATCGTGACCTCGGCGCCGAAGCGCACGGCGTTCTCGACGAGATTGGTGACGCCGCGATGCAGATCGTCGGGACGCGCGGCCGCGGTCGCCGAAGCGGGGCCGTCATAGTGCACGACATGGCCCATGTCGCCGAACTGGTCGGCAATGAGCTGGAGCGTGCTGGCGATGTCGACCAGCGTCACGGCCTCGATCTTGCGGTCGTTGCGCAGGAGCGACAGCACGGATTCCAGCATCGAGCGCATCTGGTCGAGATCCATCAGCATGCGCTTGCGGTTGACCTCGTCTTCGATGAACTCGGCGCGCAGGCGCAGCCGCGTGATCGGCGTGCGCAGATCGTGGCTGATCGCCGCCAGCATCCTGGTGCGATCCGACATCAGCCGCGCGATCCGCTCATGCATGCGGTTGAGCGCGCGCGCCACCGAGCGGATCTCCTCCGGGCCGCGCTCGGGCAGCGGATCAGCTTCGCCGTCCAGGCTGAAATTCTCCGCGGCTGCGGCGAAGGACGACAGCGGCGCGGCCAGCGCGCGCGCCGCCCACAGGCCGAGCACGGTGACGCAGATGAAGGTGGTCATCAGCGCCGTCAGCCACGGTGCGCCCCAGAACCACGGCCGCGGGCCGCCATCGACGCGGCCGGCGATCACGCTGCCGTCGGGCAATTCGACGCCAACGCGGTGCGCGGTGTCGTCGGCGGCGAGCTGCACCACCTTGTAGCCGCGCCCGAGATGACGGCGCATTCCGCGCAGGTGCTGGCTGTCGCTCTCCGCGACAATGGCCGCCGTGCCGGGCGCGTGCATCTCGATGCCGAGCTTGGGGAAGGCGCGCGCGAGGTCGGCGACGAGGCGCGGGCGCTCGCCGGCCTCGGCCGAGCCGAGCAGCAGCGCGGCATCGGTCAATTGATGGGCGCCGTCCGGCGGCGTGTCCGGGCGATCCGGCCGGCTGATCAGGAAGGCGGCGGTGACGACGAGATGGAACGCGACGGTGGAAGCCAGCACCAGCGCGGCGATCTGCCCGCCGATACCCTTGAGGTGGAAGAACCCGAACGGCTTCATCGTCGGCGCCCCCTCAGTTGCCCAGGGAGGCCGCGACCGCTTCAGTGCTTGCTGCTTCAGTTCTCGGCGTGAACAGATAGCCGCCGGAGCGCACCGTCTTGATGATGGTCGGATCCTGCGGATTGGGCTCGATCTTGCGGCGGATGCGGCTGACCAGCACGTCGATGGAGCGTTCGAACGAGCCGGTGTTGCGGCCCTGCGTGAGGTCGAGCAGGCTGTCGCGCGACAGCACGCGGCCGGGCCGCTCGCAGAACGTCCTGAGCAGATCGAACTCGGCGCTGGTCACCGCGACGCGCGCGCCTTCCGGATTGCGCAGCTCGCGCAGGCGCAGGTCGATGCGCCAGCCCTCGAAGGCGAGCGTGCTCGCGCCTTCGATCGAGCTCGCCGCCTGGGCTGCGGCCTGGCGGCGCAACACCGCGTTGATGCGGGCGAGCAGTTCGCGCGGGTTGAAGGGCTTTGGCAGATAGTCGTCCGCGCCCATCTCGAGGCCGACGATGCGGTCGACGTCCTCGCCGCGCGCGGTCAGCATGATGATCGGCGTCTGCGCCTCCGAGCGCACCTTGCGGCAGAGGCTCAGGCCGTCCTCGCCCGGCAGCATGACGTCGAGGATGATGAGGTCCACGCGATGATCGGTCATGGCGCGCGACATCTCGCGGCCATCGCTCACGGCGGTGACGTTGCAGGCGTTGTTGCGCAGGTACTTCGCAATCAACGTCCGCGTTTCGCGGTCGTCCTCGACGACCAGGATGTTGGGATTGGGAATGGCCATGCGCTTTGTTTGTCCAAGATTCGGGCCAAAAGGCGAAGATTTTTGTTTCAGATTGTTTCTGTTGGTCCCGTCGCAATACCGGGACACACCCGGGCAGTGGAGCGGCAAGGTCTCGTTAAGGCCGTTAACCATACCGTGGCGCGGTCAGACAAGAAACCCCGCAAAATCCACGGAGCCATCATGACCTCGATTTCGGCGGCCTCCGCCGGTACCTATCAGTCGCCGCTACAGCGGCTGCAGCAGGAATTGCAATCGGAAGTTTCCGCCGGCACGATCTCGTCGTCGGACCAGTCCGCGCTCTCGACCGCGCTGACCGACATCGACACGGCGCTCCAGCAGAGCCGCTCGAGCGACCAGTCGAGCGGCACGCGTCCCTCCAAGGACGACATGCAGTCGAAGATCGACGACCTCATCTCCAACGAGGTGTCGAACGGGACGCTGACCTCGGAGCAGGCCGAAGAGCTCAAGGGCGTGTATCAGTCCGCCTTCGCGAGCGGTCCCGGTGGCGCGGGCGGAGCCGGTGGTGCAGGCGGGCCGCCGCCCGGTCCGCCGCCGGACGACAGCTCCTCGGATTCGTCCTCCACCGACTCCACCAGCAGCACGTCGAGCGACTCGACGACGGCGGAGATTCTCCAGCAGTTCCTCCAGGCGCTTCAGCAGTCGCAATCGTCGGCGTCGTCGTACGGTGCCAACGGCAGCTCGTCCGGCAACTCGGACTTCTCCGCGCTCCTGATCGACTACAAGAGCTGACCTGAGCGACGCAGGTCGGCGCATTCCCCGCCACGCTCGTGCTTCTCCCAGGGCGCATGATCGTCGGCGGGGAACTGTGCATCCGGAACGTTCCTGCGCGAGGAACTTTCACCGCAACGCAGCGCCACGGTTATGCGACGAAATCGCCGCAGCTGAGGAACTGCACGTGATCGGCGCTGTTTTCTCCATACGAGTTTTTGCTGAAGGAGAGGACAACAATGTTGATGAAATCAATCGCCGCCGGCCTTGCCGGCACCGCGCTGCTCGCGACAGTTGCGTTTGCGCAATCACCGACCGCCACCACCGACAAGGCGCCGACCGCGGCTACCGCAACGACGACGATCACGACTGCGTCGGGCGAGTGGCGCGTCTCGAAGATGTCGGGATTGAAGATCTACAACGACGCCAACGAGAGCATCGGCTCGATCAATGATCTGCTGATGGACAAGAGCGGTAATGTGAAGATCGCCGTGATCGGCGTCGGCGGCTTCCTCGGCATGGGCGAGCATCTGGTCGCCGTGCCCTATGAGAAATTGAAGTTCGTCAACGAGGCCGTGGCTTACACCGGTGCCGCCACGAACCCGGGCGCCAAGCCGCCTACGACCACGGGCGCTGCGACCGGCACCGAGAAGACCGCACCGGCCACGGTCACGCCGTTGTCGAAGTGGTATCCGGACCACGTCGTGTTTAACGCGACCAAAGACGAGCTGAAGAACATGCCCGAGTTCAAGTACTCGGAGTGATGCGGCTCGCGTGACGACTTGAACGAAGCGCGCCCGGTTTTCACTGGGCGCGCTGTCGTGTCTTTTCGCCTCGCTCCGCTTGCGGGGAGAGGGAGAAGACGCTCAGTGCGTCACCAGCGGGCAGCCGCCCTTGTCGAGCGGGCGGAACGCCTCATCGCCGGGCACGGTGGCGATCAGCTTGTAGAGGTCCCACTCGCCCTTGGACTCCTCGGGCTTCTTGACCTCGAACAGATACATGTCGTGGACCATGCGGCCGTCGATGCGGATCTTGCCATTTTTGGCGAAGAAGTCGTTGACCGGCGTTGAGCGCATCTGTGCCATCACCTTCGGCGCCTCGTCGGTCTTGATGGCGTCGATCGCCTTCAGATAGTGCATGGTCGCCGAATAGAGACCGGCCTGGATCATGGTCGGCATGTGCCCGACCTTCTCGTTGAAGCGTCTCGAGAAGGCGCGCGTTTCCTCGTTCATGTCCCAGTAGAACGCGTCGGTGACGATCAGGCCCTGCGTCGCCTTGATGCCGAGCGAATGCGTGTCGGTGATCTCCTGCAGAAGCGCGATCATCTTCTGGCCGCCCTGCGTCAGGCCGAACTCGGCGGCCTGCTTCAGCGCATTGGTGGTGTCGCCGCCGGCGTTGGCCAGCGCGACCACCTTGGCCTTGGAGGCCTGGGCCTGGAGCAGGAAGGAGGAGAAGTCCGACGAGTTGAGCGGATGACGGACCTCGCCGAGCACCTTGCCGCCGCTCTCCTTGACCACGTTGGCGGCGTCGCGCTGGAGCGCCATGCCGAAGGCGTAGTCGGCTGTGACGAAGAACCAGCTGTCCTCGCCGCGCTTCACCATCGCCTTGCCGGCGACGTTCGACAGCGCATAGGTATCGTAGGTCCAGTGCACCGTGTTGGGCGAGCAGGCAACGCCGGTGATGTCGGACGATCCGCCGCCGGAATTGATGTTGATCCTGTTCTTCTCGCGCGTCAGCGCCGAGATCGGCAGCGCGACCGATGAGGTCGGCACGTCGAAGATCGCGTCGACCTTGTCGTTGTCGTACCAGTTGCGGGCGATGTTGACGCCGACGTCGGGCTTGTTCTGATGGTCCGCGGCGACCACCTGGACCGGCTTGCCCGCGACCTTGGCGCCGTAATCGGCGACCGCCATCTCGACGGCGGCGAGCGAGCCCTTGCCGGTCGCGTCCGCATAGAGGCTCGACATGTCCGTGAGCACGCCGATTTTGACGACGTCATCGGAAATCTGCGCCTGCGCGGCGCCGCATGTCGCAGCGAGCGCGAGACCGGCCGCGACGGCGGCGAAGAGTTTTTGCATGTTGTTTCTCCCTGTGTGTTGTTGTTCGGGCGTTGTTTGCAGGGACCGGTGTAGCGACAATCGGTGGTCGCAGTTAAGCCAAAGATGCGTGAGGAGGGTTGAGAAATAAGGAGGGGCCTCCGTCATTCCGGGGCGCGCCCCTCGGGCGCGAGCCCGGAATCCATTCATCCACCGTCGCTGCGGCGCGATGGATTCCGGGTTCGCGCTTCGCGCGCCCCGGAATGACGAGAAGTCTCTCTATCGGAAGTGTGACACCACCGTGCCGCCGGTCAGGCGCTGCTGCCCTTGAGCCGTTCGTTGCGTCGGCGCAGGCCTTCCAGGGTGGCGAGAAGGATGACCGATACGGTCGTCAGAACCACCGCCGCTGCCGTGATGGTCGGGCTGATGTTCTCGCGGATGCCGCTGAACATCTCGCGCGGCAGGGTGCGCTGCTCCGGCCCGGCCATGAACAGCACGATCACCACCTCATCGAAGCTGGTCGCGAAGGCGAACAGCGCACCTGAGGCCAGGCCGGGCAGGATCAGCGGCAGGATCACGCGGCGGAACGCATAGAGCGGCGAGGCGCCGAGCGAGGCGGCGGCGCGTGCCAGATTGGTGTCGAAGCTTTGCAGCGTCGCGCCGACCGTGATCACCACAAAGGGCGTCGCCAGCGCGGTGTGGGCCAGGATCAAGCCGAGATAGCTGCCGGTCAGTCCGATCGGTGCGAAGAAGAAATACAGGCCGACCGCGGTGATGACACCGGGCACGACGACCGGCGATAGCACGAAAGCCAGCACGAGCGGCTTGAACCGGCTCTTCCACTGCGCCAGCCCCAGCGCGGCCAGCGTACCAAGCACCATCGACAGCAGAGTCGAGGCGACGCCGATGATCATGCTGTTCTTCAGCGAATTCATCCAGCGCGGCGAACTGATGAAGTCGTCGTACCAGCGCAAGGAGAGGCCTGGCAGCGGATATGTGAGGTACGAGCCCGAGCTGAACGACAGCGGCATGATCGCAAGGATGGGCGCGATCAGGAAGATGAATACCAGCGTGGAGACAATGATGGTCGTGGTCCACGCGATGCGCTGGCTGCGCGTGCGGAGGGTGGAATTGTCGCTCAATTCTTCATTCCTCCCGTGACCTGCTGGCCCTGCACCAGCTTGCCGTAGACGAGAGCGAGCAGAATGGTGGCGAGCAGCAGCACCGCACCCAGTGCCGAAGCAAGGCCCCAGTTGGCCGTCTCGGTCGTGTAGAGCGCGATGAAGTAGCTGATCATCTGGTCGGCGGCGCCCCCGACGAGTGCCGGTGTGATGTAGTAGCCGAGTGCCAGGATGAAGACGAGCAGGCTTCCCGCGCCGATGCCGGGCAGCGTCTGGGGCAGGTAGATCCGCAGGAAGGCCGTGAGCGGTGGTGCACCGAGCGAGGCGGCGGCACGCATGTAAGCAGGCGAGATCGCCTTCATGCTACTGTACAGCGGCAGGATCATGAACGGCAGGAGAACGTGGGTCATGGCCACGCAGACACCGAAGCGATTGTAGATCAGGCGCAGCGGCTGGTCGATGATGCCAAGCCACAGAAGGCTGTCGTTCACGACGCCTTTGCTCTGCAACAGCACGATCCAGGCGCAGGTGCGGACCAGAAGCGACGTCCAGAACGGCAGCAGGACGAAGATCATCAGAAGGTTCGACCGGCCCGGCGGCAGTGTCGCCAGCAGGTACGCGACCGGGAAGCCGAGGATCAGGCAGAGTACCGTGACGCTGAGGCTGATGAGGAAGGTACGGGCGAAAACGTCGCGGTAGATGGCCTGATCCGGCGGGGCTGCGACGATCGCGCCGTCCGCGTTACGCGTCAGGTCGAGCGCCGCCAGAAGGTAGAAGCCGGTCACTGGGCCACCGGCGTCCTTGATCGTCGTCCAGGTGCTGCGTTCGCGCCAGGCCGGGTTGATCTTGCCCAGCGTCTCCTTGGCCGTGCCGGGCTCCGGCATCGCCTTCAGATTGCGTGCCGTGCTGGTCAGGATCGTGCGGAAGCCGTTCAGCGCGTAGTTGAGCCGCTTGGCCGCGATGGCGATGGTGCCGGAGGTGCGCGCCGCCAGGATGTCGCCTGCCAGCGCAGCAAAGGCCTTTTCGTCCGGCAGATCCTTGCCATCCCAATTGGCGAGAGCCGCGACTGTTTGCGGCAGAATCTGACGCACCTCCCTGTCATCGACCGCGCGCCACAGCATGCCCGCGATGGGCCCAGCGAAGGTGAAGAGCAGAAACAGCAGAAGCGGCAGAACCAGCGCCAACGCCTTGATCTGGCGCGTGCGCTCCGCCCGCTTCAGGCGGCGCTTGAGCGGCATCTCGGTCTTGGCATCGGCGCCGGTCAGGGACACTGCTGTCATAGGGTGATCATTTCAGGCAAGGGGCACCGCGAAGGGGCGCGCCCCTCCGCCTGTGCTGTACGGCCGTTCGGACGTGCTATTTCGCCGCCCATTTGTTGAAGCGCTCGGTCAAGCGGTCGATGTTCTCGAGCCAGAAGCCAACGTTGATCTCGACCGCGTTCTTGATGTTGTCAGGCGCGGTCGGCAGATCTTTCAGGACGGCCGGCTGGATCAGGGCGGCGGCGTCCTTGTTCGAGGTGCCGTAGGCGATGTTCTCCGACAGTTTCGACTGGTTCTCCGCCTTGCCCGCGAAGTCCAGGAACTTGTAGGCCGCGTCCTTGTTCGGGCTGCCCTTCAGGATGACCCAGCTGTCGAGGGTGAAGAGCGCGCCGTCCCACACCATGCCAAAATTCTTCTTCTCGTTCTTGTTCGCGGTGTCGATGCGGCCATTGTAGACCGAGGTCATCGCCACCTCGCCGGAGGCGAGCAATTGCGGCGGCTGCGCACCCGCCTTCCACCAGACGAGGTCGCCCTTGATGGTGTCGAGCTTCTTGAACGCGCGATCGACGCCCTCGTCGGTCGCCAGCACCTTGTAGACGTCCTTCGGCGGGACGCCGTCGGCCATGAGTGCGATCTCGAGCGTGGTCTTCGGGCCCTGACGCAGGGCGCGCTTGCCCGGAATCTTCTTGGTGTCGAAGAAGTCGGCCCAGCCCTTGGGCGCGTCCTTCAGCTTGTCCTTGTCGTAGCCGAGGACGAAATCATAGAGGATGGCGCCGACGCCGCAGGGATTGACCGACGGCGGGATATAGGCGGCCTCGCCGCCGATCCTGGAATAGTCGAGCTTCTCGAACAGGCCTTCCTCGCAGCCGACGGCCAGTTCGTCGCTCTCGACCTGGACGACGTCCCAGGTGGCGGCGCCACCCTGCACCTTGGCGCGCAACACGCCGACACCGCCGTCCCAGGACTCGTCGTTCATCGCAACGCCGGCTGCCTTCTTGAACGGCTCGAAATAGACCTTCTTCTGGGCATCCTGATACGCGCCGCCCCACGACACGACCGTGAGGTCACGCGCCTGCGCGACCGTCGCCAGCGCTGCGCTGGCGCTCAGTGCCGCGGCCAGGCCCAGGGCGATCTTGCCAATCTTGCGCTTCAGCATGGTCTTTGTTCCTTCTTCATGTGAGTTGCGTTGAAGTTGATCGATGCGGATCCGCTTGCGTTGGATCAGGCGGGATCGAGGGCCAGGCAGTCCTCGGGGCGGAAGGTGATGAACACGCTTTCGCCAGGCCTCAGGCTACCATGTCTCAGGCTGTCATGCGCTCCCGGCTGAAGCTTGACCATGAACTCCCCGTTGCCGGCGACATTGAGCACGGCCAGCGCGTGGTCGCCGAGATAGATGGTGTTCTGCACCCTGGCCGGCAGCCGGTTCGGTCCTTCGCTGGAGGTGCCATCCGGGACAATGGCGACCCGCTCCGGCCGCACCGATAGGGAGGTTGATGCGCCCGCGCCTGATACATTGACCGCCCGTGCGGTCACGGCGCCGCCACCGGCCAGCGCGACGCGGCAATATTCCCTTTCGACCGTCTCGACGGTGCCGGCCAGCACATTGTTCTCGCCGATGAAGTGAGCGACGAAGCTGTTCACCGGATGCTCGTACAGCGCGTCGGGCCTGTCGATCTGCTGCACGATGCCGTCGTTGAACACGGCGATGCGGTCCGACATGGTGAGCGCTTCACTCTGATCGTGGGTGACGTAGACGACGGTGATGCCCATCGTCTCGTGCAGTTGCTTGATCTCCAGTTGCATCTGCTCCCGCAGGCGCTTGTCGAGGGCGCCAAGGGGCTCGTCCATCAGCACGAGTTGCGGATTGAAAACCAGCGCGCGCGCCAGCGCCACGCGCTGCTGCTGACCGCCGGACAGCTGCCCGGGCCGCCGGTGCGCCAGGGTTTCCATCTTGATCATGCGCAACGCGGCCTTGACGCGCTCCTGCGCGTCCGCCTTGCTCGTCTTGCGAACGGATAGCGGGAAGGCGATATTTTCCGCAATCGTCAGGTGCGGAAACAAGGCATAGTTCTGGAACACCATGCCGATGTCGCGCTTATGGGGCGGCACGTTCTTGATAGGCCGGTCGGCGAGGTAGATCTCGCCATGGGTCGGAACCTCGAAGCCGGCCAGCATCATCAGCGTGGTCGTCTTGCCCGAGCCCGACGGGCCGAGCAGCGTGATGAACTCGCCCCTCCTGATGTCGAGATCGAGGTTCTTCACCACGAGGTGCTCGCCATCATAGGTTTTCTGAATGCCGGAGAAGCGCACCAGTGCCGGCGCAGACGTGACCATGCCGGCTTCCATCTTGTCCTCGCGTTATCAGCTACAGTGCTGCCAGGACCTCGTTCGAGGTTACGAGGAACAGCTTAGCACCCTCCGACGAGAATGCCAGCGTCGCAAGCGACGAAGGCGCGCGCGGACCCGGACAGTGAAGGCGCGCTACATCCCCGACAGCTTCGTCACATACACGTTGAGCGAGCCGCCGGCCTCGGCGACCACGCGCAGCGTCCTGGAATCGAAGGCAATGTCGGCGAGCGTCAGGCTGTCGATCTTCGCGTCGACCTTGAGGCCGTCCTCGCTCTTCTGGTAGTCGGCGATCGCGGCCGCGATCTTCTCGCGGGCGTTGGCGGCGATCGGCTTCAGGTCGAGCGTCGCCTTCTGCACCAGCGCCTGCTGCATCTGCGGCACCACCGCGCGCGCCGCCGCGCCGAGCAGCCCGAAGGCGGCCTCGGATTCCACCGCGAGCTGGATGTCGGCGAGCCGCAGCGTCTGCTGCGCCTGGTCGAGCATCGGCCGGCCCCAGATATGCACGGTCGCCTCGGCGCCGAGACCGAGCCAGCTCTTCTTCTCCTTCGCGCGCACCAGGAGCGAGATCAGCAGCCGGTCGCCGGACGGGACCACGTTGACGCTCTTCACGGTGACGTCGACCGGGCCCGAGCCGTCCTCGGGATAGGTGTGGCCGACCATCTGCGCCGCGATGAGCTTGTTGATCTCGGTGAAGGGTACGTCGATCGGCACGCCGATGTTCACGCCGGTGCCGGTCGGCGGCACGATCGAGATCTTGTCGGGGAACGGACATTCCGGCTTGGTCGGCGTCGAGGTCACGCGCGTCTCGAGCTCGAGGCCGAGCAGCAGCGTCACAGCCTGCGCGTCGACGCGCGGCTGCGCGGCGATGGCGCGGGTCGGCTTCATCTCGAGCCAGAGCGGCGGCAGTGCGGCGGAAGACCCCGAGCCTTGCAGCGGGATCGAGCGGCAGGCCTTGGCCCATTGCAGCTTCGCATTCTCCCGCAGCGAAGGATCGTTGCGGATGCGCTCGGAGACGACGTTGATCTGCTCGCCGACGTTCTTGTCGATCAGCGGCTTCACCTGCGCCGGCACGTTGACCTTGGCGCCGGCGACCGCAAGGTTGGTGTCACCGAGATTGACCTGGGCGCCGAGATTGGGCTCGAGATGCCAGTTCGCCGCGAGCTTCGGGCGTGAGGTGACGACCACGTTGCCCTTGATCTCGGCGCTGGCGTTCAAATTCTTGATGTTGACCGCGCCGATCCGTTTCGCTGCGTCACCGCCGAGCACGCTGCCCAGCGCGTCGCCGAGCGCGCCGGTGGCCTTCGACGACAGCGAGCCCGTCACGTTCAGCTTGCCGCTGAGCGGCGTCGAGATCGTCAGCACGTCCTTGTCGCCGACGGCTGCCATCGGACCGCGCACGGCGGACCAGCCGATGTCGGCATCCTGCAGGATCTGGGAGATCGGGTTGTCGGCCTTGCCGGCGAAATTGCGCGGCGCGGCCTTCTCGGCCTGCTCGCGGATCGCCGACACCGCGATGGCGACCGGCGCGACCACGATCGAGCTCTTCGAGACCGGCGGCAGCGGTGGGAGCTGCGCGACCGGGGGCGCCGAATTCGTCGCGCGTGGCGACAGCCAGTCCATCGCCTTCAGGCTGATGAAGAACGACGCCGCGAGCACCATGACCGCGATCAGGATAGTCTTGAAATTCAACGCCAGACGCATCGCACCCCCAGGCCGCCCGCGGGGATTCTACAGGGCGGGAGAGAAGGGCGCTAGAGCGCATCGATGGGGTGGAATTGGGGCGAATGTGTTAACGGCCGCGAACGCGCCGTTGCCGCACATTTAGGCCGTCATCTAGTCGCGCCTCGGACGGCGGACCGCTCTCACCTTGCCGGCGCTGCCGCCACCGCAGAACAAGCGATCGCCGCCATCGGACTCCAGGCCCGAGACCATCGTGCCCGCAGGCAGGTCGAGCTGCTCCAGCACCTTGCCCGTGTCAGGATCGATCCGCCTGATGTCGCTATCGTCGCCTTCCCAGGTGCCGTGCCAGAGCTCGCCGTCGACCCACGTCACCCCGGTCACGAAGCGCTTGCTCTCGATGGTACGGAGCACCGTCCCGGTCTCCGGATCGATCTGGTGGATCTTGCGCTCTCGATATTGACCGACCCACAGCGACCCCTCCGCCCAGGCGAGTCCGGAATCGCCACCGCCGCCGGGCGCCGGGATGGTGTTCACCACCTTGCCGGTCGCGGCGTCGATCTTCTGGATGCGGTCCTCGGCGATCTGGAACAGGTGCCGGCCGTCGAACGCCGTCCCGGCATGCGCGGCGACGTCGATCGAGCGTGCGATCTTGCCGCTGGCCGGATCGACCGCGTTCAGCCTGTCGCCGGATGCGAACCAGACATGCGTGCCGTCATAGGTGACGCCATGCACGGCCTCGACGCCCGGAAAGGGTCCGTACTCCCTGACGATCTCGGCGGCTGAACGTTTCATGTGCTTGATCCCTGTGAGCTGATCCACCTTACGTCTTCAGCAGCGGTCCGGGGAGTAACAAGCCTGTCGGGAAACCCGGGACGGGCGGGGTCATCCAGCGGCGCGCCCGTCCGTGTCCGAACGACTGCACCTTGTTCGATCGTGCGAGCTCCTCGAGCGCCCGTTGCACCGTCCGCGCGCTCGTCCCCAGCGCCAGCGCGAGCGCCGAGCTCGACCATGGCTCGCCGTCGGAGAGGAAGGCGAGGACGGCGGCGTGCTTTTCCTCGACGGGCCGGGCCAGCACGAGGACGTCGCGCGTCTTGCGCGGCGCCAGCACAAAACCCTGCTTCGTCGCGCTGATTTCGGCCAGCGGCTTGAGCTGGGTGCGAAGCCGCCCGATCTCGACGCGCAATCGCGCGCGATGCGATTCATCGGCGTGCTTGGCCCGGAACGCGCCTGATATCAGCATCTCTCGCGAGACATCCGCGGGCCATGCCTGCGCCAGAAGGCGGGCGAGCGCGAACAGCACCGGCCGCGTTCCGAGCGACACGACAGCGCCTTGCCTGCGCACGACATGATGGAAGGTGTCCACGACGAGCGCTGTCGACGTCGCCAGTCTTTCGACCTCTCCGAGCAACAAGGGGTGCTCGCTGCCGCGCGCGATCAGGCGCGCTGCGGGCGTGTCGAGGATGAGGTTCGCGCTGTCGACCTCGGCCGAAAGTGCCGGGATCCCTGCCAGCCGCGCTGCCCTGGCCGCGCGGTCGAGCGCGGTGCGCGCGGTTTCCGTCCTCAGCCGCCGTATCGCAATGCCCGCGACCACCAGTTCGCGCGCCACCTGAGACGCAGGCGGGAGCGATGCGGTGCTGACCTCGGCCAGTGTGCGCTCTGCCTCGTCGATGCGTCCGAGGAGGAGGAGACGGCGCGCCTCGATGTGGCCGGCATGGGCGGCATTGGCGAGATCGCCATGTTGTTCGAGCGTCGCCCGCGCGGCCGCGAGGGTCCTCGCCGGCCAGCTCAGGTCGCGCGAGACCAGCGCGATCTCGGCTTCCGCCACGACGCATCTTGCCCGCGCCACCGCCTCGCGCGGACCGAAGGCGCGCGCGGCGCTCCGCAGCAGCGTCTTCGCCTTTGCGAGATCGCCGAGCTGCGCCATCGCGATGCCGCGCAGCGCCAGCGACGGTGCATCGTTGCGCAATGCGACACGGTTCAGTGCGCCGAGCGGATCGCCGGCCTCGAGCGCACGCGCCGCGGCGGTGATCAGCGACTCCATGTCAATCCCGCCACACTTGTTACTCCCACCGCGCAACCGCTTGGTGCGAGAACTGGCTCACGACCGACGATGTGCGGTGAGACGCGCTTCGGTCTGCGCCGGTGAGGCGCAGGACGAACGCCCAAGCAAGAGGTTTGGAGAGCCATGACGACAGCCACTCAATCAGCCGAAACCGGACGGAACAACGGACAGCCCGCCATGCAAACACCGCCAGTGGTGTCGCCGCAGGACTGGGAGGCAGCCCGTCAGCAACTGCTCGTGAAGGAAAAGGCGCATACCCGTGCCCGCGACGCTCTGGCCGCCGAACGCCGGCGCATGCCGTGGATGGAAGTGGACAAAACCTACGCATTCGAGGCGCCTTCGGGCAAGGCCAGTCTGCTCGATCTGTTCCAGGGCCGGCGCCAGCTCATCCTCTACCGGGCCTTCTTCGAGCCCGGCGTGTTCGGCTGGCCCGACCATGCGTGCCGGGGCTGCTCCATGGTGGCCGACCAGGTCGCCCATGTCTCGCACCTGAACGCCCGCGACACCACTCTTGTCTTCGCCTCGCGCGCCCCCCAGGGCGATATCGCGCGGCTGAAGCAGCGGATGGGCTGGACCATCCCGTGGGTCACCATCACCGACAGTTTCGATGCCGACTTCGGCGTGGACGAATGGCACGGAACGAACGTGTTTTACCGTGACGGCAACCGCGTCTTCCGCACCTACTTGATCAAGAGCCGTGGCGACGAGCAGATGGGTGGCACCTGGAACTACCTCGACATCACGCCGCTTGGCCGCCAGGAAGTCTGGGAGGATTCGCCGGCGGGCTATCCGCAGACCCCGACCTACAAATGGTGGAACTGGAACGACAGCTACACGGAGGGTGCAGCGCCCGACAAGCGGTGGGTCGAGGTGTCGGACGCCGGAGAGATAGCGCTCCGCTCGGCGGGCGCGCAGTGACCGAGACCCATCCCGCCGGCGCCAGCCGTGACGGCACGGAGGCCGCATCTCACCTCGCCGGATGGCTGGGTCTTGCAGCCACCCCGACCTTCGCAGTCATGGCCGTGCTGACCGCCGTTCTCGGCGGCGGTCCGGCGGACATGCTCTGCTCCGCCGGACACGGGTTGTCGCTTGGCGGGATGGTTCCAATGTATCTGCTGATGAGTGCGTTTCACTCATCGGCGTGGCTGAGGCTGATCTCGGAGCGACGAGGTGGGGCGGTGAGGTGAGGGACTTTCGCCCGCGTGAACGCCTCGTCCTTCGAGACGCGCGCAAGAGCGCGCTCCTCAGAGCCTGACCGAAAAAGGTGAGCGGCTTTAGCGGGCCCACCAAAATGACGCGGTTCAGCAGGGCTGCTATCGGCTGCCCGCCGCCTGCAGATAGGCAACCACCTTGGCCGCTTCGTCCGCGGAGACGCCGCCATAGGGCTGCATCTTGTTGCCGGAGACGACTTCATCCGGCTTGACCATGAAGCGGGTGAGCTTGTCCTGGTCCCAGACGAAACCGGCTTCCTTCATCGATGGAGAGTAGTTGTAGTCGGGCAGCGAGCCCGCCTTCCGTCCGACGATCTTGCTGAGATTGGGGCCCAGGCGATTGTCGCCTTCCTTCACCGAGTGGCAGGTGCGACAGGAATTGTTGAACGCCTGCTGAGCTGTCTCGTCGTTCGCCGGCTGCTGGGCGAGCGAGGAGGGCGCGAACAGCAGCAGCGTCAATGCCCCGGCGCCGGCGATCGGGCGCAGCCATGGGCTTGGCGGCGTTTGCAGGCGGGATTGCATCTGCGCCTCCATCGGGGATCGCGCCGCAACAAGCGCGCATCGGGATGTCGAGGGCCAACGAAAACAGCCCCGGTGGGTTCCGGGGCCGTTTGCGTCACAATGTCCTGTCGCTTTAGCGCGTCGCGGCGCCGAGGTCCGCGCGGCGCTCCGACATCGGCAGCACGATTACCTTGGTGCCGACGTTGACGCGGGAGTAGAGGTCGGTGACGTCGTCGTTGGTCATGCGGATGCAGCCGGAGGAGACGTGCTTGCCGATGGTCTCGGGGGCGTTGGTGCCGTGGATGCGGTAGATGGTGCCGCCGAGATACATGGCGCGGGCCCCTAACGGGTTGCCGGGGCCGCCGGCCATGTGGCGCGGCAGATAGGGCTGGCGGGCGATCATCTCCGGTGGCGGGGTCCAATCCGGCCACTCGGCCTTCTTGGTCACCGACTGGATGCCGGACCAGGTGAAGCCGTCGCGGCCGACGCCGATGCCGTAGCGAACCGCCTGGCCGTTGCCCAGCACGTAATAGAGATAGGTGTTGGGCGTATCGATGATGATGGTGCCCGGCGCTTCGCGCGTCGCGTAGGAGACGGTCTGGCGGCGGAAGCGGGCCGGCATCTCGACCGCGTCCTGGTCCTCGGAGGGAGCTGCCTGGTAAGGCGTCGCCTGGTAGGGCTGATAGGGCTGGATCGGCTGCGGCGCGGCCATCGGGGGCAGCGGCTGGAAGAAGGGGAAGAGCTGCACCGGCGCGGCCTTGGCCGGACCTGCGAATGCGATCGCGGTGACAGCGACTGCGCCGAAAGCAACGGCGCGCGAATACGTCTTGAACGTGTCCAGATTGAACATGTGATCGCCCCTGTTTGCTCGGTGTCTTGTCCACCGCGGCACCATTGCGGTGCTCCGTTGCGTAGATCACTAACGGCAATAAGTTTCGGGACGTTTGCGCGGAAAACCGAAAACGGTTTCATCGCGGCAAGGATTGTTTCATGACAGTTTCGTGGCCGCCCGAGTCCGGTACCCAACAAAACAGCGGGCCGACACTTCTGTGACGTCACACGCCTGAAATATCCGTGGTTGATGGTCCTAAGCCGAGAATCATCAAACTCTCGGGATTTTCCCATGCGGGTATTAATCGCGACTGACGCCTGGCATCCGCAGGTTAACGGTGTAGTCCGGACGCTGACCTCGCTGGCGGGTGCCGCCAAGGCCCTCGATGTCGAGATCGACTTCCTCACGCCGGACGGCTTCCCGTCGTGGCCGCTGCCGACCTATCCGGGCCTGCGCATTGCGCTACCGAGCCGCAAGGAGATCGCGCGGCGGATCGAGAAGGCTGCGCCCGAAGCGCTGCACATCGCGACCGAAGGCCCGATCGGCTGGGCCGCGCGGGCCTATTGCCGCCGCAACCGGCTCGCCTTCACCACCTCCTACACCACGCGCTTTCCGGAATATGTCTCGGTGCGGACCGGCATCCCTGATGCGGTCGGCTATGCCGTGCTGCGCCACTTCCACGATGCCGCGGCCATGACCATGGTGGCGACGCCGTCGCTGCGGCAGGAGCTGTCCGAGCGCGGCTTCAAGCGGCTCGGCTTCTGGACGCGCGGCGTCGACACCGAGCTGTTCCACCCGGACGCTCCGGCCAAGCTCGATCTGCCGCGCCCGATCTTCATGACCATGGGCCGCGTGGCGGTGGAGAAGAATCTCGAAGCGTTCCTCGCGCTCGATCTGCCCGGCACCAAGGTCGTCGTCGGCGACGGCCCGCAGAAGGCCGCGCTCGAGAAGAAATATCCGGATGCGGTCTTCCTCGGTGAGAAGAAGGGCGCGGATCTGACCGCGCATCTCGCGGCTGCCGACGTCTTCGTGTTCCCGAGCCTGACCGACACCTTCGGCGTGGTGCAGCTAGAGGCGCTCGCCTGCGGCACGCCGGTTGCGGCGTTTCCGGTGACGGGACCCAAGGACGTCATCGCCGATCACCCGATTGGCGCGATCGACCACGATCTGCGCACCGCGTGCCTGCGCGCACTCACCATGTCGCGCGAGACCTGCCGCAACTTCGCGCTGGAGCGCTCCTGGGAGAACAGCGCGCGCCAGTTCGTCGGAAACCTCACCTCACTTCAGCCCAGCCGCATCCTGCGCGCCTCGCCGGTGATGGCGCGGCGGCCGGTGCGCGGTTGATCCTACTTTGACCCACAGCGAGAACCTCACCGATGGCTAAGATCATGAACCTTGACGGCACCCAGCAGCTCGACCTCACCCGCGGCACGGTCGAGCAGGCCTACGATCGCTGGGCGCCCGTCTACGATCTCGTGTTCGGCGGCGTGTTCGCCAAGGGCCGGCAGGCGGCGATCGCGGCCACCAACAAGATCGGCGGCCGCGTGCTCGAGGTCGGCGTCGGCACCGGCATCTCGCTGCCGCTCTACGCGCCGCACCTGCGCATCTTCGGCACCGACATTTCGGAAGCGATGCTCGACAAGGCGCGCCAGCGCGTCACCGAGGGCAAGCTGAAGAACGTCGAGGGCCTCGCGGTGATGGACGCCGAGAAGCTCGAATTCCCCGACAATTCCTTCGACGTCGTGATGGCGCAATATGTCGTCACCGCCGTGCCGAATCCGGAGAAGGCGCTGGACGAATTCGCCCGCGTGCTGCGCCCCGGCGGCGAGCTGATCATCCTGACCCGCGTCAGCGCCGACGCCGGCATGCGCCGTTTCATCGAGCAGAAGCTGCAGCCGGTGGTGCGTCCGCTCGGCTTCCGCACCGCCGAGTTCGCCTGGTCGCGCTATGCCAAGTGGCTGGCGGGTGCCAACGGCATCGAGCTCGCCGAGCGCCGGCTGATTCCGCCGCTTGGCCATTTCTCGCTGGTGCGCTTCCGCAAGGTCGACGTCGCCAAGGCGGCGTAACGGCCTCTCCTCATGGTGAGGAGGCGCGTAAGCGCCGTCTCGAACCATGAAGGCCCGGCTGATGCAGCTCGGCCTTCATCCTTCGAGACGCGCGTTCCGCGCTCCTCAGGATGAGGGGAGAGAGTAACAGTGCGTCATCGCGCCGCTGCACATCGTCACATGACAAAATGATGATGTCACACGGCGTACATCGAATCCCTGTAATCCCGTACCCGAAAGCATTTTGGGGGAGAGCATGATCAAGAATTATCTCGAGCAGCTGCGGATCCAGCGCTGGGACGACCATCGCTACTATCACCACAGCCGCATCAATCAGAGCCTGCACTTCATCAGCGCGCTGAGCTTCCTCTTCGCCTATGTCTGGCTGTTCATCGACCCCGTGATCTCCGCGCTGGTCGGCTGGCTGGTCTCGATGACCTCGCGCCAGGCCGGCCACTTCTTCTTCGAGCCGCACACTTACGACCACGTCAACCAGGCGACGCACGAGTACAAGGAAGAGATCAAGGTCGGCTACAACCTTCAGCGCAAGGTGGTGCTGATGGCGATCTGGGCGGCCTCGCCGCTGGTGCTGCTTGCCGATCCGACGCTGTTTGGCCTGTTCACGCCCTGGGCGAGCGCGACCGACTTCATGCGGCAGGTCGCCAAGATCTGGCTCGTGGTCGGCGGCGGCGGTCTTCTGTTCCGCACCGTGCACCTGTTCTTCATCCGCGACGTCGAGACCGGCCTCGTCTGGATGACCAAGATTCTGACCGACCCCTTCCACGATCTGATGCTCTATCGCAACGCGCCGCTCGCGCTGATGCGCGGCGAGCTGATGGACCCCGGCCTGCACCTCAACCCCGAGCACACGCTGGGCCTGATCTCCGAGCCCACGCTCGAAGAGCAGCACGCCTGAGCGCGCTGCGTACGCACAACACTCCGATGTCTGATGGTTGCGTCATGCCCGGGCTCGTCCCGGGCATCCACGTCTTGGGGGCTATCCATGTCGTCATTCCGGGGCGATGCGCAGCATCGAACCCGGAATCTCGAGATTCCGGGTTCGGTCCTGCGGACCGCCCCGGAATGACTGTGCATATGATCGAAGAACCGGCCTCAGCGTCCAAAACGCTTGGCGAGCATCTCTTTCAAGATCTGCCGCTTGATCTGCTTGTTGGTGAGCGCGCCGTCGTGCCACCAGAAGCCGTCGGCCTTCATCTTTTCGGCGGCGCGGACGAAGCGTTCGGCGACCTCGGTGAAATCGGCGTCGGTGTAGTTCAGGCTGAAGATCAGCCGTCCGGTGCCGACCCAGCTCAGCGCCAGGCCTTCGGCGCGCAGGTAATATTGCAGCATCCAGTTGTAGCGGGACGGGGTGGTGTATTTCACCGTCCAGATCGACGAGAAGTTGGCGAACCGCACCGGCAGGTCGGCGCCTTCCATCATCTCGTTGAGCTTTTGCGCGCGGCCGTTCCAGGTCGCCTCCAGCCCGTCATAGATGGCGCGGAAGTTCGGGCTGGCGAGCCGGCTCAGGAACTCGTCCATCGCCGTCATGACGTAGGGGTGCGAGTTGAAGGTGCCGCGGGCGAAGCAGATGTCGGCGGGACGATCGTCGCGGAAGCGGCGCATCAGCTCGCGTCTGCCGCAGACCACGCCGACCGGCAGGCCGCCGGCGAGGCTCTTGCCGTAGGTCACCATGTCGGCGCGCACACCGAAATATTCCTGGGCGCCGCCGGCGGCGAGGCGGAAGCCGACGAAGACCTCGTCGAAGATCAGCGCGATGCCGCGCTCGGTGCAGACCTCGCGCAGCTTCTTGAGCCATTCGGTATAGGCCGCGCGGTCGAAATTGCCGCCGCGGGAGGAATCGACCAGCGAGGAATCGCCGGGCGCGTTTCCGTTCGGATGCAGGCCCTGGAGCGGATTGACCAGCACGCAGGCGATGTCCTTGCGCGTGCGCAGCACGTGCAGCGTCTTCTCCGACATCTCGGCGAGGGTGTAGGTCTCGTGCGCGGTGATCGGATTGCCGACGCCCGGCTGCACGTCGCCCCACCAGCCGTGATAGGCGCCGGCGAAGCGGACGAGGTGCGTACGCCTGGTGTGGTAGCGCGCGAGCCGCACCGCCTGCATCACGGCCTCGGTGCCGGACATGTGGAAGGAGACCTCGTCGAGGCCGGAGATCTGGCACAGCCGGGTCACGTTATCGAGGATGACGTGGTGGTAGGGGCCGAGCACCGGTCCAAGCGCACGCGCCCGCTTCTCGGATCCCTCGATGCACTCCTTGTAGAAGTCGTTGCCGAAGATGTTGACGCCGTAGGACCCGGTGAGGTCGTAGGACGTGTTGCCGTCGACATCGGTGACGGTGACGCCGCGCGAGGACTCCATGAAGGTCGAGGTGCCCAGGTGCTCGCGGACGAGGCGCGAGAACTGGAACGGCACGCGGTAGGTTTCGGTGAAGTTCAGGTCGGAGATCTTTTCCGCCGCTTCCTTCGTCATCGCGCGCCCCTTGGGGTAGCGCTCGGCGTAGAGGCTTGCGAGGCGGAAGAAGCCGTCCTTGCGCCGGGCGGCGATATTCGCGGGCGCGCCGTCGCAAGAGAAGTAGTCGTCGTCTCCGAACTCGTAGAACGGGAGCAGCCGCGCCACACGGCGCGACATCTTGGAGTGCCCGGCGAGCGAGCGGTGCTTGGCGCGGGAGAGTTCGATCCGCGCCTTGAGCTTCGGGAAGGCGGCGGCAGCGGACGCTGCGGCGGCCACGGACATCGAGAGAATCGGGAGTGTCGTTTCCATGACAACAAGCGCTAATACTGCGAGCTGACAGATTCATGACAGTCAAAGCCCTCATCGCCTCTTTCACCCAGCAGGAAGACCTCAACTTCCTGTTGACCAACCGCATCCCCCGCGCCGCGCTGACCCGCTTCATGGGCTGGTTCTCCAAGATCGAGAATCCGTTTGTGCGGGACGTCTCGATCGCGCTGTGGAAGCTGTTCTCCGACCTCGACCTGTCGGAGGCGCGGAAAACGCATTTCAGGAGCCTGCACGACTGCTTCACCCGGGAGCTGAAGCCGGGCCTGCGTCCGTTCGACCCGGACCCTTCCATTGTCGCCAGCCCCTCCGACGGCATCGTCGGCGCGCATGGCCGGATCGCCGATACCGAGCTGTTCCAGGTCAAGGGCGCGCCCTATTCGCTGCTCGACCTGCTCGGCGATTCCGCACTGGTGGATCAGCACCGCAACGGCTCCTTCGTGACGCTGCGGCTGACGTCGAGCATGTACCACCGCTTCCACGCGCCCTATGACGCCCATATCGAGCGCGTGACGCTGATCCATGGCGATGTCTGGAACGTCAACCCGATCGCGTTGAAGCGGGTCGAGCGTCTGTTCTGCAAGAACGAGCGCGCGGTGATCCGGACGCATCTGTCCACCGGCGAGGCCGTGACGCTGGTGCCGGTCGCCGCGATCCTGGTCGCGAGCATCCGCCTGCATTTCCTCGACATGGTGCTGAACGCGCAGACGAAGGGCCCGGTCAATTTCCCCTGCGACGTCAACGTGAGCAAGGGCGAGGAGCTCGGCTGGTTCGAGCACGGCTCGACCATCATCATCCTCGCACCCGGCGATTTCAAATTCTGCGACGGCATCGCCGAGGGCACCCGCGTCCGCGCCGGTCAAGCGCTGCTCGGAAGAAAGTAGCCTTCAATCCGCCGTCCCCGCCGCCTATATGGTCGGCGGGGACGATTAGATCGACACGGATTTGGTGATGGCGCGGGCGCCGGTGATGGCGGCGGGAGGTATTGTGCTGCGGCGTGGCGCGCCGCCGCTGGTTGCAGTCGTGCGCCAGCGCAAGCGCAACGAATGGGTTTTGCCGAAGGGCAAGCTCGACGACGGCGAGACGCCGAAACAGGCCGCGCACCGCGAGGTGCTGGAAGAGACCGGTCACGAGGTCGCCATCCACGAATTCCTGGGCACGCTCGTCTATCAGTCGGGCGGTCGCTCCAAGGTCGTGCATTACTGGCGCATGGAGGCCGGGGGCGGTCCGGTCCGCAAGCTGATGAACGACATCAAGGCGGTCGACTGGCTGACGCTGGAGGATGCAATCGCACGCCTGTCGCGCGAATACGAGCGCGCCTTCCTGGTGCAGATCGGCCCGATCGCGATCGCCGCCGCCGGCCTTGCATCTCCGCCCGCACCCGAGCCGACGCCGGCGCGCGACGACGTCGATGCCGCCTTGCAGACGCTGACGCCCGCCGAGGCTGCGTCGGTCGACGAACTGCACCACGGCCTGTTGCAAAAAGTGAAGGCCTGGCTGCGCGGCGAGGCGTGAGTTCTCTTCACGCCGCTTTGCTTGCGAGTTTGGAAACATCCGCGAGCTCGTATAGCTGTGGGAGCGTCAGTTCCCTCCAAGTCGTCATTGCGAGCGAAGCGAAGCAATCCAGAGTCCCTCCGCGGAAAGATTCTGGATTGCTTCGCTGCGCTCGCAATGACGGAGGATGCAGGGAAGCGCCTCACTAGCGCTATCGTTGCGGAAGTCGTCGCCGCATTGACGCTGCACCTTCTCACGCAAGGGGAGAAGGAAGAAAGTCACCGCCGCTCTTTCTTCTCCTTCGGAGCGGGCGCCGGCTTGCGCGGCGCTGCGGGGCGCTGCGCGGCGGGGAGGCGCTGCTGGAATCCGCCCTGGCGCTGGATGCCGCCTGGCTGCTGGACTACGGGCGGCTGGCCCGGCTGCAATCCGGTGCGCGGCGTTTGCGGCTGCGGTGTC
>NZ_LBKA01000208.1:0-42030 GCF_028128955.1 Bradyrhizobium sp. CCBAU 11386
AATACATCTGCAAATGCTGGACATCCCAGCCAGAACGATTCAAGCTCAATCCGCTCCAGCAAATGCCGGGACTAAACACCTAGTTCTTTTCACGGCCTTCATCACGTGACAAGGTTCGCTAATGCCAATGTTGCCGGCGTCCAGATGGCGCGGAGGTGGATGGTCACTACCAAAGCTTGAGGGGGCGTCGAAAGCCTGGAGCTTGGCTTTTGGTGTGATCTTTTCAATCGAACTTATAGGACGCTTGAAAGAACGTACCCCAGCGTTCCATGCTGTACTTCGCAAGTGTGGTCTGTTCACTGACGCAGCCGCTGCTGCTGCACAAAGAGTTGCTTCGCAGGTTGGTCCACATCGCCCAATAGCGGCCACCGACGCCGACGCTGAAGTTCCTGGTGATGAAGTAGGACAAGACGCCTTCAGAACACTTCCTAGCTCAGTACACACTTTGTTTTGCGACGGTTTGTAGGCCCCATGATGCTACTCTACAAAATAGAATCTGTTCGTGCCGGCTCCGACTACCAGCCAGTACTTCCGAAAAATGCAGTCCGGCATCTTTGGCGCGTCCCTCGGGGAGTGTGGCAGTCGGGCTGGCGCGTCAGCTTGTCGACAGCTGATCCTAATAGAGCAAGAACTAGAGAGGACACTACCTGCTCAGGATTGCGAACCGACTCATCAACCCATTCGACCGAGATTTCGCTGCTTACAACGTCGCGGTGCCACAACCGCAACAGCAGCACGCGGACTTTGAGCCGTACCTGGATGAAGTGCTGCAGCTTGATACCACCGCCGTCGCAGGGGTTCCTGTTTCTCCAGATCGCCACTATCGTCATCTGTCTGACGAAGACCGTAGACTCACCGAGGCGTTGGAACTTGGGCACCATAGGGCCCGAGGTCCTCATCCCGAAGACGCATTCACCAGACGCGTCGGGGACGCCGCTGCGCAGCACAGTGCGCCGCGGGAAGCTTTGAGTTGGCCGAAGGAGCTGACTGCGGAAGGTCACGATCAGGATCCGCTGCGAGGGATGATGGGCGAAGCCATCTTAGCATCGCCTCTCATGCCAACCGCGCGCGATCACCAGGCACCGGATCCCGGAGAAGCCGTTCGTCACTTCAACTGGAGCGACGGCTACCAGCCGGCTCCGAACGAACTGACCGGGAGCGCCTCCCTTTCAAGACATGAGATCCTCATGGGTGAGGATTACACCGGGCAGTTGAGGCCTGCGAAGAGGCAGAGGACGCTAAGCCAGCCGGAAGGGAATGCCATTGGGCGCCAGCTGAGTGAGCCCGGCAATTCAGTCGCGCTCGTGCTGATGGAAGACGCCGGCGCACCGTCGCCTTTCGGGCCAGCGGTCGGTTCGCCGTTAGTCCTTCCTGCGGAAGGTTACGATCAGGATCTGCTGTGGGCGATGAACGACGCCGGCCCATCGTCGTCTCTCGAGCCAACCGCGCGCCATCACGAAGCGCTGGATTTAGGAGAGGCCGTTCGTCCCTTCAACTCGGGGCACGGCGACCAGCACGCGACGGCTGCGCTTGACGGTAGCAGCGTCCCGCCGAGCCAGGACAGCCGACCCGCCCGCTTCGTGGTTCACAATGAGCGCTACACGGCGCTGTTCGTGCCCGCGGCGGCGATGAGGCGAAGCACCGCACTCAATCCGCCAAGCGCTGCCGTTCGTCTCGGATCTCGACCGGAGAACGTTCCGCAGCCCAGCGCGCAGCCGGCGAATCGGGCCTCGCCAGCGAGGCTTGCACGGTCAATGGAGCAAGCCGCTCCGGCGTCCGCCAGGGCTGAGACGACGTCCCCCGCAGCCCGCGAGATTTATGCTGCAACATTCGCCGCTCCCGAGGACTTTTCGCACGGCACCCAACCCGCCCCGTACACGATGCTCTCGAAGCTCGGCCGCTGGGGCCTCTTGCCGGACGCGGCGCAGCCGATAAAGCACTACGACATTCGCGGCGAGCTCTACACCGCCCTCGCAGGGCCGGGAGGGCCCAATGACATTCGGCTCATCCATCACCCTTGAGTGTAGACACCGAGGGACACTCCCGACGCTAGGAGCGTCCAGATAGCTCTGGTATCGGGCTTGTTAATGGATGATAACTTGCTCCAGCGACTCTAGCGAGCTTGGCGAGGTTGTGGGCGGTGCAGATGAGGGCCTATTCGGCGTTCGCTTTCTCCATGACGCGCAATAGGAATTGCCGGAACCCGCGCGCCTGCTTGATTTGTCCGAAGATCGGCTCGACGATTTGCTTCCTGAGCCGATAACGGTTTTGCCACCTGAGCGCCTGCATGAGGAGATTACCGCCGACTACAACGACATGATTTAGGGGGCGACTCGCGAGAAGATCGAGGCGCGGCACAAGGCTACGCGCGCGATAACGCGGCGCCGGCCTAAGTCTACTCAAACCCCAAAACGAATGTCTGTCGCAGCATCGCTATGACAGCCTTGGCTTTGTTCATGTTCGAGGTACGGATCAACCTGCGATGACCCGAATAGCGCGAGCGCCGCAATCCCTAACGTCTTGATCATGGGCGGCCCCAGAAGGAGACCGCCGACCGAACTGTCAGTTGTAAGACATTAGATTGCTATCGTGTCGCACCTGGCCACAATGGCGAAAGGCTGAGGGGGACTAGTGATGAAGCTGTTAAACGCGGAGCCATTAGAATTGGCTCGCCGGCGCGAATCGTCGAGGGATTTCGGACTTCCTGCCGGCCCAAATTGACGATCGCAGCGACAATCTTTCACCTTAACTGATAGTGCAAGCCTTCCCGGGCGATGCGGTCGGCACCGGCCCACTTCTCTTCACTACAAGACACAGCGACGCCGACAGGGGTCATGGGCGCGGCTGGACTCCGGCGAGGTGATCAATTTCACGAGGCGTTTGCATGCCCCTCTCTGCGGCAGTGGGATACGACGAACGCGGCATCGAAAGATGCCTCGGCCAGTGCCACAGGCTGTGCAGTGCGTTTGTTGCCTGAAAATTCAGTGTTCCGATTCAGGAATAAAAAGCGCGGGGCGTGTTTTCCTGACATGAGTGTCGTCTTTTCTTGGGACACCGGGCGCGATTTCGTAACAGGTCGATTTAGGAGGAACTATTGAGCCACGAATTACCTCCGCAACAGTACAGGTTCTTCGTTCGAATAGGGACCACCGGCTGGATGGTCTATGATCGACAACGCAAGGGGCCCGCGCTGTTAAAGGATCACAGCTTGGCCGAGAAGCAATCCAAGGAACAGGCCGAACGAATAAGGCAGGCACTGGTTGATGGTTCGATTAATTGATGACCATGATCCCTTGAGGTGAGCCTTTCCGTCGGCCAGTGCAGTATTTGAGGGAGCGGTTTCCTGAGCCCTCGCTTTCTCGGGTTTCGCGTGAAAATCGCCACTGGCGAATATTGGAGCGTGTCATAGCTGATCTCGGACAACGTTCGTTTTCGACTGAGGCCCTTCAGCGCATGAAGGACAACTTGCTCGCACATGTCGGCGAATATGACATGCCCCGATTTCATCGAGGTCTGCCCTTGTGACGCAAAATGGCGACATCACGATAGTCAGGTGATTGTCTTCAGATCGAACGCCGCAACGGTTCCGGCTAAAGATAAGCACCATCGCCCGGCGGTTGTCATTCCGCTTGAAGCGCGTGTTGCATGCGGATGCCAATCAACGACTTCATCTTTAGCATCGTGAATTGAAATCATCGTGACAGAAGGAGGCCTTGAACGCAGCTTGCAGCGTGTCTGCCGACAAAGGCGCAATCCAGGGCAGTCGTCCTAACCACCGCACCCGTCCAATCTCGCAAATTGCTGCCACAGCGTCCGAATTCTTTTCGCCAACGAAAGCGATCCCAAGAATGACGATCTGGCGCCTTCGGAGCGCATCTATGGACAGCAGTGAACAATTGATCGTACTCAGAGTTGTGCTCGCGCAGAGCACGACAGGTAGTCGCCACCGCTCCAAGAGGTCAATGTAAAGCGAGCCGCAATTCAGCGGCTCCATTAGTCCGCCGGTACCCTCGATCACGAGCGGCTGCCCTCCGGTGTCCGGTACGTCCAGCGAATCCGGTTTGATGCGAACCTCGTCAATCCCCGAGGAACTGTGGTGCCAAGCGGCCGTTTGCAGTCGGTAACGCTCAGGCACGATGCGATCCGGCGGAAGACTGCCAAGCCGAGCGACCCGCTCGGTATCGGTTTCTCCTTCGAGGCCGGCCTGAATCGGTTTTCAAAACTTCGCACCGAGGAGATTGACGAGTCCTGCGCAGAACACCGTCTTTCCGATGCCGGCGCCAGTAGCGGTCACCACAATCTGCTTCTGGCTCATTGAGTTTGGCCTCTTGTCTCCTCCTGCAGTTGTACGCAATTCACCCTCCACGATTTCAGTATCAGTTCACAAATATACGCCAGTCGGGAGTACCCACCTCGCGCCTGGGAAGATCGGCAATCAACGTTCCGCGTACGACCTGGCCTTCCAGGCGCGTCGAGCAAAACTCTGCTCAGCTCCCTTACGGCCATTTTTTACTCTCTCAAAGCAAAGTAGCGGTCGCTCAATCTATGCGACTCACGGATGGCCTTCGTTGCCGATGCCCCTGGCCTGAAAGGGCCTGTTCCGCCTGGCCAACTGATAGATTGAATTATAGAGTTTCGCGCGCGGACCATCGCGCTTCCCTAAGTTGCGTGTCATGCGTTGTGACAGGTTGAGATTGTTTTCGGCGCACAAATACTGTCCGGATCGGACGAGGGCATTCACCTGCGGCACGATGTATCCTAATAGATGCAGAACCGCACGTTTCGGACCCCAGCTCTACGAGAGGTGCCTGAGTTCAATCGATATGGGCTGTTGAGATAGTGCTGAATCGTCTTGTCGGGAAACACTGATCGACGGTATCACCCGCAACGAAGTATTGCGGGTTCTCGAGCTTTGCACGCGGATTCATCGAGCCGCCGAGCCAGAATATGCCACATTCAGATCATTTTGGACACCGAGCAACTCACACGTCTTGCTCAATTGGAAATTCTGCGAGTCTCTGCTGTTGCGAGCCTCTGCTGCAAGGCCGAGCGTCACACGAGCGCCCCCTTGCCATCAACGACGTTCCAGCATTGCATTGCGTTGCGCCGCTCCCCGAGGTAAGGACGCGGCCAAGTTGAGGCGTCACCTTTGCGGCCACCATGATCCGTCACATCGTCTTCTTCACAGCCAGGGATGAGGCCTGTATCGACCAAATCGTCAAAGGTCTATCGGTTCTCACCTCAATCCCATATGCACGCCGGCTCGAGATTGCGCGCAACCGCAAGAGCGATCAGCTCGGCAATGACATCGACGTCGTGGTGTACGGGGAGTTTGCTAGCGAGACGGATCTCGCTGCGTACAAAACGCACAATTTGTATCGAGAAGCGATCAGATGCGTACGGCCACTTCGGGAGTTGCGCTTTGCCGCTGACTATGAGCTGTCAACAGATGTGCATTTCGCGGGAACGGCAGGGCTAACGCAAGTCGCTCGGCGTAGCGGATCAGCTGGCGGTGAGTAGCTTGATGATCAGCCGCAGGGTCTTGTACGCTCGGGCGGAAACAACCCTCCTTCGGAGCGGCATCACGGCGGCGCAGGCCTCACAACCTGCCGGTCGTCGGTAACAGATAGCCTATGCACGTCCGCGAGTTGCAGTGGATTGAACCTGTCAAGGCGCTGCGGTGCCTTGCGCCGTGGCCGCAGCTTACCTTTCTCGATAGCGCGGCAGGGCATGAGCTGCTTGGGCGTTACTCATATCTGGCCTGCGAGCCGTTCGGCACCTATTTGGTCGCAGATGGACAGGCAAGTTGGAATGGAGTGGCACTTACAGGCGATCCATGGGAGGTCCTCCGCGGCCTTCTTGCGAGATACAAAGAAGCGCATCGCCCCGATCTCCCCCCATTCCAGGGCGGCGCAGCCGGCTTCCTTGCTTACGATCTGAACCGAACACTGGAGCAGCTGCCGCCGCCGTCAATTCACGGCCTCCGGTTGCCTCAATCAATCCTGCATTTTTACGATGTGGTCGTCAGCTTCGATCACCGGCACCACAGGTGCTGGATCGTCTCGACCGGATGGCCCGAACAGGACCCAACCGGACGAGCCGATCGCGCGCGTCGTCGCGCCGACGAGTTTGCAGCACTGCTCGCCAGGCCAAAGTCGCCGCGGAACATAATCCCCAGCACGGCGGGCGCTTGGCATTCTAACTATAGCCGTGAACGCTTTATCGCAGCGGTCCAGCGCGTCGTCGGCTTGATCCTGGCAGGAGATATATTCCAGGCCAACATCGCGCAACGCTTCAGTGCCAGGGTTTCGCCCCTGTTCGATCCGCTCACCTTTTATTGCCAGCTCCGGACTCTGAACCCGGCACCGTTTGCAGCTCTCTTGCGCTACGATAAGCTGACGATCGCATCAAGCTCTCCTGAGAGATTTCTAAAACTTGACGGACGGCAAGTCGAAACGCGCCCGATCAAGGGCACATTCGCGCGTTCCGCCGATTCCGCGGAAGATGGGCGGCGTGTCGAACTCCTTCTTGCGTCCGAGAAGGATCGTGCCGAGAACATTATGATTGTCGACCTGCTGCGCAACGATCTGTCACGCGTTTGTACCGACAATTCGGTCGATGTTACCGCACTGTGCAACCTGGAATCCTATGCATCGGTGCACCATCTCGTTTCGATTGTCAGGGGCGCACTTGCTGAAGACAAGGACGCCGTCAGTCTGCTTCGCGCCTGCTTTCCGGGCGGCTCCGTTACCGGCGTTCCGAAGGTGCGAGCAATGGAGATTATTGCGGACATCGAGGGAGTGGCGCGAGAGGTCTATTGCGGCGCGATCGGTTTCATTGGATTCAATGGACAGATGGACACGAACATTGCGATCCGCACTGTGATGATCGACGACGACCTAGCTGTCTTTCATGCAGGGGCTGGGATAACGGCGATGTCGGATCCTGAAGCCGAGTACGAGGAGACGCTTGCCAAGGCACAGCGACTCTTCGCCGCCTTTGGTGCCGATCTATCTGGTGCATTTTGATTCTGATCATCGACAATTACGACTCATTCGTGTTCAATATCGCGCGATATTTCCGCGCGCTCGGTGAAGAGACGCAAGTCGTCCGGAATGACGCGATGAGCTTCACCGATCTCCTCGCGCTCCAGGCGCGTGCAATCGTGATCTCTCCCGGACCTTGCACGCCAATGGAGGCCGGCATATCCACTGCCGTTGTCCGCGAACTATCGGGTCGCGTTCCAATTCTTGGCATCTGTCTTGGGCACCAGTGTATTGGGAGCGTTTTCGGCGGTCGCGTGGTACGCGCGCGTTGTCCGATGCACGGTCGAGCCTCACACATAACTCATGACGGCCGAGGGTTGTTCAAGCAACTCCCGTCTCCACTTTCTGTTGGACGCTATCATTCTCTGGCGGTTGAACTAGAGGAGTCAGACGCGCAGCATCTCGTGGTGACAGCCCGCTCAAATGAAGGTGAGATCATGGCTTTGGCACATCGGCATCAACCGACCTATGGACTGCAATTCCACCCGGAGTCAGTACTTACTCAACAAGGTCACGTGCTGCTCATGAATTTCCTGCGATTGGCAGAGAGCTTCCGAGCGTGAGATCGGCGACTTCGTCCCAAACGTGGCAGCCTGGTCCATAGAAGGGGCGGTAAGCTGCAAACTTGACGGATCTAACTCGGCACTCCGTGCGAAACAGCTCTGACCTGTTGAAGGTGTGACGAGAGAGCGCGAAAAAGCTCGATTTGTACGCTTTGTACGCAACTTTTTCTTTAAATTCAGGCTCAATTGAATTACTGGAAGCCAGCAATGCGTAGCTTTCCTCGCATTACCTCCATTCGATGAGTAGGCGGATCATCGTCTAGCCCATCGCAAAATGTTTATTTGAGATCCGCCAAGAAGTTGGTGGTGCCTTGCGGTAGTCTCGCTACCGCTGCCCTGACGGGCGTTTCCTCCCTTGACTTGGCCGCCGGTCCTATAGGATCGGCGGTTCTTCTCGGTGGCAGGTCAAACGTTCTCATGAAGCAGGACTCATAAGATCAATCTGCACTTGCGGGACGCCGTTTCCTGCGCGCCGCGGATATCGCGCAACAACGCGACCGGGTCGAGAACGGCATGTATTCTTGGAGATGGGCACGACCCGAGCGGGGGTGTCGGCGGCTAAGCGCTGGTGTGGTGTCGCCGGCGCACGGTATGTCTTGCGCACACGCGCATCGTCGCGCTGCCCGGCTATCAATTGAACGAGGATTGGAAGACGTGCACGAACAGCCTCCGCGATCGATAGTGTTCAGCCAGCAGCACTTCCAGGCTCTCGAACCGACGATAGCCGACCATTCTGCGCACGACGGCGCCGTTCTTCTGCTCGACGAACGGCTGGTCATTCTTTCGGTAGGGCCGGCAACGCGTGAAAACGATGTTGGCCGCCTCGCAGTGGGCGTTCAGCGTCTCAATCATGAACACGGTATCATTGTCAGTATCGAGGCCGAGCAGCGCAAAAGGCAATGGTTTGCGCAATTCCGTCAGCACCATGCTCAATAGCGCCTGTTCGCGCCACGATCAGAGCAGCGCACTCTGTCCAGCCGGTAGCACTGTCGGTGAGCACGAGGGTCAGGATGAAGCTGCCGGGCAGATGGACCGCTATGTGCTACAAGGTCGGCCTCGAATCCGGGCGCCGGATCATTCCAATCTGCCGACGTCCGTATTGGAACACTGCGACGCAACGAGTGCGTCGCGTGCCGCCGGCGCTTGCGACCTGATTCTTCTCGGACCCGCACTAATGTGCGGTCGATCGTCGCAGCGCTCATCGCCAAAAGTTTGGCGCCGATCTGGGGGCAAGGTCGAGGTGGCCGTGCCGTTCCATCGCCTCAATCAGCGCAGGCAGTAATGCCTTCAGCCGCTTCCCGCAGATCCGGCCTGTCGCCTCCCACTTGCATAACCTGCCGGCCGCGATCAGAAGTCGGCGCGGTCCCTCGCGGATCGCGCCGACGCCGGGATCGTAACTCCGGTCGGGCTACGCCTCCCTACGTCACGAGCCCGGCGAAACTCTCTCACCTTGATTGACGCGCTCTTCCATCCTGATCGCCGCGCGACAGGCTGACAAGCCTCCCGTGGTGCGCGTTCTCTTCTCCAGGCTCCATCCTTTTGGGAGATGGAGCCTGGAGGGCTCGGTGCTGGCAGGCAATCCTCCGAGCCGATCCGGAGGCAGGAAAGCTGCCACCGAACGGCACTATGCCGGAAGACAACCAGCTCACGAGATCCCCAGTCGAGCGATCTGCGCCGACACGTGCTCCGGATCGGGAAGGGGAGGCCACGGATGGCGGCCAGCGGCGTCGCTCAACAAGGACCTACAGAACGCAGGGGTGAGCTTGCCGCGGTGGATCACGACTTTCTCGTGCCCCTCGGCGGCTCGAGCGCTCTGCCAGTGCTGATTGTAGCCGCGCTGTTCGTTAGACTTCACGTGGCAAGCGGCGAATTCGCGATCGCCCAGTGTTGCTAATTGCCAGGCATGTACCGGCTGCTTGGTATGGATGTGCACCCACATCGGGCTTGGCGTCGCACCACTGCGCAGCGCCTTGGGCTGCAGCCTGATCTCGAACAGCGTCCCTGGCTCTCCCTTCAAAGGACGTGGTGGATCCACTGACGCCAGCTCCCCCGCCGCCCGCAACTGTTCAAGGTATTTTTGCGATGGAAACGCATAGGTCTTCATGCAATCGCTCGTGATTGCCGTCTTTTGCGCGTTTAATGAGTTTGCCTGCCCCTGCACCTCGGACCACATCGCCTTGAGCCGTACAATTTTATCGTGCACTTCGGGCAGTTGCGCAGGCGTGAGCAGGCCACGTCGTCGAGGCTCCTCCAGCGCGGCTGCACAGGCCTCAATCTCGGAGGCCTGCGTCTGCAAGCGCTTAATGACGCGATCCAAGACGTGTTCGGCGTCCTCGGGCTTCATCTGGCGCGCTTGCGAGACGGCGCTTTGCTGAGCCGACAGATCGAACTGCAGCAGCTCGTCCAATCGCTCAAGTAATCCCGCCAGCGCTTTCCTGGAGGGCGGAGCCTGCCACATCTGGAGGTGCTCGGTCGCGGAGGATGACGCGCGTGCCTCGTCCGCGGTCGCGAGTTTCTTGGTGCCGAGATCCGAGAGTACGATAACCTTGTCCGTCCGGTCCGTGGCGGCATTGGGCCTGGCGAGTTGCGGCTCCGCCGGGCGGCCCATCGAACTCCCCTCGCCTGCGGCCGCTGCACGCCTTCCTTTTCCCTTTCTGCGCGCTGGACTATCTTCGCCCACGACCGCAGTATTTTCCGGCAGCGCTGCCCAAGCCGGCGGCTCAATCGTGGCTATCGTCTTCGGCTGCAATGCCAGCAGCCGCATGACTTCGTTCGCCGTAACCCAAGCACCTTCCACGATCTCGTCCAGCAACTGCAACGGGAGGTCGGCTCGCGTTCTGGCCTCCCTCAGGCTGCCAACGATGCCGCTCACTCCTGACGCAAACTCCGAAAGGCGCTCCATGACTCCTTCCAGAACGGCGCGGTGCTCAGCGTCGAGCGTCGCTCCATTGCTGTTCAGAACGGCGCCGTGCGTCGAGACGAATGCCGGAAAAACATCTTCGATGAAGGTCCCGAGCAGACGCACTCGCCCGCTCTCATCCATGAGGGCGCCGCGCAGATCTGGTTCGAACGTGCTCGCTTGCGAATTTAATCAAGAGCTCCGCGAGAGCTATCCGCGATTGCAGATACATGCACTTCGTATTGAGCGCCCAGCCGGTATGCAGCCTTAGTGCGGCCTCTTCGCCTTCCGCATCTCGGGCGTGCTGGTTGGCAAGTTGGCAGTAGCCGCGCAGACTGACTGCATCCGCTCCAAACGCAATGCCTTCTTTCCCCACCACTCCATGCAGGCCACGTAGTGGCCCGCCACGCCTGCAAACACGCGGCTCAGCTGAGCGGGCGAAGCGCTGTCTTTCATGTTGTCGAGCAGGCGTGCTGCTTTCTTTCTGTTCTTCTCCAACTCGTCGAGAATCTGCTTGGCCAAGTGGTCACATTCGTGGGCCGCGTTCAGCGTGTCATAGCGGAGCTGGCGAGCCTGATCGTCCGGCAGAATGCGGCGCGCCAGAGCTGGGGGCAGATTCGCGTAGTACTCCAGAACTGCTGAGCCTGCTTTAACCACTTGATCGATCAGCTCTCGCGCCTCGGGCAAGTTCCGGGCGCGCCTGGCCGCTTGACGACAAGTTTTAAGCTGCTCGAGCAGGCTGTCCAAGTTTTCCTCTGCTGCCTTGATCTCGTCCCGCGTTGGCGCCGCCACATCCAAAGCTGGTGGCTGGTTCGCGAGCGCCGCGGTTCTATCTTGAGGCCCGGAGCGCATCCGCTCCACGACGGCGTCGAAGGATTGACTGCGTTCCCCAGGCAACAGGCCGGGCTCCGCGCTCGAACTGCTCAATTCCCCGGTGCTGTCGGCTCGTGCAGCCCCAACGCGCGATGTGCCAGCTCGGCCAATGCCCGTCATATTTTATCTCCGATAAAGTCGAGAATGCTCAGCCTATCTGGATAGACCGCCTGGCTGACCAGTAGCTGACCAAGAGAGTTCTTCCGGATGCGCAAGAAAGCCGATATCGCCTTGGGTCCCATTTCCATCGCAGCTCCTGTGTTGCTGAAGATAGCGATGCGGGATAGCTGCGTCAGTTGCGGCATAATCCGCTGAGACGTGACCGCGGCCTGACGTGCCCCGGTCAAGATCTGCGCTCTGGATCGACAGTACCGTCCGCGAGGCGATCCGTAAGGGTCCTGCCCCTATGCCGGGTACGGCGTCTGGTGAGGTCCTCACCAGCTTTCAAACCCACATTTCCAGCCGCTCCGATTTCGGCGCCGAGTTCGATAACGGTCAGTCTGGAGAGTCCGCGCCAGATGACGACATTTCCGGGTGGCGGATCGGCGGCCCTGGCCAGGTAGCGACCCAATCGTTCAAGTTTGGTCAAGTAGAATGCGAGGGTTCCAGGGCGACATCGTCGATTGCCGACGTCGCTGATGAGTTCATCGAGCAATGCGATCTCGTTGTCCGTCAAGGCCATCTTCGGTGACGCGTCCGGGCCGCGCGATTGAGCATGGTGAGCCAGAGGACGCGCCAACTGAGAATGCAGAAGACCGCCATCAGATTAGCGAGGCGCTCCGCGTCCGCAGTTTTGAGTCTTCCGCCCGCCCTGCAGCCCGATTTCAAGATCTTGTGGAACATCTCGATTTTCCACCGCATGGCGCACCAGTTAATCTTCTCGATTGCCTCGGAGCGTCTACGGACGGGTAGGTCCGTGATTAGCTTCGACTCAATAGGTTTCCGGCCCTTTGGCGCACCGCGCTCGCTTGCGCGGATTACCGTCAGGTCGAGGGCAGGATAGAGTTTTGCTTTCCGATCGGAGGCAAGACCGCAATCCGCTTGAACTTGATCTCCAGCACAGCTTTCGTCATCTCGCCCTTGTCGTCCCGCACGCCAATGTAATGCAGGCCCTTGACCGCTGGTCTCTTCCATCTCGGTCGCAATCGAATGGCCGTCATCGCCCGCCAGCCGATCGACGCAGGCGCGGACAAGCAAGTGAGCGCCAAGCTCTTGCGTCAGGCAATACAATTCGTAGATGCGCTTTCGCGGTCGCCGATATGAATGCGCTTGCTCACCTGGCCGACGCGCTCACCAGCATCGTCAACGGCTATCCAAACAGCGAAATCGATCAGTTGCGTCTTTGGGCTTACTGCCGTCACGATCTTAAAGCCGTGGCCTGAGGACGACGCGTACGGTCTGATGGCAATGGCCGATTCCTGGATTGACCAACAGATCAGCGGCGGCGTGGTGGTGTTTGGGTTGTTGCCGGGGGGCGACGTTTTGTTTTTTGGGCGATGGCGGTGAGCGCGAAGTCGGATCGCGGCCATCATGGCGAAGGCGAGCATCACCAGGGACACGAAGAGGCTGACGACGAGCGTCTCCTGCGCGTGCCGCATTGCCTGAATGATCGCTCGTCAGATGTTTTCCCAAGGAAGCGGATTTCGATAGCGTAGCATACCAAGTATCATCCCTCTGCAGATCGACGGATCCGGCGTCCAGGCCGGCAGGGCTCGTATTGGTAATGTCCACTTGACTCAAACGCTTCACATGAGACTCGACAGCTGATGTCGCAGCTACAGCGAGAATGGCGGCTTCGCGTTGCGCAACATTTACTGTCGAACGCTAACAGCGCGATTGTCGGGTTTGAGCCCCAATGTCGCAAATTTGACGCGTACCTGGCGCGTGGAGAGCCTCATTTAAGCGGCACGCTGCTTGCTTCATTCGCGGCGCCATCACCGATGCCAGCGCGAAGGCGCTCGGTTGTGGAGGGAGAAGCGCAGCGGAGTATTTGATGCGATCTGGACTTCTTTTTTGGGGAGCCACAACAATTGCGCTCGTCGCAAGCAGTGCCGCCAATTCGGCAGACCTTGAGCCAGAAGTGAAACTGCCGCCGGCGGTGTGGAACTGGACCGGAGGCTATATTGGCGGGCACGTCGGCGGCGGGTACGGCCGAACCTCCTTCAGCAATCCCTACGGTCCGTCAATCTATGGCGATGTCGTCGATACCCCAGTATTCCTCGCAGGTGGCCAGATCGGTTACAATTGGCAGAACAAGGGCTGGGTCTTTGGTGTCGAACTCGATGTCAGCCGCGCTGTCTCCGACGGCACAAATACCTGCCTCGCTGCCTCCGGCTTTGTCGTGAGCGCAAACTGCAAGGCAGGTCCCAACGTTCTTGCCACCGGGACCGGCCGCATCGGTTACGCGTTTGGCGCGCTGGGCCACACGCTGGCCTATCTCAAGGGAGGCGTCGCTTGGCAGAACAATCAGGGCGACGTCCTCAATAATTACGAGTTTGGATTCTCACCGGAGAAGACCCATTTCGATTATGGTCGCCTCGGTGGCACCATCGGGCTAGGCGTCGAGCAAGCGCTTACGCCTGCATGGTCGGTCAAAGCTGAGTATGACTATCTGCATTTCGGCGGGCCGAGGATCGACACACCTCCGACGGTGCAGTTTCCACCGTTTGCGATTCTGCCAGCGAACACAACGAGGCCCTCCAGCAGTTATCACGTCGGAAAGATCGGGTTGAATTACCATTTTGGCGCCGACCCTTGGACGGCGCAATGGGGCGACGCGCCGCTGTACGCGAAAGCACTCGCCGGTGCGCCGCCGGTTGCTTACTCGCCCGGTTGGGCGTTTGAAGGCGGATCGCGGCTCTGGCTCAGCCGCGGACAATTTCAATGGGACCACAGCGCAGTGCCCTATGGCCACCTCGACGACCCCAGCCGTCTCATCTCGAGGCTCACTTATTACGGATTGGACGGACTTTCCGGGGAATCATTTCTCCGTGTTGACAGCCCCTGGGGAGTATTCCTCAAGGGCAATATTGGGATCGGGCGCTTCAACAAAGGACACTCGAACGATGAAGATTGGGGTCTCGATACTGGGACCACATCAATGTCGTATACTAACACGATCTCGGGCCAAACAAACGGAAGGTTCACTTATTACACGGCGGACCTAGGTTATGATTTCCTGCGCGGCGCCACCTACAAGGTCGGCGGATTCACGGGTTGGAGCTATTACGGCGAGAGCTCGGACTCGATAGGATGCGTCAAGATCGTCAACCTACCGTGCCTGGCGCCAGGCGACAACACGAACGTTGGCAGCCAGGATACTCAATGGAATGCACCTCGTATCGGCCTAAGCGCCGAAACCATGCTCACCGAGCGTTGGCGTTTGAGCACGGACGTCGCTTACCTGCCGTGGACCGATTTCAAGGGGCGTGATTATCATCTCTTGCGCAACGAGACCATGTTTGATGAACAACGGGGCAATGGGGGCCGAGGCGTCCAGGTTGAAGGCGTCTTGTCCTACTTCATCACCAGGAACTTCAGCGTCGGCGTCGGTGGCCGCTACTGGGCGATGTGGACCAACAAGCGGAGCAACTCTTTGTGCAGCAGCTATGGCTGCGTCGGTGAGCCGACCGTACTTGCGAAGTATAGCATGGAGCGCTGGGGTACGTTCTTTCAGGCCTCCTACAAGTTCAATTGAGGGGCCTCACAGCCAAGCTCCAACCTCGGGCAAAGCAGTGACCGAACAAATCCGAAGACAAAGTGATTGCCTTAAGAGTCCAATCGGAGGTCGCTTAACGAAGCTCGCAGCATCGATCAATGTTTCGCGCCACAGGGCTGCGTAGGTTCGGACGTCGACGGTTTGCTTCCCTCAATTCATCATGGGAGATAAAACCCAGCATGCGGAGCCGGACGGTGACGAGATCTTGGTCCAACATCCAAAGCTGAAGGCTATGAGAGCTATGCGGGGACGTGGGTGATGACGGGTTGAGATAGGCGGCGTTCAAGGCAGGTGTCGAGCCTGCCCTAACCTCTCAAGGAGAGCGATACGCATGAACGAGAAGTCAGCCGTCTGCGGTTGACGATCCACTGCCAGAAATTCTGCGGAACGGAGCCCGTGAGCTGCTCGCCCGGGCCGTCGAGATCGAGCTGCAGGAGCTCGAGTTAGTAGCTGGCCGCCTCTGCGACTCGCCCGGTTGCGCCGAGAGCGCGAATTCGTAGTTGCCGTGTCGCCCGCAGTTCCCGACATGTGTCAGGCAGGAGGTGCAAATGCGACGGGTGATTGGCATCTGCCAAACTCAACCAAAAACGCCTTGCACGTGAAAAGGCTATCTCTGATCATTCGTGGTTTGGTGCGCGATCACCACTTCTCGCAGCGCTGGGGCAGCTTGTGGTCTTGTCCTGTGGCTGGATGACATTTTCGCAGATAATCTGGTCTAGTTTTTCTCAGCCGACCACGATCCCTGCTCACTGAACGTAGGGTCAAATACTGACGCGGGTGCTGGGCGCGGCTCTGTGTTGGGATGTTGGAAACTCGATGTGACAATCAAACTTCAGACGGTAACGACAGACACACCCAAAAGCTGAAGGTTACTGCCGGCGACGACCTTGGAATCCCAGAGGAAGGCGGAACTGCTCATGGCATAGCCCATCTGTGAAGCGCAGCTTCATGGCAATCACGTTGCCTGGAGCATTGTCTACCAAAGAATGCTTTCCGGTCCGGATGGACCTGCAGCCCCCGAACAATCAAAAGCCTTGGAAGGGACGAGTGTCCCCGCAAGCACACGTGACACCGCATCGGACTCAGAGTCGTTGGTTTCTTTTCGCTCGCGGGTAACGAGCCTTCCGCTGACAAGCAGGGCGATCGGAGCCACCTTGACGCCCTTGCTGCCATCACCAGACCGCGCCGATCTTAGTCCAGGAGGCGCTCTCACCTCACCGGTGACGACAAAGGCGTCATGACTGGGCTTCACGACTTTGGATTTCGTAGACATTGCATTCTCCAAGTTGGTTGATGCCGCTGCAAGTTGTCCGCGCGCTACACTATCGCTCCTCACGGACACTTCAAACATCCGCCCTGTTGATGACTAGATCCTGAGATGCAGCAATTGTTTCGCGTCGATCAAACCATCTTCGCTGCTTGCAGAAGCGGAGATGGTTCACTACGAGCCAAACCCCACCGCGTGTCCGCTGCCAGACCGGAGCGATAAGGGCCTAGGCTGCAATCCGTACGGGGAGAGCGGAATAGCCGTGCACGAAGTTGGACGCAATTCGCTCGGGTTCGCCGACAACCTTGACCTCCAGTCCCGCATCCAGCATCTCTTCCCAGAGGACTCTCAACTGAAGTTCCGCAAGATGTCGACCAAGACAGCGATGGATGCCGAATCCGAACGCGAGATGCTGCCGCACATTCTTGCGGTCGATGATGAAGCTGTTGGCGCTCTTAATGATCTCTTCGTCCCGGTTGCCGGAGATGTACCACATAACGACCTTGTCGCCCTTACTGATCTGTTTCCCGCCTACGATGCTATCGGTAGCGGCGGTGCGGCGCATATGTGCGATCGGCGTCTGGTATCGAATAATCTCGGACACGGCGCTCGAGACCAGCTTTGGATTGACGGTTAGTTTTCGCAGTTCGGAGGGGTACTGACTCATGAACAGGAGGCCGCCGGTAATCGAGTTGCGCGTGGTGTCATTCCCCCCAACGATCAGCAGAATCAGATTCCCGAGAAACTCACTCGGCTCCATATGGCGTGTGGCGGGCGAGTGCGCCATCAAGGAAATCAGGTCGAGGCGCGGCTCGGCATTGATGCGCTCGTTCCAAAGTCTGGTGAAATAGTCGAGGCACTCTGACAAGATTTTGCTTCGCTTGTCCCAGGTATCGATCGCATGGCCTGCTTTCGGAACTGCAACAGCTACGTCTGACCAATAGGTCAGGAGTCGCCGATCCTCAAATGGGAAGTCGAACAGCGTGGCGAGCATTTGCGTCGTCAACTCTATGGAGACCATGTCCACCCAATTGAAGGCATCATTGCGCGGCAGGCCGGCTAGAATCGCCCTGACCCGAGAGCGGATCAAGCTTTCGAGCTTCGTCAGGCTTTCCGGCTCGACTATCGGACTCACGGTATTGCGCTGTTCGGCGTGCTGGGGAGGCCCCATCTTGATGAAACTCTGGGTCCAGTGCTTGTCAGGCACGTCGACAATAGTGACACCTTGCTCTGACGAGAATGCTTTGTGGTTTGTGTCTACCGCTACTATATCCCGGTATTTCGTCAGGGACCAATATGGACCATGAGGGCTGTCTTGACAGTAGTGAACGGGATCTTCCCTTCGCAACCGCTCGAAGCAACCCCATATGCTGTCGTCTTGAAAGCGCTTGGCCTCGCTTACATCCAGATTGCTCAGCGGGATAATACAGTCGTCGTCAGCTCTATAATCTTCCAATCGCCTTTTCATGATCGTCTCTGTAGATTTTGCTCTTGAGAGCTTACGGATCCAGGATCGCGATTCACCGTTTCGAGCTGCCGTGGCGTGGGGCTGCGACCGGCCGCTCGACCAGACTATCTCAAAGTGCAGCTAGCTCCTCCCTACTATGTCGGGCAGTAAGGATCGAATTGACTTTCCAAGTCGATCTACTCAGCGGATCGGTGAGAGCTATCACCGCAGTTGGACGATGGTTCTACGCTGGAGGCAGCGTCGAGCCGAAATGCACAGTCATAAGTTCAGGCACGGCCGGAGTGGCGACTGCTATCGAAATCACGCTATGCATAATCGCCTGGCTAGGACTGTTCAGGCAGATCTATCCAGACATCCGGAGGACCATTCAGGAGTGTATCCTGATCTGGAACGTAGATACTATCGAAGACCCTGAGACCATGCGCCATTGCCGCTCCAACAATTATAAAAGGAAGCTTGACCTGCTCCAGGTCTTCGAAGCTTTCAGCACCAACAATTCGAACAAAATCGAGTTTAAACTGTCGGAACTCAATTTGAGATGTAGCCGACGCTACTAGATCCTTGACGCTCGACGCTCCTTGGGCGATCTCTTTCCTCGAATGGTTGAGTGCCGTGAAGAGACACGACAGCTCATCAAGCTCGGAGCGGCTAAATTGCCTCAAGCGCGACGAAACTGGCACGCCGTTCTTGTATCTCACGGTCGGCACAAACCGTATCTCGCAATCGAGAAGGAGGTCTGCGACGGCGCGCTTCACCAGGATCGCCTGACCGATATCCTTGAGGCCGAAGTAGCTGCGAGTTGGTCGCGCATAACAGATCCAGCGGATTGCCCCGGTAACGGCTTCCTTCAAGTACGCCTCAGGCCCATCTAAACGCAAATGATAATCGCCTTGCGATACAAACGTTAGATAGCCAGGCGGGAACATTTCGGTATCGTTCGAGGAAATCACGGCAGTTGCCCCCGCACGTAGGGCAAGTCCAATATCATCGTCCAAATTGAAATCGTAGCTCCCACCTGGTCTGAGCTGGCTCTTGTTCGGGTAGACTGTGACAATCGCGACGTCATTCTCCGATGCCGCTCTCCTGATCAGTTCTGCGTGCCCAAGATGCAGGGCGCCTAGAGTGTGTACCGTCCCAATAGTCTGACCTGTTCTCGCCACCTCCCGGATGAAAGCTTTGCCTGCGGACAGACATGCCAGATGCATTTTCTTACTCCAGTTTCTTCGAAAGCCGAAAGAGTGCTCTGATCGGTCGAATCGCAGAAGGTCCGCCCTGCGTGTCGTATTGACCGCGCATGTCAGCGAGCCCCAAAGTGCTTTAACGCCCGCTCACAGCTCGGACTACCGCACCAACCTATTCTAAGCTCGGACACTGTAGCCCCTTCAATTTTGCGGTTTCCTAAGCCGTCAGGTTGACCCTTCTCGACCACGTCTGATCAACGATGAGAATTCGTCCAGATAGCTTGATGGCTCGCGCGGCTGATCACTATTCAAAGCGGCCTGCAGTCCCGGACATCGGTCTGCAAAAAACGGTGGCTCGAATGTCGTTATCTTAGCGCCCGAAAAGTCGACCTTTACGAAGCTGGCCTGGAATGGCGATATCCCACTCAGGTTCGCGTCGCGCAAGGACGATTGGTTCATGCGAACGTATGCGACGCGCGCTGCCTCCAGGTTGCTGTCGGCTATTCCGGCGGCGAGATATGCCTGAACGAGATTGGATCCTTCGAGATTTGCGTGATCCAATGCCATCGATTGCGGCGGATCACCGGTAATCATTGACCTGTAAAGGTAAGCCTGGGATAGGTCTGCATGCTCAAGATCGCAGTCGCGCACAAAGGCACAGCGACCACGAAAGCCCGTGAATTTGGCGGCTCGCATTGTGCTCTCTGTTATCGAAATGTTTTCGCCTGACGCCCGAGATAGGTCCGCTCCATCGAGCTGACAGGAATGAATGGATGCACCGTTCAACACAGCACCGACGAGGTTCGCGTCGGACAAGCTTACGGACAGAAGCCGCGCCTCCGTCAAGTCTGCCTGCTCCAGCTCCGCACTTGAAAGATTTGACAAGTGAAGGTCAGCGAATGGAGCGCAGAGGGCTCTCGCCGTAACGCGGCCGCTCACCTTTGAGAGCCTCAGATACGGAAGATGAGCGCCTTCCAGGACAAGACCGTCGACCGAGGTGGGACGCACGATCGATAAACAGTCCCCCTTTGACTGGAAGAACGAGCAAGCCGCCAGATGCGCCTTCGTGATCGTGACTTGGCTCAGCTTGGCAAAGCGAAAGGAGGCGGATGGAAGGAAGCATTCGTTGATGGTCGAACCCTGTAATTCCGCGCCATCAAATACAGCATCGCTCGCGTCGCACTGGTAAACGAGGAGCCCGCTGAGCATCGCGTTGTCAAAGCGTGTCCTTTTCATGCTGCAACCGTGGAACAGACTGCCGGTTGCATCAATTACGTTGCGCAGACTGGCGTCATCGAAGTTGCAAACCTGCGCTGCAATCGCGTGCATATACGCAAAATCGAGCTTGGTCCCGAGGAAACTTGCCCTCTCTAGCCCCGGACAGACAAGGTTCGCCCCAGAAAGGTCTGCCCGATCCAACTTTGCTCCATAGAGCTGCGCACGATTGAGGGTACAGCGTCGCAACGGGAAATCTGACAGGTCGTGACCGTTAAAGTTCTCGGAGGATAGCTGCAAACCAATCCCAGTCTTTCTGATCGCCTCCTCAGTTCGCCTGCCGACAGCGGCCACCGCGCGCAACCGATCAGCAGCTCGGCTCCAGTACCGAACAAACTCGCCATCTGATGAAAGGTTGTTTTTCGTCTCTGACCAGTGCTCTGCCCCTTCATTCGCGGTGCACTCGCTATCAGCGCCGATCGTTTGCGGCATGTCGACAATTCCGTATTACCCGGATTACAGGGGGCCTGTTATCTTGGACGTACGCTATGCGATTTGTGGCGTATTCGTCTGCGAAATGGCGACACGATGCGTCGAGAGGCGCCTATTGTGTCGGTGGCCTCCCGTAGCCGGCACGCTTGAGCACGTCAGCCGAATTCTAGTCATGCCCCCTCCCAGTGCCGCTCGCTGCGATTGTTGACCAAGCCCGGCAACGCTGACAAGGCAACGGTCGTCTGACAGTGAGATATGTCCAGAAGGCGCGATTTGTGCCGTCGGCTCATATAGGCAAATCCACATCGCTCTCCATCAAACCGAATGCGAACGTTTCAAGGTCTTGCTTATTTTTCAGAATGGCCCCACCGCTTGCGGGCGGAAAAATGATCGTTCATCTAGGGCTGCACTCAGCCCTTACTCGGTGTTACCCCATTTTCGATAGCAACGACCGTGCCAGCCGCATCAGTCGCAAGTAAGGGGCTGAATAGGCTTCATGAAATCGTAATTGACGCGAATGCTTTGAACCTGACAAAGACAGTCTCGTTGTCAGGGACCGCACCATGATCGCAAGGCTATCGCGCAGCGAAAATTCCGAGCTCGTTTGCAGGAGAGCAAGAGCCGCGAGTCCTTGCGGGCACGCAATCGAGGACTTGCAATTCGACACGTGCGGATCGCCGACCTCACGGTTAGGGAGTGTTCGAACTCGGTTAGCCCAGCTCCGCGCGCTGGTCGGGTCCACCTAGGGGGGAAGGCGGCCCTCAATGGAGGGATACCTTCCATCAGCTGGATGGCTGGATCATCCGAAGGCTCTTGTCGCGCCGCGCAAGCCGTGGCGGAACGCAGCCTGGAATGAATATCCGACCGCACGGCTGCACAGGAGTTCAAGCTGGTCGGGCTGGTCTCACTGATCCCTTCGCTTCAGCCGCAAGAGCCCGTTCCTGAAAGCTGGATACGGGAAAACTGCACGTCCAGTTTGTGCGGCGGACGGAGGCCAGCGCAAGAGCAATCGAGCGCGCCTCCTCCGACCCGACACTGTGGGAATTGGAGTTCTATGCCTGGCGCGGAAGCCGGCGAAATGAAAGACATGATCCGGGGTCGTCACATCCAGAGCAGGGGCTTTGGAATGCAGGTATCATCCCAACGACAATGGCTCCGTCTCTGTCTCGATCGAGGGCGGCGGCTCGCCATGGAGCTTGGACTCAAAGCCCCGCAGCCGCTGATAAATCGAAATCAGTTCGACAATGGTGCTCCATGAGTTGATAAGATACTGAAACGAGGTTCTGACCTGCGCGAACGCATTCAAAATCTGGTTCATCGCGCCAAGCGTAATCTTGCCCGCAATGATCGTGGGTGCGAGCAAGACATAGGGGAAAATGGTGTCGGTCTGCAGGTAAACGATGCGGCCTACGTTAAAGTACATGAAGTTCAGATAAAGCCGGAAATAGTTCCTGCGAATGTCGCCAAACAGCATGCTCAATCCCGGCGGGTCGGCGCGAGCGGGGTCGTCCTCGCCGAGCACTAGTTCCTTGCGATAGGCTGCTTCCACCCGCTGGTTGAAAAACTCGATTCTCGGCAAGCGGATTCCGATCAACGCGAGAACGCCGGTGCCGAGCACCGACCAGATCACTGCTGCAAACACCAGCGGATAGGGAATGGAACCGATCAAAGGTAGTTCTGTGATATTGCTGGATAGCCTCACCAAAACAGGCAGGAAAGCCAGGAGCGTGAGCAAGGCACTGATGAGGTTGACGCCGAGACCTTCCATGGTGCTCGCAAAGCGCATGGTGTCTTCCTGAACGCGTTGCGAGGCGCCTTCGATGGCGCGCAGCCGCGGCCAGCTTGCAACATAGAAATCGTTCATCGCCGTCCGCCAGCGGAAGATGTAGTGACTGACGAAGAAACGCGTCATCACACCGACCACGACCGCAACAAGAGCAATGCCGGCAAAAGTCGACAACTCGCTGTAGAACTGCTGCACCGTCACTTGCGCCGATTTCGAAAGCGCGGCCTGGACAAGGTCATAGAAGGGCCCATACCAGCTGTTGATGGCGACGCTGACCTGGACCTGAAAGTAGGAGGTGAACAGTATCAGCGCGGAGCCAAGAATCGACCACCTCGCCCAGGGATGCGGCGCAACCAACATCCAGCCAGCCGCAAATATCGCCGAGCATGCGGCGAAATAGAGGTCGAACCAGAGAGCCGGCGCCGACGTGAACGTCGCCAACCCGACCGATCTTTGCGGCGCTTCGAATAGATTGCTGGCGAAGCCATGCCAGACCAGCATTGCCAGTGCGGTCCAAACGATCGCCGAGAGAAAGAACAGCTTGGGTCGGGGGAAGAACGAGACGAACATGGTTAGCACTGAGGTCCGAGCATCTGTGGCCTCTTGGACTACAGGAGACCGTCGGGCGTCGTCAACTTAATCGACCGCCGAGCTGAAGGAGGTACCTCTCAAAGGCTCGAGATTCGGCGATAGCGCTTGTCGTGGAGATCTCGCGCCGAGCCGCGAAGGCTCGCTCGCGCGAAGCACGACGGAAGTCGGCAGTGGCGGCTCCGGGATAGGGGATGCGGAAAAGGTTCGCGACCTAGCGTCGTCGCACTTCGAACAAGACAATCAGTCGCAATCAGATGCAAGTGGTTGTGACGGCTATTCCTGACGTCACAACATCGTAGGTCAGGTTTGCTGAAGTCGCCTCCTCGCGGGGGTCATCAAGCGAAATGATTCATCGAGCAGAGCCATTAGAAACCACAAGACGGCGCCGGCATCTGCCGGCTGAACGACAGGTGCGGACATAGGCTGGCACGAACATCGCGCTGCGGTAAAAAGTCCCTACAATCAGGGCAGCTGAGCTTACCCCTCGAAATACATGTTAGATGGCGCAATGGAGCGCCAGCTTGCGGCTTTGAGTCCGGCTGAACGCGCCTCAGTATATCCGCCAATCCTCATCTAGAACCAACAGTAGCATTTTCGCGCCCGTCAGCTTCTCGAAAGCTGTCTTTGCAAAGAACTGGTCACCAACAACTACTTTGCGAGGGGAGGCGGATGAACATCGATCCACGGAATGCCGCAGAGGCCTCGGTTGACAGTCACCGCACCGGGTAAATCGTCAAGCAGTCGAACTGAGCGTATAAGCCAGCTCACCGGTGCGGCTGCCGGCCGATCAAGCAGACTTTGAAGTCCAGGTACATGGTCTGCATTCGATTCACCAAACATCGGATCCTGCTGTCGCATCATCGAGTGCGCCGAATGAGGCGGTGCCGCAAACCAAGCACTATCCAGCCGCATCATTTGTCAGCGGCGCGCCCATCTTGCCGCAACGCAAACGGGCGCGACGCTTGAAGCGCTCAAGAACGAGACAGCCTTGGCCGAACAGCAATCAGCACGATGGGCGCCAGCAACCGCAACGGGGGACGAAAGTGTCGAGCGGGACCGCATTTTCGACAATGTAGCGGCATCGGGATATCTCAAGCTGCATCGTTTCCTGAACCAGGACGGCGATTGCGAACCAAGCACGGAAGCCAGCACATGTGCGATATCGCATGTCCGTAACACGGCGCGGGACCATTCTTCCATTGAAGATCCTCTGGAGCGACATTCCAGGGACGTGTGAGCCAGGCTGGATGGCCTATGCGTGGTAAGACAACAGCTTCTCCATTCGTGTCGTTGGTCGAAGACCCCTCAAAACTCACCGTTTCGCGTGACCACGGGGCGAGAGCGATCGCCAACAACGGAACACGCTGCATACCTACGCCGTACCGAAGTCCGCGGTCTGGACGCCCGACAACGACGCACTGAGCAGTATTGGCCTTGGAATGAATGTGGAGGATCAGGACAACATCGATCCGGATGTGGATTTGATGTGCTCGCTGGGCAGACCCGTGAGACCGAGCGCTTGTTCCGGGCGGCTACCGAACGGCCAGCGAAGAGAATCTCTACAAGCGGACTGGAGACTAATGATTAGACAACTGGCGACCGTACCGTTCTCGCATGTTCCTTGATGTTCACCAAGACGACCACCCTAAGGAACAGTCTTCCCAGCGGCGCCGCTTCACGAAGAACGACAATGGCTTCGCGAATAAAGTTCAGATCAACTCATCCGTTGGCCTGCCGCAAGGGACGAAGGCGCGCCCACATCCTAAGAGGTACCCGACGCTCTGGAGGACACACTCGCACATTGTTCGCTCTTCCACGGCCCTCATTGGAGCGCTGCGGCCTCGCCCCGCATCGATCCGATCGCCACCGACACATTTGGCGGGAGGTTCGGATGAGTGACCCACTAAGGCGGAGCATCGATCCCTTGCAGCTCGACCTGCCATCGATCGCGCGATCAATCAAAAGAGCTCGGGTCCGACCGCATCAACGGATCAGGTCAATGGAGTATTGCTCAGCGCCAAGGCATGCCGTCGCACAACGGCCTATTCGCTACCTGGATGCGTTCCATCAAAACAATCGATTTTGCCGATCTTGCCTAAAAGCCCCATAGTCGATCGTGATCTATGGAGGCAGCATTCAAGAATGTCCTGCGGCAATCGATTATTCTTTGAGTCCCTTGCCGGTCAAATCGGCTTGCGCGCTCGGGCGTCTGCATCCCAGAAGTTAGCTCCCGCGCGTCACATAGAAGCATCACGCGGCTCGCTACCGTCTCCTTGCTGAATTGGCACGTATGAGGTCGATCGGACGACCGTGACGTCACGCCTTAAGTCCTAGCAAAGACAACTGCCTTCTCACACTGTCATCGGCGTTGGCTCAAGCTATGCCTTAATTGGACCGACGAAATGCTCATGACATTGGCGAGAGGGACGCGCCTTACGCGCAGGTCAATAGTCTGGTCCGGACTGTGTCGTCATCACTTCAAAATGCTGAGTCGAGAGCACTGCTACAACCAGCAATCAAAGACACTTGAATCTCACCTAGCGTCAGATTGTAGGATTTCCAACAGCCCCGCGACACAGAACCTGCTCGCGTGAACTCTTCCTAACAGGTAGCAAGAATTGCGAACGTCTCAAAAGCACGATGCTCCGCCGCTCCGCCCGGTCACGTTGCTGGACTGCTCCTCTCCAGGGCCAGCGTCCGACATCGCCTATGTGCAGATCGGACAACGCAGCGCCGATCCCCTCGGAAGCGAATCAAGATGCGGCGCGCGAGCAGAACGCTGGCGGTCGCTATCTTCCCTTTCCGGGCACACGCCAACTTCGAATTCGAGAACCGATCATTCTGGCGCTGCGCACGCCGTGAGACGAAACGGTGCTGGTGGAGCCACCTGGATCTATGCGCGACGGCAACCAGCGTGCAGCGCGAAGCGGCCATCGTCCGCAGCTTTCGCTGGGCTGCGGCGTACAGGGGGACCTCTGGCGCGATGGAACTTCAGGACGGTCGACGCCTTGCGTGCAAACAATTGGCGGGGGCGAGGGTGTTCTTCAAGCCGAGGGGGGCATTGATCGTTTCTGTCGTGCGTCTCGGCCTGTGAAGCCATTGGCCAGATGCGTCGCGTGACGTGTCTTCGAATGCGGAAAGGCTTGCATTGTCGTGACTTCACGACACGACGGCTCAACAGCCCAGCAAGACTGACCACGGACCAAGACGAATTGGGAAAGTTGCAAATGTCGATTTCGCTCACCTGTTCCGCCACAAATCCGATCGTCTCTCCCGCTTTGGTATCGATTGCGCGGCCTGGCGCTATTTGCACTGCAGGTGTCGGCTCAGTGCATGCAAGACCGGCTGCGATCGGCCCACAGACGCGTCAGCGGGCTGCCGCGGCCTTCAGCCTTTTAAACAAAATCAGAACTCGTGCTGGCATGAGGGACATGTTGAGCGGCGTCGACGGCGTAAGCAGTCCGCGGCGGTCCGTGGTCCATCCGATGACGATCGACCCGCAGATTTTGGTCGCCTGTCAACATGTTCCGCCCTATCGTTTCGGGCTGTTCAAATTCACGCCAACGCAACCGCCTCTCAGTTCCATCGAGCCCCATGGGCAATCGTGACGCGCTCAGGTCTTGGCGTGGATGGACGAGAGGCGATGAAATGCGAATTCTCCTGGTTGATCATCACGCGGAATTTGCCCGCAACGCGAAGGAAGCGCTCTTAAATTGCGGCTTCGCCGTCGACGTGACACGCACGCTGGATGAGGCGGCGGCCGCGCTCGATTGCGCAAACTATCACATGATCCTGCTCGAATCGGCTTTGCCCGATGGAGACGGATTGGACTGGCTGAAGCAGTTGCGGCGCGAGGGACGGTCAATGCCGGCCATGATGATGAGCAGTCTCAATGATCTCAGCCGGCGGATTGCGATATTCAATGCAGGCGCGGATGATTTTCTGCCCAAGCCCATGTCTATCGACGAACTCATTGCTCGCATGCGAGCTATTTTGCGACGGTCAACGCAAATGACGGCGCCGGTGGTGACATTTGGGAATCTGCATTTCGATCCGATCGCGAGACAAGTCTCCGTCGGCGGTCGAATACTGAGAATTGCGCGCCGCGAAGTGTGCATTCTTGAACATCTGCTCAACCGCGCCGGCCGTACCGTGCCGCGCGCATCGCTCGAAGATAGCTTGTATGCATTTGACGACGAGGTCTCGACCAATGCGCTGGAAGTCGGGATTTATCGCTTACGCACGCATTTGAGCCAGGCGGGCGCAACGCTCAGGATCAAGACCGCGCGTGGTGTCGGTTACACCCTTGAACTCATTGGCGCAGCATCGGCTGCCTAGCCGATCGAACTTGAAAGCAACACTCCCTTGAACGTCGTTAACAATGACGCCGGCGCTGATGAGCCGTCGATGGTCGCCGGCGGCTCGCACTATGCCGCATTTCCCCGCCTCTGCTACGTCCTGTGCGCAGTCGCTCTGCTATTTCCGCAGGCTGTGACAGCTCAGACAAAGCGGGATGACAAAGGAGAACCGCCACGTGCGGCGCCTGGCAGCACCACCGGCACGCTCAACCTTACCTCCTCACAGGGCAAGACAGTTCATCTCACCGGACCGGCTGCAAGCATTTTTATTGCCGACCCGGCGATTGCGGATTATCAGGCGCCGTCGAACAACACGATTTTCGTGTTTGGGAAAAAGTCCGGACGGACGAGCCTGTTCGCCCTGAACGACAAAGGAGAGGCTCTCGCCGAGCTGCGTGTTGTCGTCACCCAACCGATCGAGGATCTGCGGGCCGCGCTGAAGGCCGAGGTCGGCGACTATCCGATTCAAGTCAGCTATACTCCGCGCGGCGCGATCCTTAGCGGCACGGCGCCCAATGCCGATGTCGTCGAGACCGCCAGGAAGGTCACGGAGCAGTTTCTTGGGGCGGGCGCGCTGGTTGTCAACAAGATCCAGGTCGCCGGCTCATTGCAGGTGAATCTCAGCGTACGGGTGGCAGAAGTCTCCCGCCGCGCTGTCAAGGATCTCAATATCAACTTCACCGCCTCGAGCCCAAACGGCGCTTTCCTTGTCACCGGCAAAGGCGGCGGGTCCGGCGCGGCCGGCGGCGGCGGCACGATCGGGATCGGGTTTAACGCCGGCAATACCAACCTGAGCGCTGTTCTCGACGCTCTCGCGAGCGAGCACCTCGCCTCAATCCTGGCTGAGCCGAATCTGACGGCGATGTCTGGCGAAGCCGCAAGCTTCCTCGCCGGCGGCGAATTCCCCATTCCGGTGATGCAGGATAACCGGCAGGTTTCAGTCCAATTTCGCCAATTCGGCGTGAGCCTCGAGTTCGTTCCGACGGTTCTCAGCAATAATCAGATCAATGTCCGTGTGAAGCCCGAAGTCAGCGAATTGTCGAGCGAAGGCGAAGTCAAAATCAACGGCATGGCGGTCCCTGCCCTCTCGACTCGGCGGGCGAGCACCGTGGTCGAGCTCGCCAGCGGTCAGAGCTTTGCAATCGGCGGCCTCATCAGGCGCAACTTCAACACTGATATCGGCGAGTTTCCCTGGCTCGGCGATGTGCCGATCCTGGGTGCGCTTTTTCGCTCCTCGTCGTTTCAAAAACGTGAAACCGAGCTGGTCATTATTGTCACGCCGTACATCGTGCGGCCCGGATCGAACCCGAACAAGATGAGTGCGCCAAGCGACCGCATCTCACCGCCCTCAGACGCGGGGCGGATTTTAACGAACACGGTGGCCCGGCCGCCGCGAGACCGCGATGCGCCTCGCGCCAGCGCACCAGGATTGACCGGCAGCGCCGGCTTTATTATCGAATGAGGATCGTCAAATGACTTTGCGACAACTGTGCCATTTGATTGGTCTTGCAGCAACATTAGGCGGATGCGCAAATACTGCTTCGGTCCATTACAGACCGGCTGAACAAGCGATTCAGGTGGAGCAGAACAGCAGTATCTTGTTTTTACGAAGCCTTCGTGGCCCCGAAACGCATCGGCTGCGGAGTTTCATTGCGACTGCCAGTCAGGGCCGGCGGGATGCACTCCATCTCGATGTCACCGGCTCCCCGCCCCTCATCGCGCAGGTGGCTCACGAGGCCCGGGCCATGGGTGTTGCCCCCTATAACATCCGCCTGTCCACTTCCCCACTCGATCCGCCCGCCCGTTCCCGGGTGAGGATCGAGGCGATCACCTTCGAAGCCCATACTCCGCCCTGTCCGTCGCTTTCCATCGTCGGTCCTACTGTGAACGACAATTCGTTTGACCCGACGCTTGGTTGTTCGACCAGAAGCAATTTGGCAACCATGGTCAACGACCCGCTCGATTTGCTGGACAATCGATCAATCATGACGAGTCATGGCGATCGTGCCGCCATTCCTGTTGCCAGCTACGGGACCTTTGCCCCGCGCAGTAAGACTAACGGCGAAGATGGCGCGGGCAAGAAGGCAGAGCCGGAAGCCGCGGGGGCAACAACAAGGGAGGTACAGCCGCTTCGATAGCGCGGGTTTGCTATCGCAGCCCCAGGCAAAGCCGATCTAGACCAGCCCGGCGGCATAGAGTGCTTTGGCGACTGATTCGAAATACTGCGAAGGAACCGGGTTGCCGAGCTTTGCTTTGCCGAGCAGCTGACGCGCCAGGACATCGTCATCCACAATGTTGAGGCGCAGCGCGCGCGCCTCGCCAAGCAGTATTGAAGCGGCGTCCCCCTCGCCACGGCAGACCAAGACCGGCACGCCGGTCTCGCCACGTACATAGCGCAGCCCGATCAACGTTGTCGGGCCCCTCAGTATCAACGTGGCGCGATGGACGCCGAGTGGAGCCTCGTTCGCCGACTCTTGCCGGAGACGCCGGTGCTCACGTTTCACCTGCGGATTGCCTTGCTGTTCCTTGTTCTCGCGCTTGGCCTCCGTTTCCGTCATGCGCATGTCCTGCATAAACAACCAGCGCTGGATTAGAAGGTCAGCCAATCCGCCGACCAGAAAAGCTCCAGCTGCAATCCCGGTCAGCAGTTTAACCTCGCTGAAGACGAAGCCAAAACAGCCCATGCCGCAGACCGGCAGGTATATCAGCGCCTTCCAACTTGCGAAAACGGTGAGAAAGAAGATCGCACCAAGCAAAACGACTTTAACCAACGTCTTGCCAAGTTCGATGGCTGAACGTTTCGACGCGATCCGTTTCAAGCCTTTGATGGGATCCAGTTTCTCGAGCTTCGGCTTGAGCGGCTCCGAAGCAAACATGAAACCGCCATTGGCCAGGACATTGGCTAGAAGAGCTGCTGTCACGGCAGCGGCGAGCAACGGCGCGACAGTTGCGATCGAAAGTTCTAGCAAGCCGCTGAGCGCTTGTGGCACCGCGCTGGTGAACGGCTGCTCTTGCAGTTTATCGACCAGTCGGACCGTTTCTTGCCACTTGTCCTCTATGGCACCCGCTCGCCACCACAGGCAGCCGAAACCGGCACAGGCGCTGACGCCGCTCACCAGATCGGAGCTGCGCGCGCTCTGCCCCTTCTTGCGCGCATCGCGCAGCTTCTTGGGCGTCGGAGGAAGCTTTTTCTCCTCACTCGTACCGCTCATTTCAAGAGCTTCTTCAGATAATCGAGCATGCTGTTCGAGTTCAAGATTTCAGCTTCCGCGTATTCCAGTAGATAGACGGTGTAGCTGACCATGATGATGCCAAAAGCGACATTCTTGATCATCGGGGAGAGATCATTCATCTTGAGCTGAGATGCGAAACGCCCGAGCATCATGACCGAGATATCGACCAGCAGCAGCAGGGCCAGAACCGGCCCGGCGACCAGCAGCGTCGTCAGCATGATATGATCGAGAAGGGCCAGACATTCCATTGCCCCTTGCGACGTCACTGCAGGCAGGAACTGATAAACGGGCCAGACCAGATAGCTGCCATAAAGGCTCTTCACCATCGTCTGGAGGCCGCCGACCAGAACGAAGATCGTAACCGCCGTAATGCCGAGAAAAAGCCCCGTTCCGGACGCTTGGCTGTGCGTCGCGGGATCCTCGCCCGCAATCTGGCTTGAAATTCCTCGTTGGGTATCGATGATGTCGCCGACTGCCTGGATACTCCATAGTGGAATACTGAGCAGGATGCCGAGCACAAGACCGACAAATACCTCCTTTAGGCCAAGCAGGGTGACGCTGACCAGACGCGTGTTCGGGTCCAGTGCCTGCAGGCCGAGCTTCACCTGCGCGAGGCATGGCAGGCCGATCGCAATCGTCAAGCTTCCCCGAATCAGGCCGCTGATGCGCGGCCGGGTAAAGACGGGAAGCACTAGCATGATGCCCAGGGCGCGGGACGCGCTCAGAGCGGTTGCGGCGACGAGCTCGATCGCGCTCTGGACAACAGCTTGCGCATCTGTGGGTGACAGGCCAGCCATCCAAGCTCTGCTAGTATCTTGCGGTGAGTGCAGGAAATTCGCTGAAAATGCGCTCTGCTTGTTCGATGAGTGGAGCGCTGAGCACGGGAGAAAACGCGGCGAGCACGGCGACGACGACCAGAAGCTTGACCGTCAGCGGCAAGGTTTGATCCTGGAGCTGGGTTGCCGCCTGGATGAGGCCAATGATCAATCCTGAGATGAGAGCTGCGAGCAACGGCGGCAGAATCCAGATCATGAAAAGGACAAGCGATTGGCTTAAGTACGTGAGGATGCTGGCTTCGTTCATCGTCAACCTCCTGGCGTCGTGTAGCTTAACACCAGCCCGTGCATGAGCCGTGACCAGCCGTCGATAGTGACGAACAGAAAGAGCTTGAACGGGACAGATATCACCGTCGGAGAGACCATCGACATGCCCATGGCCATCAAGATCGTCGTGACGATCAGATCGATCGTGATAAAGGGAAGATAGAGAAGAAAGCCGATTTCGAAGCCACGCTTGAGCTCGGAAATCAGGAACGACGGCACAAGAATTACAAAATCATCTGCCGTGGCGCTGCCGCGCATCTCCTCCGACCAGACATGTTCGGTGGACGACAGGAAGAAGCGGCGCTGCTCTTCGTTGGTGAACTTCTTAAGATGGGCTCGCAGCGGCTCCTGCCCCTCCTTGGCGGCCGTCATCCAGTCGTCGAAGGTTTGGTAGCGAAGTTGGGGGTCGGTAAGGCGATTGTAGGTCTGCTCAAAGACCGGCGCGCTGATGAATACGGTCAGGATCAGTGCCGCTCCGTAAAGGACGATGTTCGGCGGTATCGATTGGGTCCCCAGCGCATTACGCACGAGGAAGAGAACAACCGAGACCTTGATGAAGGCGGTAGTTGTGACGACTGCAAAGGCCAGCAGGCCAAGGCCGACGGTTATCGCAAGAAGCGCAAGGATGCTGGGTTGAATCTCAGTCATTAAGCGCCAACCTGCCGCGTAACCTGACGGCCAGTTCCTCGCCGATCCGCACGATGTCGCCGCGGCCGATACGTTGGCCGTTGGCAAGGATATCGACCGGGCCGTCAAGCGGCCGGCCAATTTCGAACACGTGGCCTTCGTTGATGGTTCGCAAGGTTCCCAACGGCATCGGCCAGCGGCCACATTCGAATACGAGTGTGATCTCGAGACTGTCGATATCGGCCTCTGAGGGGGGCTGCTGCGTCTGGCTTTGTGTCATCACATCTTCACTTTTCAAGGGGTGGGATCGCAAGCGGAATGGTCCCCGCAGCACGAGCCTATCGCCGCCAATCTCTGCAGGAGCCCACAATCGGTCTGCCGTGAGAATGATCTGGCCTCTAGCGAGGGGAATTGCGTCCGGGAGCAGCGCGTCGCCTTGCCGTGCTTGGCGAACAACGCCGATCGTGACGCGGAGCGAACCGATATGGCCTGCAACGATGACCGGGAGGTCAGAAAGCAGCCTGGGCGTCTGTCGCGGCAATCGGCCAAGCAACTCGCCGAGGGCGCGGAACGCCGACGGAACCTGAACGTCAAGAGGCGAGAATAGAAGCAGGCGAGCCTTGCTGGCGAGCTGACCATAGACGACGTCAAATTCAAGATAAGGTCTCGCACTGGGCGCTTCATCAGTGCGAACAAGCTGCAGATTCCGCTGCGTCATTCTTTCCAGCGGAGCAAGCAAGGGTTCAAGCGCAAGTTCCAGGATCAGCGAACGCGCCGGCTCAGAAGGTAAGGTAAGGCCGTCCTGCACGGTCTCAATCAGCGCTTCGGCAAGCGGCCCGGGCAAGGACAGGATGAGGGTTTCACCGTCTGCTTCGAAGACGCAGTCGAGCATCGATGCCGGAGCCAGCTCCGCCTGCCAGACAAGCCGGCTTACAACGATCGATAGCGGCTTCTCGCCGAGACGGCTTTGCAGAGGTGTGCGCAAAGCTGCGATCTCATTGAGCCACGAGGCCACAGCGCGAGAGAGGGTCAGCGCCGGTATAAAGGGTGTGGGGCCACCCGATCTGTATGTCGCAGGCTCTACTTCCACATTGCAGCACCCAGGCTCCAGTACAGGAAAATCGGCCATCATGTCGGCTCGCCTCCCATTTGCCCGGATGGGCTTCGCCGGTAGCGGAGCAGGACCTCATCATCGGCTTCGCTTTCAGCCGCGGCCTCGAAATGCGCATTGGTGATGCGCCGAACGTCGCGCTCGATCTCATGCCATTTCTGGCTCGCGGCCGAACGTTTGGTCCAAAGGCTGCGCGCCTCAACAGCCGCAGCCTCGGCCTGCTCTTGAGCAGCACGAGCCTTACCAAGGCTCCGCTGCGCCGCTGCGATCTCGTCTGTGAGCCGGCCGATGATGAGATGATGGCGACGCTCCAGTTCGGGGACTGAAATCGCATCGGCCGATAACATCTCCCGATAAAGCTCCGCTTCGACCCTTGCGCGCCGTCTTTCGGCATTTGCAAGATGCTCGCAAGCTTGTTCGACGGCTTGAACCGCAATGCGGCGCTTGGCTTCCATGTTGGACAACTCACGGAGGGCGCTCCGCTCCCGCATGTCCTTGACGAGTCGCAATTTCGACGCGTGAACGGGATTCAGGCGGTCAGACGTGATATCCATGCGATCGTCTCCTCAAAGCTGCATGCCTCGTCCTGACCCTGGCGCAAAAATGCTCGCAGATCCTCGATGGAGGCAATCGCCCGGTCGGTTAGCGGATCAGAGCCTTGCTTATATTCGCCGACCTTGATCAAGAACTCGGCCTCAGCGTAGCGCGAGAGCAGATCACGAAAGAAGGATGCCGCTTTACGATGCGGCACAGATACGATTGCATCCATGACGCGGCTTCGGCTCGACAGCACATCGATGGCCGGAAAATGCTCTCGAGAGGCCAGCGCGCGCGAGAGAATAATATGGCCATCGAGGATGCCTCGTGATTCTTCCGCAATTGGATCGCCCGTGCCGTCACCTTCGACAAGCACTGTATAGAACGCCGTAATGGAGCCATGCTCGCCCATGCCGGCGCGCTCCAACAAGCCAGGCAACAGCGCAAACACGGAGGGCGGAAAGCCGCGCCGGGTCGGCGGTTCTCCTGCGGCAAGGCCGATTTCACGCATGGCGCGGCTAAAGCGCGTCAAAGAATCCATCATCAGAACGACGCGCAGTCCCTGGTCACGGAAATATTCGGCGAGTGCCGTCGCCATATAAGCGCATTGCGCCCGCTCCATCGCCGAACGGTCAGAGGTCTCAACCACGACTACGGAACGGGCGAGGGCTTCGCCAAGCTGACGTTCGATGAATTCTCGCACCTCTCGTCCACGTTCGCCGATCAGCGCAACGACGGTGACGTCGGCCGACGCGCCTTTTACGATCTGCGACATCAGCGTCGACTTGCCGCAACCGGCATCACCATAGATTCCGATTCGCTGACCTTCTCCACACGTCAGAAGGCCATCGAGGACACGGACGCCGAGCGGAAAAGGCTGTTCGATGCCGCGCCGTTTCATCGGATTGGGTGCCTTACCCCGCAGAGGGCGGGCTTCCCCCGCCTTTATCGGACCTTTGCCATCGAGCGGACGCCCAAAGCTGTCGACCACTCGGCCGAGCAAATCGGGGCCGACCGCCACTTCCTGCATTCGTCCGGTTGTGATCACCTCCGCACGGTTGGACAGCCCGACCATGTCACCGATCGGTGTGAGTAACACCCCGTCGGGCAACAGGCCGATCACCTCGGCCTCGAGCGACCACCCGGTGCGGGGATCCTGCAACAGGCATAGTTCTCCAACGCGGGCCTCGGGCAAGACAGCATGCAGCAGCGTGCCGATTGCCCGCGTGATCCGACCGCGGACGGCGCGCGTATCGATATGCTTCGCAGAAGATCTCAAGGATGAGAGCGCGGCCTGGACAGTTCCTTCTCCGGCCGCGGCTTCATGGGTCGGTTGTTGCATGGTCACGATTCACCTCCGTGCGAAGGCAAACCTAACCCGAGCCGTAGGGCGCGGAGCTGCGCGCCAAGTCCGAGATCGACATTGCCAAACTCGCTCCACAAGACGCACTGGTCCGCCGTCAGCGCCGGATCGGGCTCGATCCTGACCTTGGGCCGCCCTTCCAGTCCGTCATAGCCCCTGAACTCACTTGCGAGCAGATCGGCCTTCAGAGGGGATACGTGAAGGCACACTTCCGTGTTCTTGTATTTCTGCTCAATGGCGTGACGAACGCCCCGCACCAGCATCTCGCCCGGATCAAACGCGCCAAGCAAATCGCGCACGATCTCAAGCACCAGCTGCGGCAATTCCCGCTCCAGAACAGCCTTTCGCTGCGCGAGTTCACAAGCAGCCTGCGCTATCAGTCGCGCCATCTCTCCTGCGCCTGCCTTTGCGCCCTCGGCGCGGCCCCGCGCTCGTTCCCGCTCATAAGCCTGGCGTGCCCAACCGCGAACCCGCTGCAGATGCCGCTCGGCAGCAGCCCGTGCCTCTACGGCATCGTGCCAGATCTTGAGCTCGGCTGCAGAGATCAACGGCCCGAGGGGCCGAATCTGTGGTGCCACGGGGAATTCTGGGGCATCGGCTGTCATGCCCTGGCGGCCTCCGTCCTCAAATGGGCCGTTACCAGGGAAAACAGCGGGCCGGCCGCGCTACGGTGTTCAGCACCCGGATTCTCCGCAGCGGTCCCAATCGGCAGGCGTAGAAGCACGCGGATACGGTCAAGTGATGAAGCCTTTTCGAGCCAGGCGCCGAGACAAGCATGCCCGTCGCATTCGATCTGTCGCGACAACTGCTCAGGATCGACAATGGGGGTCGTTGCGACCGCATTGGATAAATGCCGGACCCCGAAAGCATGCGCTTCAGCACCGATCATTTCGATTAATATCGACAGATCGTGCCGGGATACCAGCTTGAGGACGGAGCGTGCATGCCAGATGCTGCCCGCGAGCAGCGCAGCCCGACGCGGATCGTGCCCGAGCAGAGGGTCCTCGTTCCAGCCGGCGCCGCTCAGATCCACTTCGCTGCCAAGCAGCAGCTCGGCCAGTCTTGGCTGCAGCCTGGCACTCCGCTGTAGCCTGACCAATGTGGGAGGCGACAGCAGCGGATCAAGACGCTCAGCGAAACGGCTCGGATCGATCGAGGCCACGAGCTCGCGCAGCCGATCGGCAGCCAGCGTGAACGAACGATTGGGTTCGGTTGATGATATCGATGTCGACATGAGCGTCCTGACTATGTCGCATCAGAAATCATCTTTTTGCGGGCAGCCTGCACAGCGGGCGCACTCGAACGTGCACCGAAAATGGTCCATTTGCGCGATGATTGTCCGGGCCGACGAAGACGGGTGCCCAGCAACACGTAAGATACGATGCCGAATGCGGCGCCGGCGCCCCCCACACCGAGTGCAAGCAACGGCATTGAACCAGATTTGGCTGTTTGAGCCGCAGCGGCCGCCGGCCCGGCCGACTGCTCGAGCGTTGCCCGCTCAACCGGCACGAAGACGACCGCGACCTTGTCGTAGGACAAACCTTCAATGCTGTTTGCGACAAGCATCTTAATTTGCGGTAGCAGCGTAGATAGTTTCGCGCTGGAGCCATGTCGGATGAAAACCGACGCAGAGGACGGGGTCGCATCTTGGCGCAGCAAATCGTTCTTCGGAAGAACGACATGGACACGAGCTGAAAGGACGCCGTCTATATCGCTGATCGTGCGCGACAATTCTTCGCTTAGAGCATAAACATAACGGGCCCGCTCCTCGATCGGCGAGGCAACGAGGCCCGATCCTTTGAACACTTCGCCAAGATTCTTGAAGGATTGGCGCGGCAGCCCCTCGATATTGAGAAGGTCAATCGAATAGGCAAGCTGCTTTTCCTCAACCTGGATTGTACTGGTTCCGTCCTTAGCGACAACACGAACGGCATCAACACCCTTACCAAGGAGAAGCGCAAGCATCTCATTAGCCTCGCGCTCCTGAATTTTGGTGTAGAGATCAGCCTTGCAGCCGATCAGCGGAAGCAGAAGGGGCAGAGCAAAACACATGCGAAGGCGCCGCCACGATTGACGACCGCCGCCGCTACCCCTCTGCATCACGCCACTCATCAGCCTCACTCAGCCTGCCGACAGCAGCTTGTTTAGCGACGAGCTGACGGCACTGGTACCCTTGGACACGAGCGAAACCTGAATGACGTCTCTGTAGACGTCCCGCAGATTGACCATCATCGAATCGAACTCCGCTCCAACCGGCTTAACCGTCGCATGTGCGCCGCCGTCGTCCGACTGCAAGAGCGGCTGGGTAGCCGGTCCCGGCTGCAGACCGCTCACAGCAGTCGGCACGCCTCCGACAACCGGAGGAACGGCATGGCGATGGTACAGGCTGGAAAGGGTGTGAAGGACGCGGTCGCCCGGCGGACTTGCCAACGCGTTCGCGCGCTGGACCTCCGTTACCGGCGGAGCAACCACCGGCTTGTCCGCGACCGGGGAGGCAGCTGCTTGACCGGAAGCTGCTTGCGCGAGAGCCTGCTCAAAGTGCGCCTGCTCGCCAGGAGCTGCCGGCGAGCAGGCATTGGGAAGACAGCCAACTGAATTGGAAGAGATCGGCGTTGCGCCTAACATCATGGAAGGAGTCATTGTTCTCGCGTGATGTGACCAGGCGTTTTGACCGATAAGCGGATCAAGGTCATAGATTAGCGAGCTGACGAAAACCTGACGAAGATGCCGCTGATTGCGTCATCTAAAGATCACGTTTGACTTCCAAGTTGGAATGAAACTCCAGTGTTATTCTGAGTGGAAGGCGTCTGGGAATGCTCGTGCGATCTAAGATGGTGCAAATTTTGAAGAGAGCTCTATATGTCGGGGTTTTCGTCTATCTCGGAATAATGCGGGCGTTTGGCGCATCACTTTCACTACCCTCGACCCCTTATAGCTACACCGTTCTCGATCAGGATCTTTCTGCGGCGCTTCAGGAGTTCGGCAACAATCTCAATATCAGGGTCAATGTCAGCGCCGAGGTAAGGGGCAGGATTCGCGGACGAATGCCGGACCTTCCGCCGCGAGAGTTCCTCGATCGTTTGACAGCCCTCTACAATCTTCAATGGTACTACGACGGGCTCGTCCTTTACGTCTCCGCTGCCCACGAGGCGCAAAGCCGGCTGATTGTGTTGAACCCGATCAGCTTCGATGCGTTCAAGACCGCGCTCGATGCGCTCAACATCTCCGATGAGCGCTTTATCGTGAAACCGGCTCCGGGAGAAGGCCTCGTCCTGGCTTCTGGCCCACCGCGCTTTGTTGCGCTGGTGGACCAGACCCTCAAGGGCCTTGTGGCGGAGGCGCAGGCCCGGCGGGATCCCGTCGCGGCCGAAAGGCCACAACGCGAGTCGGTTTTGATGTTGTTTCGCGGCTCCTCGAGCACGGTCGTTCGGGACGGACGACCGGAAGGTCATTATTCTTCCGACACTCCGCACCAGGATGGCGTCGTGCGCGAAGCCGGTCCAGGCCTGAAGTGATACTTGATGATGTGTCTCCGAGCGATTTGGCGAACTGGCCTTGGCTTAAATCCATCAGATCGTCAGCTTCTCGAAAGCTAAAGGTGCCTAGCATGAGCGCGCGATGTCTAGACGGCCAGCTCATGGAGACAGCCGCGGATGTATGCATTAGGCACGGGATGCTCGAGCGGAAGGTGCTTAGCGCCATCTTTAAACGTAGCGCGAGGCCTTAGCAATGCGAGCCTTCGAGCACGTGCTTCGGAGCTAGTACGGGGGAGCTTTTGTGCTCCATCATTTGAAAGGAGGAACGGGGTGGATTTCAATGCAGTCGGCTCGGCGACTACGAGCCCAGAGCCCGACACACCGCGACCGACGACGGACACCACCGGCTTTGAGCGGCAGCTCAGCAACACACAGGCTAGTGCTCCGCCAGATGGAGCCGCTCCTCCAGTGCTGCAGGGCGAGGCTTATTCGCCATATCTGGACGCTGGCCGTCCCTATTCTCCATATCTGGATGCTGGGCACCCCTATGCGCCATACCTGGATTTAGCGCTCCGCTATTTGCCAGACTTGGGTTGGCAGGATGATCTGTATACGCCCCCTGCGGCCGATGCCGAGCCAGAGCCGGAAAACCTCCCGCAACATCTCTCGCAGCAAACCATCGCTCAGGCCATCGAGGAACATCCTGGTTTCGATCAAGATCTGATATGGCAGAATGTGGATGTCGACCCGTCGCATTCCGAGCAACCGCACGTGGAGGCATCGGAGGCAGAGCCATCGCATGCCGGACCATCGTGCGTCGCCCCTTTGCGGCCTGAACCATCGCACGCCGGCCCCTCTCACGCCCCGCCATTGCGAGCGGGACCGCCTCAAGCTGGGCCTCCCGAAGCTGCACCGCCAGAGCTTTCCGAGTTCCGTATGCTGAACGGACATCTCGCCAAGGATTACTGGCTGTTCGCTGGTCAAACAGCCACAGGCGCTCAAATCGACATGCTGGAGCGCAGCGGAGTGAAGCCGAGCAAGCACGACCCAATGCAGGTTTTCACCATGCTCGGCGTGCCTCACACAGCCGAATGGAGAGAAGAGGGCTTCATTCGTCTCTCACCGTCGCTAGACCCGACTCTTTGGCCCGAAGGTATGGAGGAAGACCGACCTGCAGACCCGAAAGATCCGCCCATCCACTAGCGGCTGTAGCCGAGCCACGGCAGGGTCATCTTCGAGGGCCGACAGAGCGACCTTGCCGACGAGCACCTGATGAAGGCGATCGGGCCGGCGGCTATTCCGCGGCCAAGCTCCTCTTTGAGGGACATTTCAGAATTGCAATGGTCACGGCAGCGTCCAATCAAAGGCCGACCGACCCGATTAAGCCAAAGTTCGATATGGATGAGATCATTGTTCATATGGACGCGCTAGAAACACACGCGCTGGCGCTAAAGAGGACAAAGTCGGTCTAGCGCGTCCAGCGACATCCCGCGGGGATTCTAGAAGATCGCGGGACGGTCATGTCCTCGACGACAAAGGTGAAAGTGCGTTCTGAAATAGGATAGGCGCGTTCTGACCGCGCAGGTTCAACATCGAACTGCTTGCCCCGCCTGCCGCTTGTCCTGCCCTGTTGGCAGACGTGAGCACCCACAATGCAAGGACGCGAGCGATTGATAGTATTGGCGTGACTGCAACGGCTCGCCCTCAGGGGTCAAACTATCACAGCTTCGGTAGGCTGGATTAATGTCACTGGTCTAGCTTTGCTCCGCAAGCATTAGCGGACTTCTGCGAAAGTACGAGCATTATCAGGATCGCGCTCCAACAAAACGCTGTTGCGGTCGTCCTGCATACGGCCGAAAGCCGCCCACCCCCTCTTCGCCATCCCAGCTGCCGCGGCTCGCCCCTTGGAGTACTCCGTAGCGCGCTGTTCGAAGAAATTGGCGTGCTCGACCCCATTCAGGATCTCGACCAGCCATGGCAACGGATGCGGCCGGAGCTGGGTAAACCCGCTCTCTCTGGCCTCGAAGAAGCCGAAGACCGGGGTAATTCCGAGCTGGGTCAGTCGCCAATCCGCGACATAGCGGACATAAGCGTGGATCTGCTCAGCCCGCATGCCCTCGATTTTGCCGAGGCCGAAGGCGAGATCAACGAAGTTCTCCTCCAGCTTCACCATGGTCTTGGCGACGTCGATGATGTCGTTACGGACGGAGCGCGTCACCACGCCGGTTTCGCGGTGCCATTCGTGAAATAGCTTGATGATCCCTTCGCAGTGGAGACTCTCGTCGCGCACAGACCAGCTTACGATCTGTCCCATGCCATTCATCTTGTTGTGGCGCGGAAAATTGAGCAGCATGGCAAAGCTCGCGAACAACGCCATGCCTTCTGTGAAGGCGCCGAACATCGCAAGGGTGCGCGCGACGTCAGCCACGGTATGGACGCCGAACTCGTGCATGTAGTCCGCTTTGGCGCGCATCTGCGCATAGTCGCGGAATGCCTCGAACTCGGTCTTGGGCATGCCGAGTGTCTTGAGCAGCAGCGCATAAGCGTCAATGTGGACGGTCTCCATGTTGGTGAACGTCGCCATCATCATCTGCACGGTGAGCGGTTGGAAGATCGGGATGTAGCGCTTGAGATAGTTGTCGCCGACCTCGATGTCCGACTGAGTGAAGAAACGGAATATCTGGGCGAGCAGCGCGCGCTCGTTGGCGGTGACGCGGTCCGACGCCCAGTCCTTGAGATCGGCGCCGAGCGGCACCTCCTCGCCCATCCGATGGGTCTGCTGCTGCCGCTTCCAGAAGTCGTAAGCGATCGACGTCATAGGTGCCGGTCGAGTCGAGGAGGCCGACCCGTCCCTTGCCGATCAGCGAGCGTGGATCGACTGACGAGAGATCGATCACTGACATGAACCGATCGCCGCTCACAGTTGCGGGGGCAGCCCCGGAGCAGCCGTTCGGCGCACCGGGTTCCCTCTTAGCTTCGGTCCCACAAAATAAAGGACAGAAGACCGAGACAGATCCACATCTAGGCGGCACCCGACGAGATTCGTCAAGCCTTCCGTTGCGGGAGATCAAGCTCCCGAGGGCAAAAGGACACCGTCAAGCTAACGAATGGAGCGGCCGAGAA
>NZ_LBKA01000209.1:0-42197 GCF_028128955.1 Bradyrhizobium sp. CCBAU 11386
AGTCCGGGCGCTCAGCCGGCAGGTCGGCTTTACCCCCAACTCCAGACAAACCGCTGCATCGGACCAACTGACGCGATGGGCCATCAGCCGACGTTCAAAGAGACCGCGCTCCGAGCCGAACAACGACAACGGGCTCGTGCTCGTGCGAGCAGCCAAGAAACGTTAAGGTATGAGCGACGCCGTATAGGCGACGAGCGCGATCATGTCGTCGATGCTGAGGTTTTCAACAGCCGGTTTCATGAGGTCGCTATTGGCGCCCTTCCGCGCGCCCGACTTGAAGTCGTAAAGCTGACGGAACATGTACGTGGGCGAACGGGCCGCAATCCCTGGCGCCACGGCAGTCCCTTTGAGGTCGGCACCATGACAAGCGGCGCACTGGACGCGGAGGTCGCTGCTCGCTGCCAACGCCCGCCCTTTCTGAATGCTGCCAACCGGGACATAGGCGATGAAACGAGCGCGCGAGTCCCGGCTGACAAAGTGTTCAACGTTTTCCGGAATCTCGATGATGCGCTGGCCGATGGGCTCTTTCTCGCCGCCATCCATCGGCGCCAGGAACAAGTCCCTGACATGTGTCTTCGGAACGGTGTCGGTTTCTACGACCGCAATGTTCGATCTCGGTTTGATTGACGCAAAATAGTTCGCGGCCTCCTTGAGTTCCTGATCGGTGATGGCCTTGGACGTCTTGATCATCAGGTCGGTGGCGATGCGGGGCACCGAATTCGTACGCAGGTGCGTCTTGAACTCCACCGTTTGCTGGATGATGTATTCCGCGGAGAAGCCAAACAGGCTGGCATTCTCAGGGCCGCCCGGTCCGTCTGCCCGGTGGCAGACGCCGCACGCGAGCACGTCAGGCTTTCTCCCCTTTGCGACGATCTCTGGCATAGCCGGATGGTCTTCGGGATGCCAGTCGGGAGCGGCGAACAGATCGCGCAGTTGCGTGAGCGTAAAACCGGCGGCGCTGTCAGGGACTCGCCGGATCGTGCCGTCGTCGGGGGCGCGTTGAAAATTCGGCGGGTTTACCGGATAGGCCCATGGCGGCGGGCCGTCTTGGCTTTGTGCAGGCGCCCCCGCTGAAGCAAGCGACGTCAGCGAAAGGACGAAAAGCGCTGAAGAAATCCTCATGGCTAAGACCTCCATGCGCATCGGCGGACCTAGACCTTCGAAGCCGAAAGCGTGAAGATCGGCCGCTCGCGAGGCAGTGCCGCAGAAATCTGCGGGCAGGCGTTCCTCCAATCGGCGTTCCAAGAAGCATTCAAGGGCCGAGATATGCCGGGGCTCTCTGGAAATGCCCGATGCTGCCATCATGCCAGTGTTTTGCCCGACGGAGCAAACTTTATTTAAATGCAGCAAATCGGATTTGGCGGAATGAAATCTGTTCGCGTCAGGCTGGGACATGCCCTCCCACGAGGGCGCAACCGGAAAGGTTCGGAGAGATCGCCGATGTACTACGTCGCCGCCGCATTGCTGGGGTTGTCGGGACTGTTCTACTCCGCGAGCCATCACGAGCTCGGCCAGTTCGGCGCGGACGTGTGCCGCTACGGCGGCGCGTTCTGCGACAATCCGGTGGTCGTCTTCGCCGGCGCGGCGCTGGCCGCGGCCTGGGGCATGTTCGTCAGCATCAAGTAGCCGGACGCCGTCTCACGTCTCGTTGTTCTCATAGCGCTCGCGCACGATGCTGTCGGCGACATGCCGCTCGGTGCGGCTGCGGTAGCGGTTGCGCAACACGCCATAGATCAGCGCCACCAGCAGGACGAAGGCGCCGATGAAGAAGACTGCTTCCAGGCCCATGATACCCTCCGGTTGTATCGGCTACACCGCGAGCTCCTTGCGGACGGCCGCGGCCGAATTGCCGACCTTTTCGACGGCCTTTTGCAGCTCCTCCTTCGACACGCCGAGCGCATGGGTCCAGTATTTGACCTCGAAGGCCTCGTCCATGTTGATCTTGCTGCGGTCCGGCTGCTCGCGCTTCGTCAGATTGTCCATCGGCCAATTCCTCAGCTTCCTGAAAACGGAAACGTCGTCATCGGCACGCTGTTCCCAAATCCGGCCGGCGGCTTACGCCTCCAGCTTGACGGGTCTCGCAGCGGACGCTTCCTTGACGAGAGCCGAGATCGAGTTGCCTGATTTCCGAAGCGCATCGGCGAACTGATCGGGCGACAGCTTGAGGCGCTTGCGCAGGGTCTTGACCTGCACCTTGTCCCTCAAGTCGAGCGAATTGCGAAAATAGACCGGCCTGGACCTGTTCATGTGTGTCTCTGCTGGTGAGAGGATGGGGCCGAACCGCGACAAGGCGGGCATAACACCGCCGTCGTCGCGATGGTGACTGTCCCGCTCCTCGCGAAGATTCCGTCGCCACGAAGTCAACATGCGCGATGAAGCGGCGTTCCTCCGCATCCGGAATTATCGCTCAAAGGGAATAAACACCTCGCCGGTGTCCATGCGCACGTTGCGGACCGCCCGACTGGCCTCCACGGTCGCCCGAACGCCTTCCGGCATGAAGCTCAGCAACAGCGAACGCCGCCGCGCGCCGGAGCGGTTGCAGGTCGCCCCATGCGGCAGATCGGCGTCGAACACCAGGATATCCCCCGCCTCGCCGGCCGTAATGAGCGACAGGGTCTCGTCGGGCGCGCCGCGGTCGAGATGACGCGGGACCACGCGCGTGGCGCCGTTGTCCGGCCCGTAAGCGTCGAGGAAGACCAGGGCGGCGACGGCCTTCATGCCGGCGCCATCGCGATGAAGGGGCTGGTGGCCGCCGCCCGGCAGCGGCTCGCGGCCCTCGACCTGGGAGAGGAAGAAGGGACCACCCAGCATCTGCGCCGCCGCCGCCAGCAGCGATGGCAGGCGGCAGATCCGCTGCACCGTCGGATCGAGATCGACGAGGGCGTGGCGCCAGCCGGCGCCCCGGGGGGCGGCCCATTGGTCGCCTGTCCCCACGCCGGAATCGAAAGCCGCGCGCAACGCATCGCGCCACGCCGCGGGGACTGCGCCGCGCAGCAGGAGATAACCGTCACGGTCGAGAGCAACAGCCTGCTCAGCCTTCAGGGGATCGACCTTCGTGGGCACCGGATCATGGTTCATCGCGCTCCCTACAACCTAAACGTGCCGTTCGCAAGGGCTGCGTAGATCGCCGGGGAAGGCGTCAGCCCGCCGGCGACGCTGGTCGTGCAGGAACTTTGCGGCCATGAACGCGCTTAAGACCTGGATTCTTAAGACCTGGATTCGCAATTCCGGAAGGTCCGCCCTGAAACACCGCCCCGCCAGGCACGACAGCGCCGACGCACCGACGAAGCCGGGACCGATGCTGCTGCAACGACTGGGCCCCGGCCTCGTCACCGGGGCGGCGGACGACGATCCCTCCGGCATCGCCACCTATTCGCAGGCCGGCGCGCAATTCGGCTACGGGCTGTTGTGGACGGTGTTTCTGACCACGCCGTTCATGATCGCCATTCAACTCGTCAGCGCGCAGATCGGCCGGGTCACCGGAAAAGGGCTTGCCGCCAACGTGGTGCGGATCGCGCCGCGCTGGGCGGTGCTGGCGCTCGTCGCCATGCTCGTCGCCGCGAACACATTCAACATCGCCGCCGACATCGCCGCGATGGCCGAGGCGCTCTCGCTCGTCATCGGCGGTCTCAACCACGAGCACGCGCTGATCTTCGCGGCGGGCTCGACCCTGCTCCAGGTGTTCCTGCCCTATCGCCGCTATTCGCCGGTGCTGAAATTCCTCACCCTTGCGCTGTTCGCCTATGTCGCGACCGCCTTCACCGTGGAGATCCCGTGGAGCACCGCGCTGCTCGCCGCGGTGTGGCCGAAGGCGAATGTCAGCGCCGACTATTTCATGATGGTGGTCGCCGTGCTCGGCACCACCATCAGCCCCTATCTGTTCTTCTGGCAGGCCTCGCAGGAAGTCGAGGAGATGAACCAGGGGAAGCGCGACCAGCCGTTGCGCGAGGAGACGCGGCGCGGCGGCGCCCCTGAAATCGCGCGCATCAAGGCCGACACCACGCTCGGCATGCTGCTGTCGAACGGCATCGCCTTCTTCATCATCCTGACCACGGCCGCCGTGCTGAACGCCAACGGCGTCACCCACATCAATTCGGCGACCGAAGCCGCCGAGGCGCTGCGGCCGCTCGCCGGCGACTTCACCTTCGCTTTGTTCGCGCTCGGCATCATCGGCACGGGCCTGCTCGCGATCCCGGTGCTGGCGGGTTCGGCTGCTTACGGTGTCGCGGAAATCTTCGGCTGGCGTGCCACGCTCGAGGCAAAGCCCGACGAGGCCGCCGGCTTCTACACCATCATCGCGGCCGCGGCCGCGATCGGCTTCGGCCTCGGCTTCACCGGCATCGACTCGATCCACATGCTGGTCTGGAGTGCCGTGCTCAACGGCATCGTCGCCGTTCCGATCATGGCGATGATGATGCTGATCGTCTCGAGCCGTGCGATCATGGGCAGTTTCAGGGCCCGGTCGTGGCTGGTCGCGCTGGGCTGGCTCGGCACCGCGCTGATGGCGCTGGCCGTCCTCGCTCTGCTCGGCTCGTCGGCGATGGGCTGACTAGACCGGCGACAATGCCGCCGAAATCCGCGATGCGACGATGAAGGCCGCAAACACGGCCGGCACGCTGATGAAGAACTGGTCTATCGAAAGCAGATCATAGCTGTCCCCACCTGCTGCGGGCTTCACGCCGGTCCGTTGTTGGCTTAACAGTTGGCCAGGGTCGGGCCTGCGATTGGCCACAAGAAAAGAAGCCCGACCAGACGACAGGGAGCGATATGACCAAATCATCAAAAGCAACAAGCATTGAAATCCTCGCCTGCGATGCCGGCTGGAGAAACTACCACTTCGTCAAGCTGACGACCGACGACGGCGTCGTCGGCTGGAGCGAGTTCGATGAAGGCTTTGGCTCACCCGGTGTTGGCGCGGCGATCCAGCGCCTGTCCACCCGCATCATCGGGCAGAATATCTTCCAGCATGAGCGCATCTACGCCGAGCTGTTCGCCGCCACGCGTCCCGCCGCCGGCGGGGTGGTGGCGCAAGCGCTCGGGGCGATCGAGAACGCCCTGCTCGATGCCAAGGCGAAGTCTCTCGGCGTGCCCTGCTACGAGCTGCTCGGCGGCAAAATCCGTGACCGCGTCCGGGTGTATTGGTCGCATTGCGCGACGTGGCGGATCAATCATCCGTCCTGGTACAAGCCGCCGATCGAAAGCCTCGACGGCGTCAAGGCGATGGGCCGCGAGGTGCGCGAGAAGAAGTTCACCGCGCTCAAGACCAACATCTTCTCCTACGATGACGGCAAGCCGACCGGCTGGCGGCCCGGCTTCGGCTCGCCTTTCGCGCCCGAGATCAACGTCGACCGCAAGATCCTGCGCGACCTGCGCATGCATCTGGAAGCGATCCGCGACGGCGCGGGCCCCGACGTCGACCTCCTGCTCGACTGCAACTTCAACGCCAAGACCGAGGGCTATCTGAAGATCCTGCGCACCATCGCGGACCTCGACATGTTCTGGATCGAGATCGACAGTTTCAATCCGGAAGCGCTCGGCTACATCCGCAGGCAGAGCCCGCATCCGATCTCATCCTGCGAGACCCTGCTGGGCCTGCGCGAATTCCTGCCCTATTTCCATGAGCAGGCGATGGACGTCGCGATCATCGACACGCCCTGGAATGGCGTCTGGCAGTCGATGAGGATCGCAGCCGCCGCAGAAGCGTTCGAGGTCAACGTCGCCCCGCACAACTTCTATGGCCATCTCTGCTCGATGATGAACGCGCATTTCTGCGCGGCCGTTCCGAACCTGCGCATCATGGAGATCGACATCGATCGCCTGTCCTGGGACCGCGAGCTGTTCACGCACGAGCCGGAAATCCAGAATGGCCATCTGATCATTCCGGATCGGCCCGGCTGGGGCACCGAGCCGAATGAAGAAGCGCTGCGCGCGCATCCACCGAAGACGAGCGGGGGGCTTCTCAACTATGGTCGCAAGAGCTGACTAGAACTACGGCGTCACGGGATTGACGGTCGGCGACGTCTTCGGCCCCGGCCGCTCCGGCTCGACCGGCGATTTCGGTTCGGTGGGAAGCACCTTGGCGCCGGCGGCATGTGCGGCCTCGCCTGTGGTTGCATACATCGCGACATGGGCCGGCTGCGTCTTGGCCCGGCTCCACGGCCCATGATCCACGATCAGCATCGCAGCAATCGTCAAGGCGGCCACGATCAACGCGATCACGCCGGGATGGCGAAGCGCCGTAGATATGGAGTTAGCGAAGCGATCAGCTGCCATCAAAGGATCCGTGCTTTTTTCCTCTCGCAGGTTAATTCAATAACGTCCCGCGAGTTCCCTCTTCGCCGAAGCAAGTTCCAAGCCAGAGCGGGGAACCTCGTCCCCCCGCGCCCGTTCACTTTTTGACGTCGGGCCGCGCATCGCCGACAAACTTGTCGCGGTTCGGCATCTTCACGGCCGCAAGCGATTTCGCGTCGAGCGTCGCGTCCGCTCCCACCAGCCCGTTCAGGTTCAGGACATAGGCCGAGACCGCATAGACATCCTCATCGCTCAGTGACTGCGGCGCGTTCTGCGGCATGGCGCGACGGATATAATCGAACAGCGTCGGCGCATAAGGCCAATAGCTGCCGACAGTGCGAATGGGCTTGGCCGTTCCGATCGTACCTTGCCCGCCGACAAGCCGATCACCCAAGCCGCCCTCGCCTTTCTCGCCGTGACACGAGGCACATTGTTGGGCGAACACTTCACGGCCACCGCTGACTGAACCGCTCCCCTTCGGCAGATTGCTGCCGTCGCGCCCGATATCGATATTCCAACCCGCGATCTCGGCGGGCGTCGCCAGCCGACCGATGCCATAAGGACTTTGCGCCTGCGCTCCGCTCCCAAAGGCACACAGCACGATTGCCAATACGATGCCGCAAATCTCACGCCAGCGCATTGGTCACCTCGCCGTCCGCCGCGATGCGCCAGGGCCAGATCGCATTGTTGTGGTAGAAATAATTCTCGCCGCGCACTGCGAGCAGTTCGGCCAGCGTCGGCTGCACATAGCCGGTCTCGTCAATGGCGCGGCTCTGGATCACAGCGGGCTTGCCGTCCCATTGCCACGGCAAGCGGAAGCGTGTCAGGGCACGCGTCAGCACCGGCTCTTGCAATCGCGCGTCCTGCCAGCTCCTCCCATCGTCGACGGACACCTCGACGCGGGCGATCTTGCCGTGCCCGCTCCAGGCGATGCCGGTGACCTCGTGGAAGCCGGGCGCGCTCAGGCGCTGACCGCCGGATGGACGGGTGATGATCGACTTCGCTTCCATGTAGAAGGAGAACTCCCGCGCCGTGCCGTCGGGCAGGAGATCGGTGTATTTCGAAGTCTCCTCGCGCGAATACACGGGCTCGGCAGTCACATGCAGGCGGCGCAGCCATTTCACGCTCATGTTGCCTTCGAAGCCCGGCAGGAACAGCCGCAGCGGATACCCTTGCTGCGGGCGCAGCCGCTCGCCGTTCTGGCTGTAGACCAGCATGGCGTCCTCGAGGCATTTCTCGATCGGAATGCTGCGCGTCAGCGCGGCCGCGTCAGCGCCCTCGGCAACCACCCATTTGGCCTCCGGCTTCAACCCCGCCTCCTGAAGCACCAGCTTCAGGCTGACGCCGGTCCATTCGGCGCAGCTCACCAGGCCGACGAGGTCCGATGCCGTCTTGCCATAGGGTTTGGTGTAACCGGGATTGCCGGAGCATTCGAGAAAGTGGATGCGCGACTCCGACGGGAAGCGCCTCAAATCGTCGATGGTGAAGATCAGGGGCCGTTCGACAAGGCCGTGAAGCATCAGCCGATGCTGCGCCGGATCAATGGTCGGGACGCCGCCATGATGCCGCTCATAGAACAGCCCGTTCGGCGTGATGATGCCGTCGAGCTCCTGCAAGGGCGTCCGGCTGGACGCCGAGATATATTGCTTGAGAGCCTTCGAGATGTTCTTGACGACCCCCTTCTCGAACGGCGAAGGCGCCCCATAGGGCTGGCTTCCCATCGGCTCGCCCGGCGCCTGCATCCATTCGGGAATGTTGGGAGGAAGGTTATTCGTCTCTGCGCCCGCAGCGGCACCCGTGCCAAGAAGGGCGCCGCTCGCCACTGCAGTGCCGCCTTGCAAGAAGCGCCGGCGTGTTGGTGGCGCAGATTTTTCGTCGGCATCGATCGTGCTGCTCATTGCGGATCCTCGGCTGAAGCTCGACCCGCATGAAACCCTCCGCGAACTGCATTTGCAATTCGCAGCTGTTTCAAAAGCAGGCGATTTCGATCATGACTGATCTAAATCCGCCCGCGCTGACAGCAGTTCCCTTCTTTGCAATGCACAAGCGGCGCGCGCATCACTCGCCCGGCGCGATCGCATTGCTTGGCGTCGGCCGGTCGGTGATCTGCTGCCCGAACAGGCTGCCGATCAGCTCGACCGCGGTGCGCGCGGTTCGACCACGTTCGTCCAGGAATGGATTGAGCTCAACGATGTCGACCGACCCCACCACGCCGGAATCGTGCAGCAGCTCCATGATCAGATGTGCTTCGCGATAGGTCGCACCACCCGGCACCGTGGTGCCGACCCCAGGCGCCACGCATGGATCGAGGAAATCGACATCGAAGCTGACATGCAGCACACCATTGCTCGCCTTGACCCGCTCGATGACACGGCGGATCAGCACGGCGACGCCGAACTCGTCGATCTGGCGCATGTCGACAACCCTGATCCGGCGTGCGCGCATCAACTCCTTTTCGAGCTTGTCGATTGACCGCGCGCCGAACAGATCGAGCCTGTCAGGATCGACCGACGCACGCGGGTCATCGCCGAGCAGGCCGTCGAGCCCCGGCTCGCCACACAGAAACGCGGCCGACATGCCATGCATGTTCGCCGTGATCGTCGTCTCCGGCGTATTGTAGTCGGCATGCGCATCGAGCCAGAGCACGAACAGCTCGCGTCCGCGCTCCTGCCAATGGCGCGCCATGGCATTGACCGAGCCCATCGACAGCGTGTGATCGCCGCCGAGGAAGATCGGGAGCGCACCGGTTTTCGCGATCTCATAACCTCTGCGGCTCAGCACGCGTGTCCAGCGCTGGATTTCGCGGTAATGATTGGCTTTTTCGGGCGGCCTGTCGGCGAGGTCCCTGACCTCGGCCACGGAGAGATCGCCGTAGTCGACGACCTCGAAGTCCAGGCTCTCGAGCAGCGTCGCAAGGCCGGCGGTGCGCAGCGCCGCCGGGCCCATCAGGGTGCCGCGCTGCGAGGCCCCCATGTCGATGGGCGCGCCGAGCAAGGCGATGCGCCGGGCTCGATCCGGCATGGTCCGATCGGTCACGGCAGCCTCCTGACATCCACAAGGTGGTGCTAGCCTAACAGAGATTCGGACCCGTCGTTTCACGGGTATTTCCCGGTGCAAGGACGCCGCGCGAGAAATCGTCCTGGAACAAAATCCCGCGCCCCGCATTTCCCCTGCAAGGCCGGCACCCGCCGTACATCACGGCGCCTGTCGCGGATAGCCAAAGGTCTTCGGACCCGCTAACGAGCGCTCGCGCGGATAGCCAAAGGTGCCGGCCTCATTCACTTCGTCAAGAGCGGAGTTCGCGAATTTGAGCACCGAAATTCCGCAGCCCCCGTCCCAGCCCGGCATGGCCGAGCGCGCCATCGACGCCGCGACCGACGTCTCCCACACGATCGGTGAGGTCGCAGGAGGCTTGCGCGCCGCTGTCGACCGCTTGACGCATGTCATCGACGAAGCTCGAAAGCCGGGTAATCCACTCTCGACGGTCGCCGCAATCACGCGTGAAGCGCCGCTCACGAGCCTGTTCGTCGCCTTCCTGTTCGGCGTTGCCATCGCCCGCCGGCGTTAGCAATCAAAGCCCGCGTGTCGTGAGATAGCTAGGCCGCGCTGACGGATTGGGGCTGCGTCAGGAACTGCCGCTCGAAGGCATCCGCGGGCATCGGTCGACCGAAGAAATAGCCCTGCCCTTCCTTGCATCCCATGCTGATGAGGAAATCGGCCGTAGCCCGGTTCTCGATACCCTCGGCCACGACGGTGAGCCCGAGCTGCTTGCTGAGGCCGATGGTCGAACCGACGATCGCGGCATCGTCGGAATCGGTGAGCAGATCGAGCACGAACGACCGGTCGATCTTGAGGCCGTCGAGCGGAAATTTCTTCAGATAGCTGAGGCTTGCGTAGCCGGTGCCGAAATCGTCGAACAGGACGCGGACGCCGAGCTCCTGGATCCGCTTGAACATGTCGAGCACGCGGCCCTCGTCATGGAGCAGGATGTCCTCTGTGACTTCAAGCTCGAGCAGCGCCGGCGTCAGCCCCGTCGCGTCGAGCAAGGCCGCAACCGCATGCGCGAGATCGCCGGAGTGCAGCTGCGACGGCGAGAGGTTGATCGCGACGCGCACGCTGTTGCCGGACAATTCCCATGCACGCGCCTGGCGGCAGGCCGTCTCCATCACCCAGTTCGCGATCCGCTCGGACAGCGCTGAGGTATTGACCACCGGCATGAACTCCCCGGGGGAGACGTAGCCGCGCACGGGATGCCGCCAACGGATGAGCGCTTCCGCCCCGACCAGGCCGCCGTCGACCAGGCGAACCTGAGGCTGGTAGAACAGTTCGAACTCACCGTGGTCCGCGGCAAGCGCCAGCTCGCTCTCAAGCGTCAAGCGGTTCTCCAGCTCCTGCCTGATCGCACTCTCGAAGATCACGTGGCTGCCGCGTCGCGTCGCCTTGGCGCGGCTCAGCGCGAGATGGCCGTTGCTCAGGAGGTCGTCCGCGTTGTGTCCGCCGTCGGGATAGACGGCGACGCCGATGCTGATCCGGACGCGGTGCTGCCGTGTGCCCGTTGCAAGCGGCGCTTCGAACGCAAGCGCGATCCGCTCGGCGAATTCCACAATCGGTTCGCCAGCCTCCGCGCAATCGAGCGCAATGGCGAATTCGTCGCCGCTGAGCCGGGCGACGACCGCTTTGCCATCGGCTTCGGTCCGGAGCCGCTCGGCGACGGCCCGCAGCACGAGGTCGCCGGCCGAATGTCCAAGCATGTCGTTGATCTGCTGGAAGCCGTCGAGCCCCAGCACGAGCAGCGCAACGTCCGAAGACCGCCGCTCTGCCGCGGCGATCAGACCGGTAAGGCCGGCATGCAGCATGTTGCGGTTGGCAAGACCGGTCAGCGCGTCGTGTTCGGCGAGATATCTGACGCGTTCGACCTCGCGCTTGCGGACCGAGATGTCGCGCAGGATCGCTCCATACTGGAAGCCGTCCGTTCCCTGCCAGCCCGAGAAGCTCGCTTCGACGGGGAAGGTTTCACCGTTCTTGCGCCGGCCCTCGAACTCGACGACGACCGCCCCGCCGGGGACGAGGAGTGCCTGGCGCGCGGCATCGTGCATGGACGGCCTTGCGGCGCCGTCCGCCGGCGCGGCGCACAGCGTGTCGAACGGGCGGCCGATGATCTCGGCCGGCATATAGCCGAAGATCGCGCTCGCGCCGGGATTCCAGACCGTGATCCGGTGAGCCGCGTCGGTGCAGACGAGACCGTCGCCGAGCGACATGGCGATGCGATGAAAGCGGCTCTCGGCGATGCGTCCCAGGAGACCGCGGAAATCGATCTCGTCAAGCGCGATCGCCGTCAGATAAGCGATGATCGCGATGTGGAACAGCGATGTGTCGACGACGAAGGGCCATCTTGCCTGCACAAGGGCCGCGGTCAGTTCGACCGCCGCCCCGGCGGCGATGAGGACCGCAACGCGATATCCCGATGCCAACCGGCGCCACGAATACATCATCAGCAGGCAGATCACACCCAGGCCGAGGATCATGCCGGCATCGGACGTCCAGCGCAGCATCCGGTGCTGGAGGATCGATTCCGCCGCCAGCGCCTGCAGGACGGGCCCCGAGACGATGCCGCCATTTGGAACGCTGAACCGGTCACCCAGCTCGAGCGCAGTCGCACCGACGATGATCTTCTTGTCTCTCAGCTTGTCGAGTGTGGCGGTATCGCCGTGCAGCACGTCGGCATAGGAGACACGCGGAATGGAGGCCGCTCGAATACTGAAGTCGATAAGGAAGGGGGACCGCCGATTAGCGTCCTGCCCAGCCAGCACGACGGCCATCGACGGCATCAATGCGTCGCCGAGCTTCTCGCCGACCGGATAACGGCGAACGAGTCCGTCGGATTCAACCGCGACATTGACGACGGCGGGCCACGACTGGTTGCCGAACGGCTTCAGGGGGCGATTGACGTGAGGCGCGCCACCATTCGGCGCTGGCTGCTTGAAGGACGGCAGGATCGTCGAGCCGCCGACCGCTCGAAGCGCCTTGACGAACGCCTCGTCGGAGGCCGGATCCGACGGCGTGCTGAAATCGACATCGAAGGCCACGTCCTGCGCGCCGGCACTTTCGAGTTTGTGCAACAGCTCCGCGTGGAGCCGGCGCGGCCAGGGCCATACCCCGATCTGGTCGATCGAGGGCGCGTCGATGGCCACCACGACGACATTGCCGCTGGCGGCACGCGATTGCCAGGCGAACCGCAGATCGGTGAGCGCGTTGCGAAGCGCACCATGCCATCCCGTGGACAGCACGACCGCCAGCGCGATCACGACAAGAATATGCGGCCGATAGCGTTTCACCCGATCCTCCTGCACACCCGCTTCGGCGAGTGCGCCCCCTCTTCCCCTAGGAAATCGCCTCAGCGTCTGTTGTGACCGTAGGCACTTCCGTGGCCGTTGCTGCCGTTACCGCCGCCATTGTTGCCTTTGCCGTTACCGGTGGCACCGTTGTTGTCGTTACCGTTGTTGTCCTTGCTATTCCCGTTGCTTCCCTTTCCGGGGCCTCCTCCGGACGCATCGAAGGTCGACCCAGCGGTGGTCGCAACGGTCGTCGTCGCACTTGACGACGAGGTGGCCGCCGTTACGGCGGAGCTGCTGGCAGCCGTGGTCGTCGTGCTCGCCTTCGTATCGCTCCAGACCGTCTCGGTACCGGTGCTCGCGTTCGCGTTGCGCACGCGCCCCGGCGCAATTGCGTCGTGGGCGAGCCCGTGCGTGACCTTATGGACGTTCAGCTTGACCTCGCCGAGCGAGCTCGAGATGCGCACGACGCCGGCCCTGGGTGGCTGACCTCCGGCCGTCCGATCCGACGGCTTCGGCGCACCGTTTGCCTTGGTCCCCTTGTCGATCGGACCGAGCGCATGGATCGCATGGCCGCTCGCCGCATTACGCGGCGCCGACAGTCCCGATTTCGGCACGGGAATTCGCTCGATCGTCGAGGCGCGCGGTTTGCCATGTTCGATCGGGTTGAACGTCCCCGCACCGCTCAGGCTGAGGCCGGGCTTGCCATGCTCAAAGGCAGTGGCCACTTGTCCGGGCATGACCTGAGCAATCTGTCCCGTCTTGAAGTCGGAGACTTCGACCTGGCCACGGAGCACGCCGACCCTGGTGCTGCCCGCATTCACGGTGACGCTGAACTGCGTTCCCTTGACCACGGCGGCGAGATAGGGCGTCTCGACCTCGAAATGCTTGACGTTGCGCTTCTCCACCTCGAGCAGGATCGAACCTGCCTGCTGGATGATGGTGGTCGAGAGGCCGTCCTTCTTCTCCGCCGGCAAGCCGACCACCGAGTTGGGAGAGATCAGTATCGTTTCCTCACCACGGACAAGCAGCACGCGCCCGTTACGTCCGGTGCGAATGGTGTCGCCGGGCTTGAGCGCCTCCTGCTGATTCAACGACACCTGCTGCGCGCCGTTGGTGGCGACCCAGACCTCGCCGGCGGCTTTGCTGACCGACCAGACGCCATCCTCCGCAGCGAGTGCACCGGAAGCCATTCCCAGGGTCAGCACCGCCGCGAAGGCGCACCGCATTCCAATTCCGCCGAGCATGCCGATCCTCAGTCCGCGTTACAGCCGGACCGGAGGCGTATCCGAAATCACTCAAGAGAGAATTAGCGGGAACTGGCGAGCCGAGCAGCCGCATTAACCAATCATTGACCATAAAAAACTATGAAAAATCATGCGACTAACGAACCCTTACCGCCCTATGGGAAAATCTCCGTCAAACTACGGAGACGGGTTCGCGGCGCGTGTTGAGAAGCGGTTCCTCATTACCGCGTTGGTGCTGTTGGCACCAATCTTCACGGGAGTTCCGCAATCCTTCGCACAACAGGCGAACCAGCCGGGTTTTGATCCGCGCCAGCCCGAGAAATACTTTGAAAACCAAACCGAGCGGGAAACGCTGAGCCGGCCTCCGGTCAAGCTACCGACGGTCAGCCAGCCCAACACCGGCGGCGATACCAAGCCTCAGTTCGTGCTGCGCGGCATCAATGTCACCGGGGCCCACATCGTCTCCCGTGACCGCATCGCCGCGGTCTATCAGCCTTATATCGGCAAGAAGGTCTCACAGGCGGACCTCGCCGCGATCGCCGGCGCGATCAGCGACCTCTACCGCGCCGATGGATTCCATCTGAGCCGGGCCGTCGTGCCGCCGCAGGACATTGCCGACGGCATGGTCCGGATCCAGGTGATCGAGGGCGCCATCGTGCAGGCCGAACTGAAAGGCGACGGCGCCGAGCAGTTCGGCGTGAGGCCGATGCTCGGGCCGGTTCTGGCCGAGCAGCCATCGCGCCTGGCAACGCTCGAACGCCAGCTTTTCCTCATCAACGGCAGGCCGGGCGTCCGGATCACCGATACCGCGTTGGAGGAGATCGGCGGTGCCACCGGCCGCTTCCGCCTCACCGTCTATTTGAAGACCTGGCACGTGTTCACATCGTTCGGCCTGGACAATCTCGGCTCGTCCTCGGTCGGCCCTTGGCAGACCTATGCGACCGGCGCGTTCAATTCCTACCTCACGCCCGGCGACACGCTGGCGGTCAACCTGTCGACCATTGCCAACGATCCGCGCGAGCTCGGCTTTGCGCGACTGTCCTACGACGCGCCTATCGGCGTCGACGGCGTGCGCCTCGGCGCGTCCGTCCTCTATAGCGCGGTCCGGCCCGGCGATGCCCGCCGCCTCGACAGCGACATCACCACGACCGAAGCTTTCGAGGTACGGGCAAGCACCGTGCCCTTCATGTCGCAATCGTCGGCACTGACACTCACCATGGCTGGCGCCTTCAGCAACGTGTCCGAGCATGATCTTTACGGCCCCTGGTACAACGACCACATCCGGACCGCGAGCCTGACCGCCGACTACCGGCTCCAGGACCGCTTCGGCGGCACCAATTTCGCAACGCTGACCTATCGTCAGGGCCTCGACGTCTTCGGCGCATCGCATTTCGACGACGACCTGTTGTCGCGCGACGGTGCGTCATCGAACTTCTCGGTGCTGAACCTCTGGTTCACGCGCTACCAGACGCTCAACGGCGCCTGGTCGCTCAAGCTCTCGGCGGCGAGCCAGACGGCATCGCGGCCGCTGTTCACCTCGCAGCAGTTCTATCTCGGCGGCGCGGCCTTCGGCCGGGGCTACGGCGCAGCCGAGATCAGCGGCGACAACGGCCTTGCCGGCTCGCTCGAGCTGCGCTTCGACCAGAAGCTCAATTTCCGCTACTGGACCGGCTACCAGCTCTATGCCTTCGGCGACGCCGGCGCAGTCTGGAACGACGGCTACCGGCTGAGCGACGGCCTGTCGCTGACATCAGCCGGAGCCGGCGCGCGGTTCTTCCTGTGGGACGATCTCCAGGCCGATCTCGGCGTGGCCGTCCCCTTGAGCTACCGGGCGCCGGACAACGAGCGCCGCAGCCCGCGTTTCCTGTTCACGCTGTCGAGCGCATTCCGGCTCTGCGCCGAACGCGGCAGGAGCGGCTGCCTCTAGCTGCCAAGCCCTCATGCCGCATGCCCGGCATGCGGCCCTTTTGCGGCCTTGCTCACAGACTTGCCTAAATTTAATCCCGTAAACTGCTCACGATCGCTCGATCCGGGGGCTTCCAATGACCATTTTCAGTCGAAAGTGATTGGGACGGAACCATGAAGAGGGTGTTTGCAATTCTGGCGTTTCTTTGCGTCCTCGGCGTCGGCGAATATTTCGTCGTCAGCCGGTTCGCGATCCGCCATGAGGTTTGGACCCTGTTCGATGCCTCGCGCCAGCGGCCAATCTCGGTCGAAATCGCGGTGCGGCGCGATTTCGAGACCAAGGCCAATCTCGGTCTCTGGAAGCTGCCGCTCGCCATCATCAGCAACGGCAATACCGTCAAGGCCACCGAGTATTCCTTCCTCGCCAACGCGCTCGCGGCGCGCGGCTATCTCGTCGCCAGCATCCAGCAGGACCTGCCCAGCGATCCGCCGCTAATGACCCATGTCGGCCAGCAATATGTCGGCCGGCGTGAAGTCTATATCCGCTGCGAGGCCAATATCCTCTTCACCCTGGGCGAACTGAAGAGGCGGCAGGAGAACGCCGACTACGACCACATCACCCTCGTCGGTCATTCCAACGGCGGCGACGTGTCCATGTATGTCGCCCATCAACACCCGGAGCTGGTGTCGAAAGTGATCACACTCGACAATCTTCGGGTGCCTTTCGTGCTCAGCGACAACATGAAGATCCTGTCGTTCCGCTCGAAGGATCCGCATTTCCTGACCGACCCGGGCGTGCTGCCGACGCCGGATGAGGCCAAGGCGCGTGGCATCGACATCGTCCACACCGGTGCGCAGCACATCGAGATGAGCGATCGCGGACCCGACGCGGTCAAGGAGAAGATCCAGGCGACGCTCGACCGCTTCCTGCGCGACAGCGCCAGCAGCGCGCTCGCGCCGGCCGAAACGAAAAGTCCGATGATCATGAACCCCGGCGACTACTAGCCGGGGACGCCTTGCGGCAGATCAAGGCGGCTCCGGGCCGGCCACGATAGACAGGGTCTCACAATCTCGGAGAGGCACGTGTCGCACTACATCGAAAGCCTTGATACGAAACGGCTGGGCCTGCCCGCGACAAGGACGCCAGGATTCGTGCGGCATCTCTATCGTTCGGTCCGCAGGCTGCTGCGGTCGATCATCGCCCGCATCGATCTCTCCCAATTTCCGGGATCGTGCTGCGGATGAGCACGGTGGTCGCAAGCGAACGCATGAGGGGTGCCCGATGCACCAGCATTTGAGACGAATTTGCCTGCTGCTTGCCGTGGCCTCGAGTTCCTCATCCGCTCTCGCCGCCGATGCCGGTCACGGTGCCGACCTGGCCAAGCGCTGGTGCGCAAGTTGCCATGTCGTGGCCAATGGCCAGGCGGAAGCCAGTGCCGACGTCCCTTCCTTCGCATCCGTTGCGCGCCGGCCGGACTTCAGTCCGGAGAAGCTCGCCTTCTTCCTGCTCGACCCGCATCCGAAGATGCCGAGCTTTCCCTTGAGCCGGACCGAGGCCGGCGACATCGCGGCCTATATCGGGTCGCTGCGTCCATAGGGCGCCGGCCGATCGCGACACTTGTCACAAAATGCAAATCCCTGCCGGAGGACCGACAGGGATCAGCAGAAAGGATGATGGACGGCGAATGAGAAACCATTCGGTGGCCCATCATGGACCTGCACCAGCATCGAAATCCGGATCTCAATGCTGCGCAAGATCAATTTGTAGGCACGCGGCGGACAGACCGGGAATCAGGATTTGCCCTTGCCCGGCTGCATGAGACTGCCGGTCATCTGGCGCATGTGGTCTCCGGCGCTGGTGAACTGGCTGCGCAGAAAGTCGGACTGGATTCGCATCGCTTCCTGAAGGTCGGTGGCATGAACGAGCTTGCGCGCATGCTCGAACGCCGACTTCATGTTCTGCTCGGTGAAAGCGAGCGCCTGCTTCGACACTTCCGTCCCTGCTCCCGGAACGGATGACATCGATTTGGTGGCGGCATCGAAAAACATGCCGAATGCCTTTTCCGCCTGGTCGATCGTCTTCTCGGCCAAGTCGCGCAGTTCGGCCGGAACTTCGAGCTTCGGTTCGCTCATGGTCACACTCCTCCCTTTTTCTTAGCTGAATACCACACTTGCCGGACCGCATTCCAGCGGCGAACCTGGGGGCAAACCTCCCCCGGCGGTCCGGCTTGGGCAGGAAAACGAAGGAAAAGGCGTAAGACGTGCGGCCCGGCTCAGGACAGGGGGTGTTCGGGAAGGGCTTCTTCGGTGGCGAGGTCTTCAACGAGCTTGATGACCTCGAAACGCTGGCGAGGCGCGAGCTTCAAAAAAGCGCGGAGCAGGCGCAGGCTTTCGACCGTGCCGCTCGCAGGCGCGCCGAGCTTGAGGTGCAGTTCAGCCGCGAAATTGAGGTTCTTCATCTCGCACCTATGACAAGCATCGGTCTTCCTGATCGTCCCACTCGAGAGCCGAACACCATAAGCGGGGTGCCATGGCGAGGACGAACTTTCGGCTGGGCCCCCCGGCGGGTTAGCACACCCGGCTCAACCGAACAGGTTGTACTTATGCCAAGAAACAACCCTTCCGGCAAGCCCGACCAACAGCTTAGCGATGCTTCGTCCGCATCGCACCACCGCAATTCCGGATAACAGGAATATGGACCGCCGTCACCCACCTGCGTCAAGAAGCGGCATCAGTCACGCATGCGGCCCTGGTTGCTGTCAATCGGCACAGCATTTCGCCTTGTTTCCGGTATGAATGGGCATTGACGCAGGCGACCTAACGCTTCTTCAGCGAATACACGTAATTGTTGAGTCCCACCTCGGCGGTTGTATCGTCGACGAAATGAACGTCGATCTCGCAGCCGGTCTCCAAAGTCCTGATCGGGGCGCCCGCGAAGCCGAGGCGGCAAGCGCCTTGGGATCGGCCTTCTTGTCGGCACGTTGCATCTCGTCGAAGGCGCCCTGGAAGATCAGGTCGGGGCCGTGATCCGTCACCTTGTACTGCGGCCTGGCGCAGGCAAAGGGGCGAGGTCCCGAGATTTCCCTTCGCCTTCAGGACGACTGCCGCCGATGAACCGTTGTTCAAGATCGGACGACCAAGCGTTGCGATACGGCCACGCAGATCACGGGCGCCATGGCTGACGGACTCAACCGATTCGGGCGCGCGTCAGCACCAAAGGACGACGGCATGCTTTCTCGCTGCGATCTCATCAAGGGCGCCGCGGTTGCGCTTTTCACCCTCTCGATACAAGGCGCATGGGCGCAGGAGACCAAGATGAATCTGTTCAAGATCGTCACCATCAAGGATGAAATCGTCGTCGGACTGTCGGCGGAGGAGCTTCAGGCGCTCGGCGGCAATGACGCGAGCGCGGTTGCGCACGCGCTGGCGCAGAAGGGTGACCTCACCGTCTGGCAATACAACGTGCATCGCGGCCCGAACGGCGAATTGCAGCAGGCGCCGACCGCCAGGATCGGGCTTTTGGCCAACGCCTCGCTCCGTGTCGAGCCCTACACGACGCCTTACCAGATTGTACCGCATCCGTAGGCAGCAGACCGGCACGCCGGCGGCCGAGACCGCCGGCGTGCCGCAATCATCTGCGCTGGTCTGCACGCTGCGTCCCCGCCTCCGTCGCAAAGCCGTAGATCAGTGCCAGCCGGTCCAGGCATTCGCGAAACCGCCGCGCAAAATAGTCGTTCCAGCGCTGCGTACGGACGGCGCGACGCTGCCCGATCTGATCCATGGTCAGCCCCAGCACCAGCACGTCGTGCACCAGCGCGGCGCCGTCGGTGCCGAGCTCGCGCTCGACCCGGTTCAGCCGCAGCACCGCCTTGCGCTGGCTCTCGGTGACGGGCTCGCGCGTGCGGGCGCCATCGACATATTCGCGGGTTGGGTCCATCGCCTGAGGGCCCCGCTCCGCCCGCTCCCAATCGTTCTGGAAGGCGCGCCCGCCGCGGTATTGTGCCTCGTCGATCTGGTGGTGCGAGTGCAGGCGGCCGAGGGGATCGCTGCGGATCGACCGGATCGCCATGATCTTCTCGCCGGGATCGAGTGCCAGCGGATTGTCGATCTCGACCTCCGCCACGTCCGCATTGAATGGCACCTCGCGCGACCGCCGGTCGTAGATCTGTGCCAATTTGTAGGATCTGTTGCGTCGGACACGTCCCACTCGGATACTCCTTGCAAGATTGACGATTGAACGGGCGAGCGCACTTTCAGGCGGCGGAGACCAGCCTCAGCACGACGGGACCCGCGACACGGGCGGATGCAGCCCCGGAGCGGCGCGTCAGGCGCGCATGCGGCGCGCAATAGCTGGAGGCCGGCTGGCACGGGTGGCCGCAGAAGGCGATCTCCTCCCCGTCCTTGTCACCGCCATAGGGGTAGCGGCAGTCGGCCGGCGCAAGATCGACCAGCTGGACGAGGCGCGGCTGGACGCCGACACAGCGCAACTTGACCCGCGCGGGCTTCAGTGCAGACTTCGGCGGCAGATTTAACGCCGGCCGGCGCGGCGAAAGGTGACCGGCCTCGCCCGGCAGCGACGGCACGATCGACGGGCTCGTCACCCGTTCCGGCGCAACGAGCCCGAGCCGCTTGGCGCGGCCGGCCACTGCGCTGCGCGTGTAAGCCGTTCCAAACCTTGCGTTAATCCGTCTTCCGATCTCCGCATAAGATATTCCCTTGAGAAAATAGTCGCGAAGCGCGTCGGAGTGCTCCGACGGCCAATGCCCCGGTTCCATGCTGCTGTCCTGTGATGCACCTCCTCCGATCGCGCGACCGGGAGGCGAAACACACATTCCGGTATTCCGAAGCGAGAGTCAAGCCGTATTTCTGATATTCATAATTGTATCAATTCCGAATTTCGGATTACAAGAGGCAAGACGATGGGCAATCGAGGGAATCACCATGTTGGACGTTGCAATGATCGAGCGGGGCCTGGAGAAGACAGGCAAAAGCAAGGGGGGCCTGGCGGCAGCGATGGGCGTGCGCCCAGGCGCAGTCTCGGAGATTCTTGGTGGCGAGCGCCTGGTGAAGGCCTCGGAGATCATTCCGATCATGGAATATCTCGAGCTCAATCTCGCGCCGATCATGGGTCGCGTGGGTGCCGGCGCCGTGATTGAGCCGGACTATGAGCAGGTTCCTCCGGAGGGTCTCGGCGACATCGCGCTGCCCTTCCCCATCATGGAAGAGACGATTGCATTCGAGATCGTGGGCGATTCGATGCTGCCCAAATACGAGAGCGGTGACGTGATCGTGGTCTACAAGGACCAGCGTCATCCGCTGTCGAGCTTCTACGGCGAAGAGGCCGTGGTCCGGCTCAAGACCGGCGAACGCTATTTGAAGACCATCGAGCGGGGCAAATCCCCTTCCGTCGTCAATCTCACCAGCTTCAACGCCAAGCCGATCGTCGGCGTCAAGCTCGACTGGGTCGGCGAGATCTGCCTCTCCATGCCCAAGGGTCAGCTCGAACGGCTGCGCGCCAAGTCGGCGCGCCCCCGCAAGAAGGGCAAATAGGCCGCCGATTTCCGATTTTTGGAAATCGGACTTGACTTAATTCTGTTTTTCGGAAATACTCTGCCGCGCTCCCGACCGTGGGGGCGCGGCAGGATCGTCTCATGCAGTATTTCGTCGTGATGATCGACTACGGGCGGCGCGGCCGCGAGGCTGTCGTCGATCCTGAAATCACGAGGCGCGAGGTCATCTTGCGCGTTGCCTCGGGTGAATACCAGAACATCTCGTTCATCCACGAGATCGCGGAGAGCTCGGTCGAGGACGTCACCGAGGCCATCCTGGCCGAGGCCGCCCTTCCCCACGTTCCGCCTGAAGATGTCGACCTCCAGGCGATCCGCCTCGATCACGTCCGCGACCTGCGCAAGCACGAACGAACGTGACGCAGGCCCGGGCGGTCTGCGTCAGCGTCCGGCAGAACGTCACACCAGGAGCACGGTCGATCCCGTCGTCTTGCGCGCGGCGAGGTCGGCATGCGCCTTGGCCGCGTCCTTCAGCGGATAGGTCTGGTGCACCTCGATCTTGACCGCGCCGGACTTGACGACGTCGAACAGCTCGCCCGCCATCGCCACCAGGCTCTCGCGCTTGGCGGCATAGGTAAACAGCGTCGGACGGGTGACGTAGAGCGAGCCCTTCTGGGCGAGCAGGCCGAGATTGAGTGGCTCGACCGCGCCGGAGGATTGGCCGAACAGCACAGCGACGCCGAGCGGCGCGAGGCAGTCCAGCGATTTCAGGAACGTGTCCTTGCCGACGGAGTCGTAGACCACCGGCACCTTCTTGCCGCCGGTGATCTCGTCGACGCGCTTCACGAAATCCTCGCGCGTGTAGATGACGACATGGTCGCAGCCATGCGCCTTGGCCAGCTTTGCCTTCTCGTCGTTGCTCACGGTGCCGATCACGGTCGCGCCGAGATGCTTGGCCCATTGGCTCAGGATCAGGCCAACACCACCAGCCGCGGCATGGAGCAGGATCGTGTCGCCCGCCTTCACCCGATAGGTCTGCCGGATCAGATATTGCGTCGTCAGCCCCTTCAGCATCATCGCCGCCGCCGTCTTGTCGTCGACGCCGTCAGGCAGCTTCAGCAGACGGTCGGCGGGGATCAGCCGCGCCTCGGAATAGGCGCCAAGCGGCGAGGCGCCATAGGCGACGCGATCGCCCGGCTTCAGATCGGTGACACCTGGCCCGATCTCCTCGACGATGCCCGCAGCCTCGCTGCCGAGCCCGCTCGGCAGCTGCGCCGGATAAAGACCCGAACGGTTGTAGATGTCGACGAAGTTGAGACCGACGGCGGTGTGGCGGATGCGCGCCTCGCCCGGTCCGGGCTTGCCGACACTGACCTCCTCCCAGACCAGGACTTCCGGCCCGCCGGTCTTGTGAAAGCGAATGGCATGCGTCATGGGGTTGCTCCCTTATCGTTGCAGTGAAGGTCCGAGAACCGGATCGGCCTGTGAAATAGGCATTTGATCTGCCCGTTACAGTACAGGGACGTAACAAGAATGTCACAGCGAACGACAAATGCCCGCCGTTCCGCCTCTGTTCGAAAGAGTTGATGACGGCCTTGCGGCAACCGGCAGTAGGTTTTGCGCGGGGTTTGGTGGTCGCCTGCGAAGGAGAACCGAGATGCCGGCTTATGTACAGCATCATCAGGATGTCGAGATCGCGCCTGTGAATTGCCCCACCTGCATGGGGTTCCTGCCGATGTATGTGCGCGAGGTCGAACCGCATTGGAGTCTTGCCAAGATCGACTTCGTCTATGAATGCGCCGATTGCGGCGCCGAGGTCCGGCAGACGATCCGGAAGCCGGAGCTGCTGCGGCACTGACCGCGCGATCAGCAAACCGCTCAAGTATTTGCGTTAAACGGAAAAAACGCCGTTCACGCGGGTCTGATGTCTCCCAAACGAGGCTTGTTCTTTGCCTGGAACGCAGGCAGAACAAGCCTCAAGCAAGACCTTTGGGAGCGCCCATTCGTGGCTGAACAGAAGCCCTCGACCGCGATCGAGGCAGTGGAGAGCGGCCTCGCCGCGCAGGGTTATATCGCGAGCCGGCAGATCGCGACCGCCGTCTATTTGTCGCAGCAGATCGAGAAGCCGATCCTGGTCGAGGGCCCTGCGGGCGTCGGCAAGACCGAGCTTGCCAAGGCGATCGCCGCCTGGCGCGGCATGAAGATGATTCGCCTGCAATGCTACGAGGGCCTCGACGAGGCCAAGGCGCTCTATGAGTGGAAATACGCCAAGCAGCTTCTCTATACGCAGATCCTCAAGGACAAGCTCGGCGAGGTGCTCGGCGGCGCGCAGACGCTGCACGCTGCGCTCGATCAGCTCCACGATTTCGGCGACGTGTTCTTCTCCAAGGAGTTCGTCGAGCCGCGGCCGTTGCTCCAGGCGCTGGAGCAGCCGGGCGGCTGCGTGCTGCTGATCGACGAGATCGACAAGTCGGATGCCGAATTCGAATCGCTGCTGCTGGAAATCCTCTCGGACTTCCAGGTCACGATCCCCGAACTCGGCACCGTCTCCGCCATCACACCGCCGACGGTGATCCTCACCTCCAACAGCGAGCGCGACCTGGGCGATGCCCTGAAGCGGCGCTGCCTGCATCTGCATATCGGCTTCCCCGAGCAGCGGCTGGAAGAGCGCATCGTCGAGAGCCGCGTGCCCGGCATCTCGCAGACGCTGCGCCGGCAGATGGTCGGATTCATCCACGAGATCCGCTCGCTGGATTTGAAGAAGCTGCCGTCGGTCAGCGAGACCATCGACTGGGCGCGCGTGCTGGTGCTGCTTCAGGCTTCCGAACTCGGCACCGAGATCGTCAAGGACACGCTCAACGTGCTCCTGAAATACGAGGCCGATATCGAGGCGGCCCAGCCCCAGATCACGACCTTCATTGCCAAGGCAGCACGATCCAACGTCTTCGGTTGACGCCGATGCGCGAGAACATCCATCGTTTCTTTCGGGCAGCACGTGGTGCGGGCGTACACGTCTCGCCCGCCGAAAGCATCGATGCGATGCGCGCGGTTGCGCAGGTCGGCTTTTCAGACCGGACCATCCTGCGCGACACCCTGCTTCTGACGCTCGCCAAATCGCAGGACGAGAAACTCGCGCTCGGCGACTGCTTTGACCTGTTCTTCAGCCAGCCGCAGCCGCGGCAGGAGCAGCCTGAGGGCGCTGACGAGGATGCGTCGCTGGATACGGATCAAACGCCCTCTTCCGGCGCGGCCAGTGATGCGGGCGGCGGCTCGCCGCAAGAGGAACTAGGCCCGCTCGCGCAGATGCTGCTGTCGCAGGATCGCAATGCGACCGCGGCCGCGATCGCCAGCGCGGCCGGCGCCGCGTCCCTGTCCGACATCCGCTATTCCACGCAGCGCGGCATCTTCTCCAGCCGCATCCTCGACGCCATGGGCCTTCAGCGCCTGCGCGACGACCTCGACCAGCTGACTGCAACCAATCCCGCGCTGGCCGAGCGCCTGCGCGCCGCGCTCGACGCTTTGCGCGAAGCGGTCCGCGACACCGTCTCCCAGGGGCTCGCGCTCTATGCCCGCGAAGAGGCCGAGAACCTGCGCAACGAGATCCTGCGCAATGCGCCACTTGCGCGCATCGAGCGGCGCCAGGTCGCCGAGATGCGCGCCCTCATCCGCCAGATCGCGCGCCGCCTGCGCGAGCGCTATTCCAAGCCACGCAAGCGCCAGCGCCGCGGGCATCTCGACGTCCGCCGCACGCTGCGCCGCAATGCGGCCTGGGGCGGTGTGCCCTTCCTCACGGCGTGGAAGCGCAAGCACCGCGACCGGCCGAAAATCGTCGCGCTCTGCGATGTCTCCGGCTCGGTCGCGCAGGTCTCCGATTTCTTCCTGCTCCTGATCCACTCGCTGCACGAGGTGGTCGACGACGTCCGCTCCTTCGCCTTCTCCTCGCACCTGATCGAGGTCAGCGACATCCTGGAATCGAAATCGCCGGAAGAAGCGATGGCCGAGATCATGTCCAAAGTCGGCTTCGGCTCATCCGACTACGGCTCGTCGCTGGTCGATTTCGAGAAGGATTTCATGAGCGCGCTGACGCCGCAGACGACGGTGATCGTGCTCGGCGACGCCCGCAGCAACAATCTCGATCCGCGCGCCGACATTCTGCGCCGGATCTCCGAGCGCTCGAAGCGGCTGGTCTGGCTCAATCCCGAGGGCCGGCTCGCCTGGGGCTTTGGCGATTCCGAGATGCCGCGCTATGCGACCTTTTGCAGCGTGGTGCGCCAATGCGCCACCGCACAGCAGCTCGAGCGCGCAGTGTCCGATATCGTGGCGACTTATCAGTAGACGGCGATCACGTCCGTCGTCTGGCCTCAGGCGGCAGCCAATTCAGCCCGGACGGGGTTGCACTCCCGAAAGTGGTACGCAATTTCGTCGAGCGCGCGCTGCTCCCATTCCTGGGCCTGCGCGAGCCAGAACACCCGGCGCTCCGAATCCAGCGCGGCGCGCTCCCGGCACAGGAATTCCTGACTGCGAATTTCCACCAGCCTGTTCATGCACTCACACTCCTGTCGTGTGAAGCCAATCCCCTGCGAATCAACGTAGCAGAGTCCCGCACTCCCTCGCCTCACGATTTGTGTGCATATCGCGACGCAGAATGGGACAGCAATACTTCCCGTGCACTGCGGTAGCTCCGCGCGATCAAGAGCCAATCATCAATTAGTGATCGCAGATCGGGACGATATTCGTGCGCGAACGATCTTAACTCTTGTGGCGCAACGAAGTGCGGCAATTCGTGAAGAGAAGTTCTAAACCGCCCACCGAATTCCCGACTCATTGTCGTCGCATGGTCTTCATGCAGCGCCGTTAACAGAGGCGCGCGAACGGTACGATCGCTTGAGGCAACATGAGCAATGATTTCGACTTCGATCTTTCACCCGACCAGTGGGAAGCGCTGAAGGCGCTTCGCAACCCGGTGTCGAACGGTCGCCTCGCGAAGGCATATGTCGTCGAAAGCCTCGTCAAGCTCGGCCTCGTCGTCGTCGATGACGGCGCGCCCGCAATGACACCGGCCGGCCGCAAGGCGCTGGTGCGCGGATCGTGCAAATTGCTGGATCTCGCGGCGTAGCGCCCGTCAAAAGATCTGGGCGATCACGATCGCGTAAGCGATGAACACGACGCCGAGCCCCCACACCATCGCCGGAATCTGCGACCGCCGGCCGACAGCCACTTCCAGGGCGATGTAGCTCAGCGTGCCCAGGGCCATTCCGTTGATGAGGTTGTTGGTCAGCACGGTAACGAGCAGCGTCAGCACGATCGGAACCGCATTGACGAGATCGGTCATGTCGATACGGGCAAGCCCCTGCATCATCAACACACCGACCAGCACCAGCGCGGGCGCAGTCGCTTGTGGCGGGATGATGACGAAGATCGGCCAGAAGAACAGCGCGAGAAAGAAGAGTCCCGCAACGGTCAGCGAAGTCAGTCCCGTGCGGCCACCAGCCTGCACGCCGGTGATGGACTCGATGTACGCCGTGACGACGGAAGTGCCGAGCAGCGGGCCGACGATGGATGCCGTCGCATCGGTTGCAAACGCGGCGGTGGCGTTCGGGATCGAGCCATCGGGCTTGCGCAAATTGGCGGCGCCCGTCACGCCGATCAGCGTGCCAAGCGTCGAGAAGAATTCGGCACACAGGAAATAGAACAGCAGCGGCAGCGCCACCACGAAATGGCTGAAGAGATAGCCGATGTCGAGCGCCATGAAGGTGCTGGTCGGCCAGCGGGGCCATGACATGATCGCCGAAGGCACCGACGTCACCATCTTGCCATTGCCGCCGGGAACGAAGAAGCCGATCAGGGTGAGTACGGCGATCGACAGGATCAGCGCCGCCGGCACCCGGCGCGCCACCAGCACCGGCGTGAGCAGGAGGCCGAACAGCGTCAGCAGCACCGGCGGGCTGCGCAGCGATCCCATCGCGATGTAGGTCGACGGGTTCTGGACCACGAAGCCGGCGCCGCGCAGCGCAATGAAGACGATGAGCGTGCCGACGGCCGCTTGAATGCCGATCTTCAGTGCTTCCGGAACGTCCTTCGCGACTTTCTCGCGCAGCTTCGACAGGCTGAGGATCAGGAATAGAACGCCGGTGAAAGCGACCATGGCGAGCGCGCCCTGCCAGGGCATGCCCATCTGCTTGACGATGACATAGGTGAAGATGACGTTCGATCCCATCGCCGGCGCAACCGCGAGCGGCAGATTGGCCCACAGCCCCATCATCACCGAGCCGACAATCGCGGCGAGTGCCGTGGCGCTGACCAGATCGGCACGATCCATTCCCGCGTTGGACATGATGGCCGGGTTCACGGCGATGATATAGGCCATCGCCGCGAACGTCGTCGCGCCGGCCATCACCTCGCGGCCGACGCTCGTGCCACGCTCGGTGAGGCCGAAGATGCGATCGAGCGCTCCAGCAGCTGCGCGCGGCGCCGGCTCCGTGGAGGCGGCCTGCGGCTTCGTCATCTCGTTCATCCCAATCCTCCCCCTACCAGACCACCGGGTGTGCTTCGCCGGTCTGCACGTTGATGAAGCCGAGCGGCGCCTGTTCACACGGCGCCACCAGCACCCAGCTCCAGGGCGCGCAGGTCAGCGTCGCGAACATCAGCCGCTCGGGGAATCCCGGATACCAGCGTGGCCGGTAGGTCGGCTCATACATCCAGTCGACCTTGCGCCCCTCCGCGTAGAGCGCCTGCATCTCGGCATCGAGCGCTTGCGCCGAGCGGCAGCTCATCAGCCCGCCGACCTCGAAGCGCACGGTTGCAACGAGCTCGCCCTCGCGCACCAGCGCCCATCCGCCCTGAAGTTCGATCAGCGCGTTCACCGCCTTGGCCATTGCCGCGTCGGACGAGCCGACCACCCAGATATTGTGCTTGTCGTGCGCCACCGAGCAGGCAACTGCCGTCTCCGGCGTGCGCGGTCCGCAACCGCGCCAGAACATCTTTGCGATGCGCCCGTCGCCCGAAAAGCGGTCGACGATCGCAAATTTGGTGATGGCCTCGCTCTCATCGCGCTGCACGGCACCGTCACGCACCGGCAGTTCAAGCGTGTAGAATTCGGGATGCCAATGGAAGGGACGGATCACGGCCGCCTGCATCGTGGTGCGGCCGGGCTCGGCCCGCAGCTCGAAATCCTGAGGCTTGATCGAGCGCTTGATGTTGACCGTCTTCGTTGCCCAGTCCGGCCAGAGGATCTCGGGCACCTGGCCGACGTAGCGCTTGCCTTCGGAGATCTGGACGCCATCGGCCCACACTTCGGCGATCGTGAGTTTGGCAACATCCGAAAGCAGCACCACATCGCCGAAGCGCCCTGGAGCCAGACTGCCGACGAACGGCGTGAGGCGCATGTGCCGCGCCGGATTGATGGTGAGACACTGGATGGCGATTTCCGGCGCAAGGCCGGCCTCGATCGCAACCCGCGCATTATGGTCGCTGGCGCCGAGCTCGAGCGTGTGGCTGGCACTGCGGTCATCCGTCGTGAACGCGATCTGCGACCAGTCCTGAAGGCCCTTCGCGAGCAGCCATTTGACGATCTCGTCCATCGCGTAGACACGCAGCTCGATGAACAGACCGCGCGTGAGCTTGTCCCAGGTTTCCTCCGGAGTCTGCACTTCGTGGTCGGAGGCGAGCCCGGCCGCGGCAAAGGCGTTGATGGAGGGCAGATCCCGCAAGCCAGAGGCATGGCCTTCGACGACGCCGCGCGCCGCGAATGTCGCCTCGATCATGCCCCAGAGCCGCTTGTAGGACGGATTGTCGGGATTCCAGACCGCTGGCCAGTCCATGACCTCGTCGAGCCCGGTCACCATCAGGCTCTCGCCCATGAAGCGCGCCTGCTCATCGCGGCCATACCAGCCGCCGCCCCATTCATAGGCCGTGGGTGGCACCGCCGAGCCGGGCTGCGGAAAGATCTTGAGCGGCGAGCCGCGGCGACGCGCTTCGAACCAGAACTCGAGATTGCGCGCCCCGTTGACGTTGGAGAACTCGTGGCTTGCCTCGCAGGTCCAGGTATTGCCATGCGGCAGCACCAGCGCGGCCTCCCATTCCGGCGTCAGATGCGAGCTTTCGATATGCTTGTGCACCTCGCCGAAACCGGGCACGGCGGCAAGATCCGGCCGGTGCACCCGCTCGCGGACCTCGCCGGGATAGCTGCCGGCGGGTCCGACCCAGGCGATGCGCCGGCCCTTGAAGACGATCTCCTGATCCTCGCTCCAGGTGCGGCTATGCACATCGAGCAACTTGCCGACCCGCAAGGAGCGATCGGCCGGGCGGCGGCCGAGCGCCGTCAGCACCAGGTCCTGGCGAATGCGAACCTCGTCGGGCGCATTGATCAGAAGATCGTCGGGTATCGCATTCATGACCTGCCTCACTCTACGCCGGTACGTTCGCGGATCGTGGTTCGCTTCCGCGGAGATTTTCCGGCCTTGCCGCCGCGCGCCGCGGCGGCATCGCGCTGCCGGACGTCCTTCAGGAGGGTCGTGAGCGCCCACTCGATGGCATCGGCGATCTCGCTGCTGGTCATGCCGAAATCCTCGCGCATCGCATTCCAGGCCAGCACGTTGTTGAGATAGGACGCGAGCGCCTCCGCCTGACGGACCTCCTTCGCGGGGAGATGCTGCACCAGCGGCGCCATCGCCTTGCGATGCTGGTCGATCAGGTGCCGCCGGAAGCCAGCGCGCACCCGGCGGCCGGCCCGCGTCATCGCAATGGCGCGCGCCAGATGCGGATGGCGGTCGAAGCGCTTGCACAGCTTGCGGAAAATCTCCGGCAGCTCGTCGGGCGAGGTGAAGGGAATGTAGCTGAAGACGTTGTCCTCGATCCACTCGCCGGCCGCAGCAAACAGTTCCGCGCGGGTCTTGAAGTGCCGATAGATAGTTCGTTCAGCCACCTTCGCGCGCTTGGCCACCGCGGCCATGGAAATGTCGTCGGCCGCCTCGTCCTCCAGCGTCTCGACAAAAGCCGCAACGATGCGCTGCCGCGTCATCTCGGCATATTCGTCACGAAGATTGGCGATATGTCGCTTTGCTGTATTCATGTCAGAAGTCTGACATCAGGCGATTTGGAGGGTCAAGCCGATACTTGAGGCACGCCGCGCCGCAACAATGGGCGTCGTAGCGCTCTGGAGACCGCGGGGACCCACGCGAGCACGACTTTCGGCCGCCGCCTGAAAAATGGACTTTTGCGCGTCGTCAAAATCGGATTTGCTCTTCGACGAAACGATTGTGCGCAACGGCGCGGCGCTCTGGTTCCAGCAAGGGAGCTGATCATGAACGGGCTTGGCGGGCTGAACAAATCACCTGAGGGCGTGGTCATCGGGCTGGTGCAGCTGCAACTGCCGAACGTCGTCACTCGGGCCGATCTGGCAAGGCAGACCGAGCGTATCGTCTGGATGGTCGGCAAGGCGCGCCGCAACCTTTCCACCATGGATCTGGTGGTTTTCCCCGAATACTCGCTGCACGGCCTCTCGATGGATACCAATCCCGAGATCATGTGCCGGCTCGACGGGCCCGAAGTCGCGGCCTTCAAAAATGCCTGCGTCGACAACGGGATCTGGGGCTGCTTCTCCATCATGGAGTTCAACCCGCACGGCAATCCCTACAACTCCGGCCTGATCATCGACGATCACGGCGAGATCAAGCTGTACTACCGCAAGCTCCATCCCTGGATTCCGGTCGAGCCGTGGGAGCCTGGCGACATCGGCATTCCCGTGATCGAGGGGCCGAAAGGCGCCAAGATCGCACTGATCATCTGCCACGACGGCATGTTCCCGGAGATGGCACGGGAATGCGCCTACAAGGGCGCGGAGATCATGATCCGCACCGCTGGCTACACCGCACCGATCCGCGATGCCTGGCGCTTCACCAACCAGGCCAATTCGTTCCAGAATCTGATGGTGACGGCAAATGTCTGCATGTGCGGCAGCGATGGCTCGTTCGATTCCATGGGCGAAGGCATGATCGTCAATTTCGACGGCACGGTGCTGGCGCACGGCACCACCGGTCGCGCCGACGAGATCATCACCGCCGAGGTGCGGCCCGACCTCGTGCGCGAGGCGCGGATCAATTGGGGCGTCGAGAACAACATCTACCAGCTCTGGCACCGCGGCTATGTCGCGGTGAAAGGCGGCGCGATGGACTGCCCCTATACCTTCATGCAGGACATGGTCGCCGGCACCTTCCGCCTGCCGTGGGAAGATCAGGTCAAGGTCACCGACGGCACTTCCTGTGGCTTCGCGGCACCGACGCGGATGTTCGGCAAGACGGCGAAGGCGGCGGAATAGGGCCGTTTTCGGCTCCGACCGCGACATTCTGGCACGGTAGTTGCTCCTTTTGACGTCCAAGACGCGTCAAATTGGGGAGTCCACCATGTCGACCATTGCTGCGGTCCCGGCCGCCGAGCGCAAACCACTTTACGCCTCACTGTTCGTCCAGGTCCTGGCCGCGCTGGCCCTTGGCGTCATCCTGGGGATGGCGGTCCCGGACTTCGCCATCGGGCTCAAGATCCTCAGCGACGCCTTCCTCAAGCTGATCTCGATGATCGTGGCGCCGATCGTGTTCTGCGTCGTCGTCCACGGCATTGCCGGCGCCGGCGACCTCAAGAAGGTCGGCCGGGTCGGCGTCAAGGCGCTGGTCTATTTCGAGGTCATGACGACCGTCGCACTCGTGGTCGGCCTGCTGCTCGCCTACCTCTTCGGCCCCGGCCACGGCATGAACATCGATCCCTCGACGCTCGACGCCAAGGCGCTCAACACCTACGCCGACAACGCCCACAAGCTGTCCGGCGGCGGCATCGGCGCCTTTCTGATGAACGTGATCCCGACCACCTCCTTCGATGCGCTGTCGCGCAACGACGTACTTCAGGTGCTGTTCTTCGCGGTGCTGTTCGGCGTCGGCCTTGCGCTCGTCGGCGGCGAGAAGGGCGCGCTCGTCACCTCCATCATCGACGCAGCCTCCACCGTGCTGTTCCGCGTCATGGGACTTATCGTCCGTGTCGCTCCACTTGGCGTGCTCGGCGCAGTCGCCTACACCGTCGGCAAATACGGCGTCGGCTCGCTGAAGCAGCTCGTCTCGCTGGTGATGCTGTTCTACGTCTCGGTCGGCATCTTCGTGCTCGGCGTGCTCGGGGGCGTGATGGCACTTGCCGGAATCAACATCCTCAAATTCCTCGCCTACCTGCGCGAGGAGCTCACCATCGTGCTCGCGACGGCGTCCTCGGACGCGGTGCTGCCGCAGATCATGAAGAAGCTGGAGCGGATGGGCGTGAAGGATTCCGTCGTCGGCCTCGTGATTCCGACCGGCTATTCCTTCAACCTCGACGCCTTCTCGATCTACCTCACACTCGCCGTCGTGTTCATCGCGCAAGCGACCAATACGCCGCTGTCCTTCGGCGATCTCCTCTTGGTGCTCGGCGTTTCGCTGATCACCTCAAAAGGCGCACACGGCGTGCCGGGCTCGGCCATCGTGATCCTGGCCGCGACGCTCAATGCGGTGCCGAGCATTCCGGCGATCGGCCTCGTGCTGGTGCTCTCGGTCGACTGGTTCATCGGCATGGCCCGCGCGCTCGGCAACCTCGTCGGCAACTGCGTTGCGACGGTCGTGGTGGCAGCCTGGGAAGGTGACCTCGACCGCGCCAAGGCGGCCAAGGTTCTCGAGGGCGGCGAGATGGTGGACGTGACGGCGGGCTAGCGCCGCTGATCAGTCATTCCACTGGAGGAGCGGCGTTCCATACGCCCTCCTCCAAACGGACAGGAAGCGCGGAAACCAGGAGTGAGCGACGGCGCCCTTGTAAGCCCAGGTGCGATATTTCAGACCATGTTCCGAGATCAGTTCCTGATAACCGCCATGGACCTCGGTCGCAGTCCGGATGTCCTTCAATATTCCCTGGGCGCAGGCCCGATAGGTATCGCCTCCCGAGAATTCATCATAGTCCAGCATGCGATCGGCAAATTCGACGTTGAACGTCGGCCAGGACGAACGCCCCTGGTAGGCGGGAGCCGCGATCTTGTGGATCATCTTGTTCCGGGGATTATCCGCGGACACCAGGAAATGAAACGTGCTGGGGATGCGGAAACGCGGTTCGGCAATGATCAGATCCGTCGTGGCCGCAAACAGCGCGCGCTCGCTGGCCTCGCTCATATCCCAAAATCCGCGATGCACGCCGACGAAGTCCAGGGCGACCGATGACACCGGCGAGCTCGCCGGACCATCCAGAGAGTGCCTGATATAGCCGCCCTTGCCGAACAGGCGGAGCAGGTCCTTCTTGTATTGCGCGAGGTCGCGCCCGAGCAGCCGCTTCAGCTCGTTCTCGTCGACGACCCCGAGCTGCACGCCCCACACGAACGTCGTGTAGACGCAGGCGTTGGTGACGAAACGCCTGCGTTCGGCACGCGTGTCCGTCGCCGCGGAACGCGGCGCACGGGCGTCGCAGAGCAAATACCTGACACCGTCGTCGTCGAACGGCTCCAGCTCGCTCGCGAGCTGAAGGGTCGCGCGCTTCAGGTCGCCGCCGTATTCGGCCAGCAGCAAGCGGCCGGCATGCGCGCATTGTGACATCGCCAGATAGGACGACGCTCTCTCCTCGGCAGAGATCATCTGCCGGAGACCGGCGAGAATGCCGAGCAGCGTGTCCGACGGGCGCGAGAAATAGTTCACGCCGAGATACCGCGCGCGTCCCGCCGGAACGATGGTCGTCGTGACGACGTTGGCCCGAACCGCCTCCAGCAGAAGATGGACACTCTTTTCGAGCAGACGCGCCCGCCGCACCGCGTCCTGCGCATCCATGATGGTCTCGGGGTCGAGGACGTCAGGATAGAACCAGGCGAAGTCGCGCGGATAATAGGCCGATGCGTGCGGCGCTCCCGTGACGAGAAAGGACTCGGTCACCGAGAAGGCACTGTCCATCGAGTGCCGGTAGAGGTCCTCGATGGCGGACAACGAATGATGCGATTTTCTCAGGAAACGATCACCGAGGAAATTGACCGCCTGAAGGGCGTTGGCGACGAAGGTCGCGGCGACGCCTTGGTAAAACCGGTTTGCGCGATCTGATGACAAGGAGGTATCGCTGTTCATATGCGTCAATCGGCTAATATCTCGTGATCCCGGTGATGCGGCCACCATCCCAAGCCTGCCTGATTCGTATCTCTATCCGATGACTTGCCGGCACCTGACCGGGGGGCATCTTCGATCCGCGCCGGCCTATCCCTCCCGCGGCCTGAAATTCTCGATCACCCTGAGCAGCACCCGGGCGCCGGCGTCGGCGTCGACGAGCTCGACATGCTCGTCCGGGTGATGGCTGACGCCGCCGCGGCAGCGGACGAATATCATGCCGACATCGGCGATGTCGATCATGGCCATGCCGTCATGCCCAGCCCCGCTCGGCAGCTCGAACACGGAAACGCCTTCCGCGGCGATCGCCTGCGCGATCTGATCCTTCAGCCAGGGCGCGCAGGGTGCGGTGCGGTTCTCGTGGGTGACATCGAGCTGGAGCGCCAACTGCCGGCGCTTGGCAATCGCCTCGATCTGTCTGACGACGTCGGCGACCGCACGCTTGCGATGCATGTCGGTCGGCGCGCGCATGTCGATCGTGAAGGACACCTCGCCCGGAATGACGTTGGTCGCGCCGGGCCTCGCCTGGATGTAGCCGACGGTGCCGACCAGGCCGCCCTCGTCGGTCCGGCAGAACTGCTCGATCGCGCCGATGCATTCGGCAGCTCCAGTGAGCGCGTCACGGCGCAGCGCCATCGGCACGGTGCCGGCGTGACCGGCCATGCCGTTCAGCCGTGCGGCCAGCCGTGTCGCGCCCGCAATCGCGGTGACCACGCCGACGGGCAGGTTCTGGGCTTCCAGCACCGGACCCTGCTCGATGTGCAATTCGAGATAGGCGAGCAGCTCGCGCCGGGCTCGCGCGGCCGCGCCGATATGATCGGGATCGAGCCCAAACTTGACCAGCGCATCGCGCATCGACACGCCATCGCGATCGCGCGTGTTGAGAACGCTCTCGTCAATCGTGCCGGCCACCGCGCGGCTGCCGAGCAGCGTTGAGGCGAAACGTACCCCCTCCTCGTCGGCAAAGCCGATGACCTCGATCGCGAACGGCAGTCGCTTGCCGCGGCGATTGAGATCGGCGACGCAGGCGATGGCCGTGATCACACCCAGCGGCCCATCCCATTTGCCGGCGTCGCGCACGGTGTCGTAGTGCGAGCCGAGCATCAGGCAAGGCGCGCCCGGCCGCTCACCCTCATAGCGGCCGCAGACATTGCCGATCGCATCAAGATGCGCGCTCATGCCGGCCTCGCGCATCCAGCCGAGGATGAGATCCGCAGCCGCGCGCAGCTCCTTGCTGAGATAGATGCGGGTGAGCTTGTCGGCCTCTTCGGAAATCGCACCGAGCTCGTTGATGCGGCGAACGATCTCCTTGCCGAGCGATGCATCTTGAACGGCAGTAGCAGCACCCATCTCGGTCGAGCTTTCCATCTTCTGGGACCGCAGCGGCGGCAGTCCTGGCGACAATCGATACAAGTTCGGTGCCAGCAAAACCACGCGGCCGGCGCCGTCCCGATCAGCGCGTGGTTAGCATGAATGCGCCTTGCCGGCAGACCGCCCGACGCCGGTCATACACATGCGAACGCTGGTTGAGACTGCTCAACTCCACTGCATACAATCAAACAATATTGCCTGTAAATTAATCTGCCATTTTCCCCAGCAGGAATCTCGAAAGAGCTATATCCATTATTTTTCAAATACTTGTATCTGCATGCACGCTTCGTGGCCTCTGGCACAAAGCTTGCGACAACTTATCCCGGCCCCGCCAAACCGGCGGTGGCCGCGAGATCAAGGCGGGGCATCCGCCGAAGGGGAGCAAGCAATGGATTTTGGCAAGATTTCACGACGTCATTTGTTGCAGGGCGGCGCGGCCCTCACCCTCGGCGCGGCGGCGGGCGCCCGCCCGGCCTTCGCGGCCGACACCACCATCGGCTTCATCTATGTCGGCTCGCGCGACGACTACGGCTACAACCAGGCGCATGCGCAGGGCGCGGCAGCGTTGAAGAAGATTCCCGGCCTCAAGGTCGTCGAGGAAGAGAAGGTGCCGGAGACCGACGCGGTCGAGAAGACGATCGAGTCCATGATCAATCTCGACGGCGCCACCCTGCTCTTCCCGACCTCGTTCGGCTATTACAATCCACACATGATCAAGATGGCCAACAAGTACCCGAAGCTGCGCTTCGAGCACTGCGGCGGCCTCTGGACCGACAAGGACCCGAAGAACGCCGGCAGCTATTTCGGCTATATCGACGAAGCCCAGTACATCTCCGGCATCGTCGCCGGCTACACCTCCAAGAGCGGCAAGCTCGGCTTCGTCGCGGCAAAACCAATCCCGCAGGTGCTGCGCAACATCAACGCCTTCACCCTCGGCGCCAGGCTCGCCAACCCGAAGGCCACCACGCAGGTGATCTTCACCGGTGACTGGTCGATGCCGGTCAAGGAAGCCGAAGCCACCAACAGCCTGATCGACCAGGGCGTGGACGTGCTCACCTGCCACGTCGACGGGCCGAAGACGATGGTCGAGAACGCGGCGCGCCGCGGCGCCTTCGTCTGCGGCTATCACACCAACCAGTCGCCGCTTGCGCCGAAGGCGTATCTCACCGGCGCCGAGTGGAACTGGGAAGCGCTCTATCCGAAGTTCGTCAAGATGATCGCCGCCGGCGAGAGCATCCCGAACTTCTTTCGCGGCGGCCTCAAGGAAGAGATCGTCAAGACCTCGCCCTATGGCGAAGCCGTCTCCGCCGAGGCGCGCAAGCATGCCGACGACATCAAGGCCAAGTTCTTGTCGGCCGATGGGTACACGATCTTCAAGGGAGGGCTCGTCGACAACAAGGGCAAGACGGTGATCCCTGCCGGCACCGATCGCGGCCAGAAGGATCCCGAACTGGAGAAGATGGACTACCTCGTCGAAGGCGTGATCGGAGCGACTTCGTGACCACGGAAGCGGCGGATTCTGCCGAGGCGGCCGGGACAATTGCCCCGGCCGCCGACCCCGGCTTTCTCCAACGCCACGGCGGCACGATCGAATATGTCCTGATCCCCGGCGCGGCGCTCGCCGGCGCGCTGGTGGTCTTCGGCATCTTCGTCGCGATGTTCGGCAAGAACCCGCTCGACCTCTATTTCTACATGTACTACGGCGCCTTCGGCACCTGGTTCTCCTGGCAGAACACGCTGACGCGTGCTGCGCCGCTGATCCTCACCGCGCTCTGCACCGCGCTGCCCGCACAGCTCGGCATGGTCATCATCGGCGGCGAAGGCGCGCTGCTGATCGGCGCGCTGTCCGCGACGAGTGCTGCGCTCGCACTCCAAGGCATGCCGCCGCTCGTCGTGCAGGTCGCCATGGTCATCGCCGGCGTGATCGGCGGCGGATTGTGGATCATGCTATCCGGTGCGCTGCGGCAGTATCGCGGCGTCAACGAGACCATCTCGAGCCTGCTGCTCGTCTATATCGCGCTCGCGATCCTCAACCATCTCGTCGAGGGGCTGATGCGCGATCCCGCCAGCCTCAACAAGCCCTCGACCCGCGAGATCGGCGCCGCCAACATGATCGGCAGCATTCCCGGCACCGACGTGCATTGGGGTCTCGTCTTCGGCCTGATCGCCGCGATCGCCGCCTACATCCTGATCTATCACACCGTATTCGGCTTCGCCGCGCGGGTCGCCGGCGGCAACATCCGTGCCGCGAAGATCGTCGGCCTCGGCGTCAGCAAGCTGATCCTGACCGTTTGCTTCCTCGCCGGCGGTGCAGCAGGCCTTGCCGGCATGGTCGAGGTCGCGGCCGTGCAGGGGCGCTCCAACGCCAATCTCGCGGCTGGCTATGGCTTCACCGGCATTCTCGTCGCGTTCCTGGCGCGGCAAAATCCGCTCGCCATCATCCCCGTCGCGATCCTGCTCGGCGGCATCAGCGCCAGCGGCGGCCTGTTGCAGCGCCGCCTGGGGTTGCCCGACGCGTCCGTGCTGGTGCTCCAGGGCATCATCTTCGTCTTCGTGCTGGCCAGCGATGCGCTCTACGGCCGCATCGGATTCTTGAAGGGAAGATCCTGATGGCAGACGGATCGATCGGACTGTGGACCGTCCCGCTCGCCGTGCTCGGCGGCGCCATTCGCGTCTCCACCCCGTTCCTGTTCGTGAGTCTCGGCGAATGCATCACTGAGCGCTCGGGCCGCATCAATCTCGGCCTCGAAGGCACGCTTGTGATGGGCGCAATGAGTGCCTACGGCATCTCCTATCTCTCGGGATCACCATGGTTGGGTGTGCTCGCCGCCGGCATCACCGGCGCGCTGCTGGGCGCACTGCACGCCGGCATCTGCTCGCTGCCGCGCGTCAACGACGTCGCGGTCGGCATCGCCTTGATGCTGTTCGGAACCGGGCTTGCCTTCTATCTCGGCAAGCCGCTGATCGAGCCCACCGCACCGCGGTTGCCCGCGATCGATTTCGGCTGGTGGAGCGACATCCCGCAGGTCCGCGCGGCGCTACGCGTCAATGTCCTCTTCCTGATCGGCGTCGCGCTTGCGCCGATCCTGTATTGGGCCTTCCGCACCACACGCTGGGGCCTTCTCATTCGCACCGCCGGCGAAAGCTCGGATGCCGCACGCGCCATGGGCCATTCCGTGCTGCTGATCCGCTTGCGCGCCACCATGGTCGGCGGTTTCCTCGCCGGCATCGGCGGCTCGTTCCTGTCGCTGTTCTATCCCGGCAGCTGGAACGAGGGCCTGTCCTCCGGACAGGGCATCACGGCCGTCGCGCTCGTCATCTTCGCGCGTTGGGATCCCCTGCTCTGTCTGTGGGCCTCGCTCGCCTTCGGCGGCGCTGCGGCGCTGGGGCCGGCGCTGCAATCGGTCGGCGTCACCTCCGGCTATCACCTCTTCAACGCCGCGCCCTACATCCTGACGCTGGCGATCATGATCATCACCTGCTCGCCGAAACGCACGCTGACCGGAGCCCCGGCCGAATTGTCGATCACCCGCTAGAGAGCGAGTCATGCCCGAGCGCTACATCAAGTCCGAGCCCTACGCCTGGCCCTACAACGGTGACCTCCGCCCCGAGAACACGGCGCTGATCATCATCGACATGCAGACCGATTTCTGCGGCGTCGGCGGCTACGTCGACAAGATGGGCTATGACCTCTCGCTGACGCGGGCACCGATCGAGCCGATCAAGAAGCTGCTTGCGGCGATGCGCGCTCAGGGCTTTCACATCATCCATACCCGCGAGGGCCATCGCCCCGATCTCTCCGACCTTCCCGCCAACAAGCGCTGGCGCTCGCGCCAGATCGGCGCCGGCATCGGCGATCCCGGCCCCTGCGGCCGCATCCTCGTGCGCGGCGAGCCCGGCTGGGACATCATCGAGGAGCTTAGCCCCCTGCCGGGCGAGCCTGTGATCGACAAACCCGGCAAGGGCTCGTTCTGCGCCACCGATCTGGAGCTGATCCTGCGCGTGCGCGGTATCGAGAACATCGTTCTCACAGGCATCACCACCGACGTCTGCGTCCACACCACCATGCGCGAGGCCAACGACCGCGGCTTCGAATGCGTGCTGCTGCACGATTGCTGCGGCGCCACGGACAAGAGCAATCACGATCATGCGCTGAAGATGATCAAGATGCAGGGCGGCGTGTTCGGTGCGGTCTCGACGTCGGATGCTTTCATCGGAGCGATTTCGTGATCATCGGCGAAACGCCTCCGCCCTCAGGCGCGTTCGGCGTCGACGCCATCGCCATGACCATGCGCTTCGGCGATTTCCTGGCGCTCGACAATGTCGAGCTGAAGGTGCGGCCGGGGTCATTCCATGCGCTGCTCGGCGAGAACGGCGCCGGAAAATCGACGCTCGTCAAATGCATCATGGGCTACTACCACGCAACCGAGGGCGACATCATCGTCGGCGGCCGCGAGCAGGCGATCGCCAACCCGAAGGACGCTCACGCCCTCGGCCTCGGCATGGTCTACCAGCACTTCACGCTGGTGCCGGCCATGACGGTCGCCGAAAACCTCGTTCTGGCACGCGACAATGTGCCGGCCGTGGTGGACTGGTCGAAGGAGATGAAGGAGCTCGAGGCCTTCCTGGCGCGAATGCCCTTCAAGGTCCCGCTCTCTGCAAAAGTCTCCGACATCTCGGCCGGCGAACGGCAGAAATGCGAGATCCTGAAACAGCTCTATCTGAAGCGCCACTTCCTGATCCTGGACGAGCCCACCTCGGTGCTGACGCCGGCGGAAGCCGACGAGGTGCTCGGCATGCTCCGCGACATGGTCGTCAAGGGCGAGCTGACGATCCTGATGATCACGCACAAATTCCGCGAGGTCATGGCCTTCGCCGACGAGGTCACGATCCTGCGCCGCGGCAAGCTCGCCGGAGCCGGCAAGGTCGCTGAGCTCACGCCGGACGCGATGGCGCGCACCATGATCGGTGCCGAGGAACTGACCGTGCAGCCGCCACGCACCGGCGAAGCCGGCCAGGCGCGGCTGGAACTGGAAAAAATTCGCGCGCTTGACGACGCCGGCGCCATTGCGGTCCATGACGTTTCCCTGACCGTGCGCGCCGGCGAGATCGTCGGCATCGCCGGCGTCTCCGGCAACGGCCAGCGCCAGCTCGTCGAGGTGCTGGCAGGCCAGCGCGAGGCCGAGAGCGGCGAGATCCGTGTCGCCGGCGATCCCTATCACGCCAGCCGCGAGGAGATGCGGCGCCACAAGATGTCGCTGCTGCCCGAGGAGCCGCTGAAGAACGCCTGTGTCGGCGGCATGAGCGTCGCCGACAACATCGCCTTCCGCGAGTTCGACCGTGCGCCGTTCGCCAGCGGTGGCTGGTGGCTCAATCGCAGCGCCTTCCGCGACGATGCCAGGAAGAAGATCGGGCAGTACAAGATCAAGACCCGCACGCCCGATACGCCGATCTCGGCGCTCTCGGGCGGCAACGTCCAGCGCGCCGTGCTCGCCCGCGAGCTCGGCGGCGACGTCGAGGTCCTGATTGCCGCCAATCCCTGCTTCGGCCTCGACTTCGCGGCGGTGGCGCAGATCCACGCGGAGATTATGGCGGCGCGCAACCGCGGCGCGGCTGTGCTGCTCGTCAGCGAAGACCTCGATGAACTGCTCGAACTGTCCGATCGCCTCGTGGTAATGTTCCACGGCGAGTTCGTGTATGAAGCACGGACCAGCGAGGCCGATCTCACCGTGGTCGGCCGGCACATGGCGGGACACTGACTAATCGTTTGAGCATGATCTTTTCGGAAAACCGCTGCACACTTTTCCGGATCATGCTCCAGGAGGACCGATGGACGGCGCAGGCGAACGCGACGAGCACTTTCTGCGTCTGTCCTTTGCGGTCGCCCGCCGTTCCCTCACCCATGGCAACCATCCCTTCGGCTGCATCGTCGTCGATGCGGACGGCAAGGTGCTGATCGAAACCGAGAACGGCTACATGCCTGATAGCGACGGCACTGCGCATGCCGAGCGCCTGGCGGCAACACAGGCCTGCCGCACGCTCAGCCGGGAAGTGCTGGCAAAGGCCACGCTCTACTCCTCGGCGGAACCGTGTGCGATGTGCGCCGGGGCGATCTACTGGGCCGGCATCGGCCGCGTCGTCTACGGCCTCAGCGAGCACCGCCTGCGCGGCGTTACCGGCAACCATCCGGAGAACCCGACCCTCGACCTGCCCTGCCGCGCGGTGTTTGCCAGCGGCCAGCGACCGACGGAGGTCGTCGGGCCGCTGCTGGAGGACGAGGCCGAAGCGCTGCACGACGGCGTGTGGACGACGTAGGCGCCACCACAAACTCGGAAGCGTAGGGTGGGCAAAGCGAAGCGTGCCCACCAATACCAATCGTCGGGAGAGATGGTGGGCACGGCGCGT
>NZ_LBKA01000210.1:0-42294 GCF_028128955.1 Bradyrhizobium sp. CCBAU 11386
AAATCGGAATGGTGGGCGAGATCATCTCGGAATCCTGGGCGAGATCAAATCGGTACACCCGGGCGAGATCATCGGAATCCGCAAATTGACCGACCTGCTACAAATGCTGGGGCTTGGCCATTGTCTTTTGGCCGTAGGCGGCGTCTTGATCCTTTTCGGCTAGCTGGCCTATGCCTCGGCGCCGGGAAGACATTGGGCTGAAGGGCGAAGGGAAAATGAAGATGAGGACTCCCTCGATAGTCGCCGCCGCCGTCATAGGCTTTTCGGCCTCAGCCTTCGCTCAAACAGCAGTGCCGAAGGCGACCGCGGTGCCCAAGGCTACCAGCAAGCCGCACAAACAGCCGGCGGCCCCGATGGGTTGTAAACTCGTGGGAACAGTCAAGGGGACCAAGCTTTGGGCCGGCGACTGTGCGGCACCATCAGAGCTCAGGGGCGGCACACCCGACGCTGAACCCACAGCGCCAGCAGCACCTGCCGAAGAGCCCAAGCAATAGGAGATCGCTGCACCGATCGTGCGGAACGGTCGCAGCGCAGGCCGCAGGCACCGCTTCAAACGCGGAAGCCTGCGGCCGTTTGAACGATCAGGGCAGTTTCGTCGCCGGTATTCAAGTAGGGAGCAATATTAGCCCTCAGTATTGGCCCTTAAACTCAGCATAGCCTGACAAATGAAGCGGCCCCAGCCGGTATGGAACTGAGGCCGCCATGCTGCTCTACCAAATGTGCCCCGACCGGACTGGGGAGGCCTAGTCGGAGCGGATTCAAAACCCGTTCAAGCTTGATCGCGTTCCCCGATTCGTAAAATTTTCAGTGAATGCCTATCTTCGGGTTATGCGTATGGCGTACGAGCTTTGCCTGGCACCCCCCGGCAAGCAGGTCCCATCAGGGCCGGACTGGTTTCATGAGATCAAGGCCGACGGCTATCGGATGCTGGTCATCCGGGAGAACGATCGCGTGCGCCTGCTGTCGCGTAACGGCAGCGACTGGACCAAGCGCTATCCATGGATCGCCGAGGCCGCACTGAAGAACCGTCAGAAGCATTTCGTAATTGACGGCGAAGCTGTGATTCTCGGCGTCGACGGCATTTCCGATTTCAACGCGCTCCACTCCCGGAAGCACGACGACGAAGTCCAGCTCTACGCTTTCGATATTCTTGCCATGGGTAGCGACGATCTCCGCTCTTTGCCCTTGCACATGCGCAAAGCGAACCTCGAGCGACTTCTCGCGCGGCGCCCTGACGGCATTACGGTCGCGCCCTTCGAGCGCGGCGAGATCGGACCCGACCTATTCCGTGCGGCCTGCCGCATGGGCCTAGAGGGGTTGGTCTCCAAGCACCGGGATCGGCCTTACCGCGGCGGCCGGCAAAAGCACTGGATCAAAGTGAAGAACCGCAGTCATCCTTCTATAGCGCGGGTAATGGAAGGCTTCGCGTGAAGCGCGTCCGTATCATCCGACACTCGATCGTGCCCGACTGCGGCAGCTACGAAGTGCGCTTCCCGGACGGGCGGCCGTCCAAATATTTCTACTGGGATGACGTGCCCGGCCGCCGAATGCGCCCTGAGGTGGTCGATAGCACCGCGGCTGAGGAACAGGCGAAGACCCTCGCACGGGCTGAGCAGGACAAGCTAGAGAGGTCGCAGTAAGTACCAACGGGCAAGTGGTTAACTAAGCCGAATGGGAAAAGCCGCAGCGTGGTTCCAGCCCCACTGCGGCCATATCCCGGGCAACTTGAAATTGGCTGATACTTAAATCTCGCCGGTGTTCCTTCAGTAGAACACCCCGTTCCGAAATGGAGTCCGGACAACTACCGGAGTTCGACGTCTCACGGATTGCAGCTTAAGAGCGAGCGTGGCACAGCTTGCTTTCCAGCCCCCCAAGGCTCCCGGCTGCCGATCCAGTTGCGGATCAGAGCGCCGGGAGTACTAGGCCCGCCAGCGTGAACCGGCGGGCTCACCCCAACGTCACTTTTTCAGGCACAGACCTATCGTCGGTGGAGTGCCACATTTTCCGCCATCCGCACTGCCGCCACCGGGACAGAAAACTGAGACAAGAGTTTCGCTGCCATCGCAATTGACCGCGCCGTCGGCCTGCACCGCCCGGATGTTGACCGCCGCCGGATCGCCCTTCTCACCCTTGTCGCCTTTTGGCCCCTGCGGGCCCTGTGGCCCTTGAGCTCCGGCAGGTCCCTGTGGACCAGGAACTCCCTGGATACCCTGTGCGCCCTGCGGGCCGGCGGGGCCTTGCGGTCCTGGCTCTCCCTTAGGTCCGGGATCTCGTCCGCACCCGGCAAGCGCGAGGGCTGCAACCAGTGTCACTGCGGCAAGCACTTTTTGCATTTCATCTCTCCCTTGCCGGGAGATTAAACCGATTGCCGCGCGGTGCCGCAACAGAGAAGCCTGCCAGCACAAACCGGTGGGATCGTCACATCTCTGTGGCACGGGCGTTGCTCACATCGAGGTGGCTGGGATTGCTGGACCCAGTTTGGTACAGGGCGCCGCCGGGACAGTGTATTTCGAGCCCGGCGGCGTATCTTTTAGGGACTAGCGGCACAACCGACGGCGGTGTGTCGTCAGCCGCTGCCGGTCGCGCTTCCTGTGTGGAAGTCGCCATCGTCGTACTTCTTCTCGAATTCAAGAGGCATCGCATGGAGATGGTACACGGCGAAGAGAGCTAAATTTCGCTTCTCACAGAGCCGAGGCTCACCATCCGTATTGCTTCCGAGCTGCGCAGTGATGCGACCCATATTCGCCAAATCGCGCAGGTCGCCCTCCATCTGATGGTAGGCGACGGCGTCCTTCTGGTCACGTTCGGCCATCGCAGCGTCGGGCTGAGGAAATCGAATGGTGTTGCTCATTGCCCCCTCTCCCACCTTGCTTCGCGGCGAGATCAAATAGCTCCGTGAGGAGACCCGCCTTCGAACTTACACGGAAAGTGAAGCGTTGCACGATCGAGACCTTGTCGAGCGTCTTATGGCGCATTGAACATTGGCATCGAGACGGTCCACAGCAATGCCAAGTCTAGGGCACGGGGTCGGGATCATTATTCTCGACGGCAAACGGAAGCTCAGAGAGGTCACGTAGAGGCGAATTTTACTTGTCCAATCCTATGAACCAGCAGCGCAATCGGAATGCCACCTTATGTGGGCTTTGTCGTCATCCTGCGACCAGCCATCGCCCATCTGTATTAGAATGGGTCCATTCTTGGGTCCGGGGGGCGGTCCGGCCGCAAAATTGCGCGCACGGAGAGAGCTTCACACGATGTGGCACCGGTTTGCATATCCGATGTCCGAACTCTCAACAGCAGTCCACGAACTTCTAGTCACCAGCAGCTTGGGCTGACCATTTAACCTCGACCCGTTAACCCGTCCTGCCATTAATCACGCCAGCTTAGGCCCCCGCTCAGTTCGAGTTCGGTCGTCTTTTCGAAACGAATCGAACCGCCACCTTTCGGGGTGGACCACGTCTTTGCGCCTGACCGATGGCGGTTCGGAAGACACGATAACTTCGGTCTGGCGAGCTTAGGCGTGCCCGCTTCTTGGGTGGCGCGATCTCGCCCTTTTGAATTAGCCTGCTGCCCGCCTCCCACTCATCCTTGAACGCCTGCAAGGCAGGCATTTCCGCCGGCGAGCGCGGTGGCTCAGGGCCGCTAGTAAGGGCGGCGTTCGCATCGATCCGTTCTTGAACCACTTCGGATCCCTTGGACCAATGAGAGCGCCCCCAAGAAGTGACCCTTTCGGCTCATTCGCGTCTCGCCCCCCGCTTGTGCCCGGACAGCTATCTAGTTCTTCCCACAGGCCGTGAGGCGCGTCGCTTTGGCTTCCGAAAGCACATGGTCGCCCGTTCCCCTCTCCTCGCGGGGAAAGCGTCGCCAGTCCAGCGTATCCCACCGCGGCGCTTTCGGCACATCCCCGCTTGCCTCGGCTGCCTCGCGAGCCACCTTCAGGAACACTGAGCTGCTGCCGGTTTGATGGACACCGAGATTGGGTGTTTTATCAAGCCGGAGGTTGGTCATGCAGAGACGGAAGTTCAGCCGAGAGTTCAAGATCGAAGCGGTCAAGCTTGTCAGGGAGCGCGGGGTGTCGGTGGCGCAAGCCGGCCGGGACCTGGGGGTTCATGAGAACGTACTGCGCAAATGGGTGAAGGAGTTTGGCTCTGACCCGGTGCAGGCCTTTCCCGGCCATGGGCAGATGAAGCCCGAGCAGCAAGAAATCGAGCGGCTGCGCCGCGAGGTTGCCAAGCTGAAGGCCGAGCGGGATATCCTAAAAAGGGCCGCAGCCTACTTCGCGAAGGAAGCGACATGAAGTTTGCCTTCGTCGCGAAGCACCGGACGATCTGGCCGGTGGCATGGCTATGCGATGCGCTGGGAGTGTCGCGGTCGGGCTTCCATGCCTGGCTGAACCGCTCGCCCAGCGCCAGATCCCGCAGCGACGAGGAGCTCGGCGGCAAGGTCAAGGCCAGCTTCGTCGCCAGCGACCGCACCTATGGCGCATGCCGGGTGTGGCGTGACCTGCTCGCCGATGGGGCGGACTGTGGCCTCCACCAAATCGAGCGGCTGATGCGCCTGCAAGGCTTGCGGGCGCGGCCGCGACGTCGGCGCTTGCCGAAGGATGACGGCGATCGACAGCTTGAGACCGTACCGACGAATCTCCTTGACCGGCAGTTCGCCGCCGAGCGTCCCAACCAGAAATGGATCGCCGACTTCACCTATCTCTGGACGGCCGAAGGCTGGCTCTATGTCGCAGCGGTAATCGACCTGTTCTCACGCCGGGTGGTGGGCTGGTCGATGAGCGCCGCCATGACGGCACAGCTCGTCACGGACGCATTGTTGATGGCCGTCTGGCGACGCGGCAAGCCGGATGCGCTGCTGCATCACTCCGACCAGGGCAGCCAGTACGCCAGCGAGCAGTTCCAGCGCCTTATGGCCGACCACGGCATCGTTTGCAGCATGAGCCGTTCCGGCAACGTCTGGGACAACGCGGCGATGGAGAGCTTCTTCTCCTCGCTCAAGACCGAGCGTACGGCCAACAAGATTTATAGAACCAGAGACGAGGCACGCGCCGATGTGTTCGACTACATCGAACGATTCTACAACACGACCCGCAGGCACTCGACCATCGGCTATCTCAGCCCGGTTGAGTTCGAGCGCAAGGTGGGATTAGCTTAACCAGGTGTCCATCAAACCGGCAGCAGCTCAGCCATCTATTAATCTCAGCCCAATCGGCATCCAAGAGACTCGAAGCATCGACGACTTCCAACGGCTCAGTCTTCATTATGTTAGCCTCAGTAGGATCAACGGCTGTCATGCTGGTCTTTCGTAACTACCTTCGCTGTTAGCGCGTCCTGAATGACCTTCTCAGAAAATCCTAACGCCTTCCAAGCTTCAATCAAAGAAAACTCCAGTTCCTGATCCGTCATCCGCGTGAACTGTCCCGGCTCCCCGATTTCATGACGTTTGACCAGCATACCTTGTATCTGTGCAGCCAATCGCAAACCGCTGTTCGCCTGCGCTAAATCCGGCCGAAAAATTGGCGACCCATCCAAATTGGTAAGCTGCCGCCCATGCTTGTCGTAGACCGGCAGGCCACGTATCGCCATGTCGATGGTGTGTCGAAGCCGAATGATGATCCAACTGTCGCTCAGAGCGGCCTTCTCGATAGCAAGCTCTCGAATCCTCGATTCTCGAGCAACGCGGTCTGCGACTATTTCTTGGACACGCTGCGTGACTGCGCGACTGGTGCACAAACGATGAGCGTTCGCCGGCTGGAAAGTGTAACCACCCGCGCGATACGCATCAGCTTGAGTTTTGCCGTTTGCAAGTGCTTGGGCCACCATCTCGTGGCTGGGTTTGTGCAGGGCTGGCATCGGACTGCTTCTAAGTTACTGCCTTGTCCTAGCTTATCATAAAATTATCAAATGTGAGAAACCTGCGGAGCTCATTAGAACAATTGCCGACCGGGACCGAAGCTCCAAGCCCGCGATTGGCAAGCTTATGTCGCCCCATGGCGCCGATCAGACTCCGGCGCCCCTGCTCTCGTCGAGCTCTCGCCGGCGCGCTCACTGGCTTGATAGCCACGGCTAAAATCTACGGTAGCCCTGAACGTTGCGGAACTATTGCACCCGGGCGAGCATCCGGCGGAAACGAGCAAGTGCGACCCCGAGGAAGATTACGCCAAGCACAACAATCGCGACGAGATGCCGCCAGACCAGATCGATTTCGGCGCCCCTGCACAACACCGACTGCGTGAATTGCACGAAATGCACGGCGGGTGAGATCTGAAGGGCAACCTGGAGCGGCCCCGGCATGGCTTCGAGTGGCGAGGCCCCGCCCGACAGCATGTTGAGGATGAGGAACACCGGAATAGCGAGCAGTGCGAACTGCGGCATGGTGTTGGCAATGGTCGCTAGCAGGATGCCGAGCGAGGCGATGGCGAAGAGATAGATCATCATGCCGGCGACGAATAGCGGGATCGAGCCCGCGATCGGCACTTGCAATATGCCCTGGATCACGATGAGCAGCGACAGCGTGCCGAAGGTCGCCACCACCAGCGCGTTGGCCCAGATCTTCCCGGCGGCGATCTCGTGCGCGCGGACGGGCATGACCAGAAGGTGCTCGATGGTGCCCCGCTCGCGCTCACGAATGACCGCGGCGCCGACCAGTAGAATGGTCAGCATTGTTAAGTTCTCGACCAGTGCGTTAATGGCCATGTGCCAAAAACCTTCGAGGTTTGGATTGAAGAAGGTGCGCTCGACGCTGCGCACCGGCAGCTCGCGCTCGATGCCGCGAGAATGCAGGTAGTTCGTCGTTTCCTGCTGTAAAATCGCGGACACGTAGCCACCACCGACTGCCGCTTGGGTCATGGCGGTGGCGTCGATGTCGAGCTGCACCGCCGGAGCGCGCCCGCTAAGCACATCAGCCTGGAACCGCGCCGGGATGTCGAGCACGAAGGCATATCGGCCTTCGTCCATCAGCCGGTCGACGGCCGAGCGGTCGATCGCGACGGGCGTACGGAAATAAGGCTGCAGCAGCGCGTCCGCAATGCGGATCGACAGCACCGAACGATCGGAATCAACAATAGCAATGGGCGCGTTGTTGACGTCGGTCGTAATCCCAGTCGCCTCGTTGTAGACGCTGAAGGAGAACGAATAGACAACAAAAGATGCCAGCATGACGTCGCTGGCAAGGCTTGCGAGCTCCTTGACGCCGAGGTGGAACACGTTGGTGAGCCAGCGGGTCACGTCAACCCTCCTGTTTGCGCAGCAACAGGCTCGCCGCCACAAGATAAGTAAGGCCGAAGGCGAGCAGGATGAGATGGTTGGGATAGAGTTCGGCGAAGCCGCGCGCCTTGGTGATGGTGCCCAGCGAGACGTTCTGAAACCAGAGCGCCGGAAAGCTCATGCCGATGAAGCGGCCACTGCCCTGCAGGGCGGCGGCCGGATAGAGATAGCCGGAAAAGTTGATCGCCGGGACGGTGCTGATGATGGCGGTGATGATGATTGCGGCGATTTGGCTGCGCACGAAGACGGACACGAGAATGCCTAACGCAGTGCTGGCGAAGATGTAGGCCACGCCGCCAAGCGCAAGCGCGACAAGCGAGCCCTTGACGATGACGCCGAAAGCGAGGCTGGCCAGCGCCAGCAGGCTGACGAAGCTTGCGCAGCTGAAGAGAATGTAGGGTATCTGCTTGCCGAGCAGGAACTCCGCCACCGTTGCTGGCGAGGCGTAGAGATTGGTGATCGATCCGAGCTCGCGCTCACGCACGACGCCGAGGGCGGCTAGCATCGACGGGAACAGCACCATAAAGATCATGATCAGCCCGGGCGTCAGCGCGAATACGCTGCGAAAATCTTGGTTGTAGCGAAAGCGCGGCTCGAGCTTGGCCGCCAGGAGATCCGGCACCACACCACGGGTTCGATGGGCTAAATCCTCCGCATAGGAGAGCACGATGCCGTCCACGTAGTTGCGCGTCGTCTCTGCACGGAAGGGCGCGGCACCGTCGAGGAAGAAGGCGACCTCGGGCCGGCGGCCGGCGACGATGTCGCGGCCGAAGCCCGGCGGGATGTCGATCACTAGGCGCAGGTCTCCCGCGCGCAGTCGGCGATCGACCTCCGCCTCGCTCTGCAAGGGGATCCTCTGCTGGAAGTAGCGGGACGCTGCAAAATTCTCGACCAGTTGCCGGCTGTCGGCGCTATGGTCACGGTCGAGCACGGCAAAGGACAGATTCTCGACGTCGAAGGTGATGCCGTAGCCGAAGGTGAGGAGCAGCAGCAGCGGGCCGAGCAGCGCGAAGCCCAGCCGCACCCAGTCGCGCATCATTTCGCGCATCTCGCGGTAACCAAACGCCCACATGCGCCGCAGCGATGCATGTAGGCCGGCGGGCGATAACGGGCGTGCAACTGCCGACGTCGTCCAGACGGTACGCGCCTCTTCGACCGTCCCGCCGGGATCTGCTTCCTCGAGATAGGCGATAAAGGCGTCTTCCAGACTAGCAGTGCCCTTGGCCTGCCGCAGCTCCTGCGGCGTGCCGACCGCAAGCACCTTGCCGGCATGCATCAGCGAGATGCGGTCGCAACGCTCGGCCTCGTTCATGAAATGCGTCGACACGAAAATGGTGACGCCGTCGCGCCGCGACAGTTCCCCGAGTAGGCGCCAGAACATGTCGCGCGCGGCCGGATCTACCCCGGAGGTCGGCTCATCGAGGATCATCACCTCGGGGCGGTGCAGACAGGCGACGGCGAGCTGCAGCCGCTGACGCATGCCGAGCGGCAGACTCGGGGGTTTGCTGCTCGCCGCCTCGACCAGGCCGAAATGCTCGAGAGCCCGGTCGGCGACCAGCTTCACCTCCGCTTCGGGAATCCGATAGAGACGTGCATGCAGCTCGAGATTTTCGCGGACCGTCAGCTCTTCGTAGAGCGAGAAGCCCTGAGACATGTAGCCGACGCGCAGGCGCGAGGCGAGGTCACCCGCCTCAACGGGACGCCCGAGTAGTTCGGCGCGCCCGTCGCTGATGTCCAGCAGGCCGGTGAGCATCTTCATAGTCGTGGTCTTGCCGCAGCCGTTCGAGCCGAGGAAGCCGAAGATCTCGCCGCGCCGGATGCTGAAACTGACATGATCGACGGCAACGAAATCGCCGAACCGGCGGGTCAGCCCCTCCGCAACGATGGCCGGCTTGCCGTTTGCGCTCGGCGGCAAATGTGCGCGGGGCACCACCTCAGCCGCGACGCTGCCGCCATGCAGCGCGATATAGGCTTGCTCGAAATGCTGGGTTCCGGTCATCCTCAGGAGCTCGGCGGGTGCGCCCTGCGCCAGCACGCGGCCGGCGTCGATAGCGACGACGTGGTCGAAGCGCTCGGCTTCCTCCATATAGGCGGTGGAGACCAGCACCGTGAGCTGCGGACGCTGGGCGCGAATGTCGTCGATCAACCGCCAGAATTGTCGCCGCGACAACGGATCAACACCGGTCGTCGGTTCGTCGAGGATGAGGAGATCGGGATCGTGGATCAGCGTGCAGCACAACGACAGCTTTTGCTTCATGCCGCCTGAGAGCTTGCCGGCCGGCCTGTCGGGAAACCGAGCAAGGCCAGTCGCTTTCAGCAGTTGATGGATGCGCGCCGCACGCTCGGCCGCCGACTGGCCGAACAGGCGGCCAAAGTAATCAATGTTCTCGGCGACCGAGAGACTCGGATAGAGATTGCGCCCGAGGCCCTGCGGCATGTAGGCGATGCGCGCCATGACGTCGTCGCGGTGTGCGCGCGCGGAGATGTCGCCGCCCAGCGTCCGGATGCTACCGGTCTGTAGGCGGCGCACGCCGGCGATCAGCGCCAGCAGTGTCGATTTGCCGACACCATCCGGTCCGACCAACGCGGTTGCGCTGCCGGCGCGGATGGACAGGCCGATATCGGCCAACGCGGTTACCTTGCCGTAGCGGTAGGCGACCTCGCTGACCTCAATCGCGAGAGACTCAGCCGGCGACATCGGGCAGCCGCACGGCAAGCCAGGCGGGCCACGTCGCGTTCGGCCTCACCTGGACATAGGCGTTGCCGCTGAGGCCGGCCTTGACGAAGTCGCGATAGGTGTCAAGCAGCTTCGGATCAATGGCAAGCTTGACGCGGTACATCAGCTTCTGCCGCTCGTTCTGCGTCTCGACCGTTTTCGGCGTGAACTGCGCCTCGGCCGCGACGAAGGAGACGCTAGCGGGGAACACTGCGTTCGGAACCGAGTCGAGCACGATGCGCGCTTGTGAGCCGAGTGCGATCCGGCCGCTCTCTCCGGTCGGCAAGAAGACGGTCATGTAGACGTCGGACAGATCGAGGATGGTGACCACGCGGCCACCCGCTGCGACCACTTCGCCGGACTGAACCAGCTTGTATTCGACGCGGCCGGACACGGGGGAATGCAGCTCGGAATCGTTGAGCATCGCCTCAATTTGCGCGACCTGGGCGTCGGCGGCCTCCCTGGTGGCATTGGCTTCGATCAGGGCCGCACGCGCAGCCTCGATCTGCGCGGCGGCGACGAGGCTTTGCGCCCGGCGCCGTTCAAGATCGGCCCTGGTTCCGGCGGACGTCTGCTCGAGGCGAGTAGCGCGCAGCATCTCGACGTCGGCGAGGTCGTGTTCCGCCTTGCGGATGTTAATGTCGGCCTCGGCATGGGCAATGGCGGCCGCGGCGCGCTGAACCGCAGCCTTGGCGCCGGCGAGTTGTGCGCGCAGCTCAGCGGTATCGAGCGCCGCGACCAGTTCGCCCTTCTGGACGGCATCTCCTTCCCTCACGCGGACTTGCGCCACCCGCCCGGGCAATTTGGAGGCGATGTCGACGCGCGTCACTTCGATGCGGCCGTTAGCGGTCGCAAGCCCGTCAGGGGTTTGCACCGCCATCACTTGCGTCCAGTAGAGATATCCGCCCGCAGCGAGTGTAACCAGGACGGCGACAGCAAAGACAGCAGGGCCACGCATGTTGAACGCCATATCTTCGATACTCCGATCGAATGCTTTGAGTATCCTCAGATGCTCGGAGCGGCCTTGAGTTAGCTCAATGGCGACAGTTCCCGGCTACCCTCCAGTAACCGAACGCGTATGTGCGAGAGCAACTGCCCCACGCTACAATTGCACTGCTGAATTCACTTTTTCTTGAATGGGTAGCGGGCAGCATCGGTTGGATTTGCCTGACGTCGGTAATGTCGTGAGTGCCGCCGAGAATGCGCAGGGTACGCAGAGATCGATGGACGCGCCGTGGTCGGCGATAAATTTCCCCTGCACCCACTCTGTCGCAAGTTGCGCAAGCGTGCCGGTGCAGGTCAGCACGATCGGTTGACCAGCCTCACGGATGGCGCCCAATGTCGGATCAATCAGTGGGGGCACTAGGCGGGGTTCCGCGAGCGGCGGAACCCGACAGATGACTGCTCAGCCGCTATCTGCGCCTGAACGACACCGGGAAGCTGAAATAAGGTCGCGTATGGTGAGCAGCCGCCTCTCCGGCTAGGTGACCAGCTCACGGTGGCTAAATCGCTTCTACGCGGCATGACTAGCCCTTTAACACCCTTTTTGCTGCGGAGGCAGGTCAAGCCTCATCCGGAAGAAAGTCGGACTCCACGAATAACTGATTGCAGTGTTGCGCTTGACGTGGTGGCCACAAACAGCAGCACGTCGACTGGTCCATGTACCTCCCTCGCAAATTCCTTCTTCCACCAGTAAGACCTTCCTGAAGGCTAGAACTTTGAATGTGTATCGTTGAAGGTGTTCATTGATAGTGTATGTTCATCACCGGCGATGTTTCTCACATCATCACGGGCGATGAATCTGGATCCATCGCCGGCGACTACCTTGTTGCTCGCAGATCCATCGCCGGTGATGATTTATTTTTGCGTTTGAGCGGGCCATCAAGGCGCTCAACCTTTCGCAATTCACGCCGGTGAATTAGCAAGTCCAACATTGAATTTACGTGTCCGAAAAGAAAAGTGACCTTCAGACCACCACGCCATCGCGTCCAGGCTATCCAGCCCAATTTTTTCAATGCCTGTCGGTGCCTGTAGACCTCTGCGCTCGAAATCCCCGTCTTGTCACTAATCGTCCTGTCACTCAAAATTGCTACGCCCGTTTCTGCGTTTGCATGCTGAATGATGCAGTACGCCACCTCAAACGTTCCCGGCTTTATCCGACTGTCCACCGAGACACAGTCGAGCCATTCGAGCTTTTGGGACGTCCAACTTCTCTGCCGAGCCTGATCTATTTCGGCCATATTCCGCCCACCTAACCGATGTTCTCCTCGGCCGGTGCGGCGGCCTTGCCCGCCGTGCCGAGTTGGACATGCGGTTCAGGGAAGCGTTCGGGAAGCGACAGCATCTGCTCCACGGCTGACGCATCAATTCGTCCCGCGTGCTGGTACGCGCGCTGACGCAGCACCTCCGCAGTCCGGCAGTATGACCTGCCACGCCAATCGTCCCTGCGCGACTTTTTTGGCGATCCTCGGTGTTGAAGGATCCATTGGATTCGGTCTTGGCATTCAATGATCCGCCAGTTTTCATTGAGCACTACGACGACGAGATTGTAGTCGTCGGAGGATTCCCGGTTATTCATTTGGCGCCCACCCGCGCCAGCATCTGATCGAATGCCGCTTTCGGGACGCGAATCAACTTCCCGATTCGGATCGTGGGAATGTCCCCGCGCTTTGCAGCCTCGTAACTGGCGTTACGTCCCAATCCGAGCAAGGCGCCCGCTTCCGGCACCTCGTAGACCAGTCTTTTGTCGTCGTTCGACCCGTTTTCCATTGAAGGCTCCAAATTAGTGTAGATCTACACCATTTTGCACGCTTCAGACCGATCCATCAACAAAATAGTGGTGGACACCACCTCTAATCCCTTTTAGTCTGCTCCCGTCATGATCAGTTTAAAAAGCTATTTGCCGGTTCTAGCGGATTATCTGGATCTGACCCCGGACGCACTTTACGAGCGCCAGCGCGTCTTGGTGCGGTCGAAGGTGCTGAAAGCGGTCGCAGGCCGAGGGCCGGGCAGCGGCATTCGCGCTATGCCCGCAGCGGTAACGCAATTGCTCCTCGCGGCACTAGCGACCGATAGCCTTGCGGAGACAGAAGACAGGACCAAAACATTAGGGAGAGGTATCGCTGAGCACGACATTTGTCCCCTAACCGGTGCTAAGGATTTTGCTGGCGCGATCGAGTTGATTTTGTCCTCAGCAGCTTTAGCAAAAAAAATTTCAACTATTGTTGTTGCTCGGGCAAACCTTAAGGCGACGATTCATTACACAGAACGAGGACGCAGGTATCCTCAGCCAAGCGCTTTCGGGAAGCGACCCGTTTTGAGAGGCATTCATCGCCTGACTGTAGAGGCACGCCTCCCCGGCCAGGCGGTGCAGGAAATTTGCGACAATCTGCAGCGCATAGTTGGCGATTATCCGACAAACGCTCTGTTCGAGGAATTTGAAGCGACTCTGAACAGTCGACGATTTTTGGTAGAAGATCGGTAGGAGGTTTGATCATTGACCGCTCAAAGACGGACCAAGAGATCTTTTGGTGACGGCTCTATCGATCAACGCGGCGAGAATTCTTTTCGACTTCGTTATCGTGTGAACGGCCGACGTTACACCGTGACCTTTCACGGCCCGCTGACGGACGCTCGTAAAGAGTTGCGGCGCCTTCTCCATGATGGTGATACGGGCGACCACGTTGAGCCGTCTAGGCTCACGGTCGGGAGTTGGATCGACCAATGGTTGGCGGCCGAGGCACCGGGGCGCCGTCGCAAGAAAGTCAGTCAGCGGACGTTAGAACGATACGCTCAGTTGCTTAGGACACATGTAAAGCCGGCTCTTGCTGACAAGAAGCTACAGAAACTGCGCGCTCCTGACATCGACAAACTTTATGCGGATATTGAGCGCAAGGGTGAGATCGCGCCACGGACGGCGCATCACGTCCACGTAGTCTTTGGTGCCTGTTTGGCGACGGCATATCGTAAGGGTATCGTCGCGAACAACCCGATGGCGCGTGTGGAGCGCATTCCAAATCCTGAGCGCCAAACCTTCAATGATGACGAGCTCGACACCGACGATATTGGTGAGGGTTTGGATGAGACCGAGTTGGCGCGACTAATTGCCGGGTTTGAAGGGTCCAGCCTTTACCCCATAGTAGTGCTTGCTGCGGCTACCGGAGCTCGCCGTAACGAGCTGTTGGCCCTTCGCTGGACTGATCTAGACGTGGGAAATGCGACCCTGCGGATCGAGCGTGCGTGGGAGCAAACACGGAAATTTGGCCTTCGGCTTAAGCCGCCAAAGACTAAGCGCGGCCTGCGCACTATCGAACTTGACCCGGCGACCATGGCCATGCTCGGCCAAGAAAAGGAGCATCAACAGCGGATCGTCGCAAGCATTCCCGATAGCCTCTCGGTTGATCTGTCGCTCATCAAATTGCCGACGACCGCTCTTCTATTCCCGACCGTGCCCAAGGCCGGCGACGACTTTGATTTCTCCAAGCCACGCAACCCTCGCAATTTCTCTAAGGAGTTTGCCCGGCGCGCCGATTTAGTGAGGAGGAAGGCTGGGGAGGCCGATCTGCCCAGCTTCGGCAAGACGCGGTTTCACGACCTCAGGGGCATACACTCTACAGCGCTATTGGACGCTGGTATTCCAGTTCACACCGTTGCTCAACGAATCGGTGACGATCCAGCGGTTCTGCTCCGAAATTATGCAAAGCGGAAAAGATCCAAGAAGGCAAATAAGTCGGTCGCCGCGGCTATCACAGCGTTCGCCTCTGAATTCCTGAAGAAATAGACTGACGCGGATAGGCCTGACGGCGATGGTTGGACCCAAACGTGGACCCAAATGGGCCAGAACGGTAGAGGACTAGGCGAGCTGAATAGAACAAATTGGGATTAGTAGGCGTTGAAAATGCTGTACAATCAAACTGAACGATATCAGTCGGGACCGCCCGCTGCGTATTTCAAGACCGGTGCCTTAAACCACTCGGCCACCCTTCCAAACCCGGAATGGCTGTCGCTTAACGCAGTCGGCGGCGCAAGGCAACGCGAAGTTCGCGCCCTGCCTCAAAGCCTTCGCGGGATACGATCTGTCAGGCGCGTGTCAGCCTGTTCCTCTAGCCTAGATTTCTCAGCAATCCCGGACACTGGCGACATCTCCCAGGGCGTCGCTGGTTGCGAGGCCCGGTTGGAGTCGTCTCCATGTCCGGGCCTCGTTTGCTGGCGCGCAAAAGAAAACGCGGCGCCCCATGGGAGCGCCGCGCGAAGTTCGTTGATTGTTGCGCTGGCTCAGTAGCCGCAGGACGCGCAGCCCATCTGCACCGGGGCGTAATAGGAATAGCCCGGCGAGACCATCTCGACGCGCTGGCGCGTGGCGTATTGCGGCGGGATGCGCTCGTACTGGACGCTGGGCGGGGCGACCATCACGGTCTGCGGCACCATCACGGTGCGGTACTGCGCCGGCGTGCGGTGCGCGACCACGGAGCCCGGCGACACCATCACGGTCTCGTCGACGGTGTGGTATTGCGGAGCGACGTATTGCTGCTGATAGCAGGTCGTGCACGGCGGCGGCGTGTAGCAATTGTAGCAGCCGGCGGCGGCTGCGCCCGTCATGGAAATCGCGGCGACGACTGTTGAGAAAACGACAGCAAGAGTACGAGACATTATTGTGGTGCCCCAGTTGCCCGAAATGATTTGCGAAGGTCGCCGCAGTATACGCCGCAAAATCCCGAGCTGCCGAACTTCGTGGAGGCATCCTTAATGCGAACGGCCGGCTTTCGCCGGCCGTTCAGGACTCGTTGACCATGCACGCGAAGCGCGAACGATGCAGCGCTCAGTTCGAGCGGCGCTTCACCTCGCGCACCGCGCCGCGCGCGGCGCTGGTGGTGAGCGCAGCATAGGCCTGGAGCGCGGTGGAGACGTTGCGCTTGCGGCCCGTCGCCTGCCAGGCGGCGTCACCCTTCGCCTCTTCCGCCGCGCGGCGCCTGGCGAGCTCCTCGTCGGAAACCTCCAGGGTGATGCTGCGGTTCGGAATGTCGATCGCGATGCGGTCGCCGGTCCGCACCAGACCGATGTTGCCGCCTTCGGCGGCTTCCGGCGACAAATGTCCGATCGACAGGCCGGACGAGCCGCCCGAGAAGCGTCCGTCGGTGACGAGCGCGCAGGCTTTGCCGAGGCCCATCGATTTCAGATAGCTCGTCGGATACAGCATTTCCTGCATGCCGGGGCCGCCACGCGGACCTTCGTAGATGATGACCACGACCTCACCGGCGACGACCTTGCCGCCCAGGATGCCGTCGACGGCCGCGTCCTGGCTCTCGAACACGCGCGCGGGGCCGGAGAATTTCAGGATCGAGGCATCGACGCCGGCGGTCTTCACGATGCAGCCGTCCTGCGCGAGGTTGCCGTAGAGCACGGCGAGACCGCCGTCCTTGCTGAAGGCGTGCGCGAGGTCGCGCACGACGCCCTTCTCGCGATCGGCATCGAGCTCGTCGTAGCGGCGCTCCTGGCTGAAGGCAACTTGCGTCGGGATGCCGCCGGGCGAAGCGCGATAGAAGGTGCGCACCGCCTCGCTCTTGGTGCGCTTGATGTCCCAGCGCTCCAGCGCGTCGGCCATCGTCGGCGCATGCACGGTCGAGACCGAGGTATCGATCAGGCCGGCGCGATCGAGCTCGCCCAGAATGCCCATGATGCCGCCGGCGCGGTGCACGTCCTCGACATGCACGTCGGCAACGGACGGGGCAACCTTGCAGAGCACGGGCACGCGGCGCGACAGGCGGTCGATGTCGCGCATGGTGAATTCGACCTGCCCTTCATGGGCCGCCGCCAAGAGATGCAGCACCGTGTTGGTCGAGCCGCCCATCGCGATGTCGAGCGTCATCGCGTTTTCGAACGCCTTGAAGTTGGCGACGTTGCGCGGCAGCACCGAGGCGTCGTCCTGCTCGTAGTAGCGGCGGACGAGATCGACGATGGTATGGCCGGCCTCGACGAACAGCCGCTTGCGGTCGGCGTGGGTCGCGACCACCGTGCCGTTGCCGGGCAGCGCCAGGCCGAGCGCTTCGGTCAGGCAGTTCATCGAATTGGCCGTGAACATGCCCGAGCAGGAGCCGCAGGTCGGGCACGCCGAGCGCTCGATCACCTTGACGTCCTCGTCGCTGACCTTGGAGTCGGCCGCGGCCACCATGGCGTCGATCAGGTCGACGGCCTTGGTCTTGCCCTGGAGCTTGACCTTGCCGGCTTCCATCGGCCCGCCCGAGATGAACACGGCGGGGATGTTGAGCCGCAGCGCGGCCATCAGCATGCCGGGCGTGATCTTGTCGCAATTGGAGATGCAGACGAGGCCGTCGGCGCAATGGGCGTTGGCCATGTACTCGACGCTGTCAGCGATCAGCTCGCGCGACGGCAGGCTGTAGAGCATGCCGTCATGGCCCATGGCGATGCCGTCATCGACCGCGATGGTGTTGAACTCTTTCGCCACGCCGCCGGCCTGCTCGATCTCGCGGGCGACGAGCTGGCCGAGGTCCTTGAGGTGGACGTGGCCGGGCACGAACTGGGTGAAGGAGTTGACGACCGCGATGATCGGCTTGCCGAAATCGCCGTCCTTCATGCCCGTCGCGCGCCAGAGGCCGCGGGCACCCGCCATGTTGCGGCCGTGGGTGGTGGTGCGGGAGCGATAGGCTGGCATGGCGGTTTCCGTCCTCGGTTTGGGGGCCTGAGCGGGCAAATTCGGAAGCCGCCTCAGGCCTTTCCGGCCGGATAGCGCACGGGGGCAGCCCGTGCAACGGGAACTTGGGCCCAAGTGGGCCGGATCAGGCTTATCGCAGGCCTCCCCTGCTCCCGACGCGGCCTCTTCGTAGCCCGGATGGAGCGAAGCGTAATCCGGGACGGGTCTCGCCGCGGTGCGTACTCGCCCCGGATTGCGCGGAGCCTGTCATCGGGCGACGGCTTTGCGCCGACCCGTTGGCTCCATCCGGGCTACAGGCTTCGCCTTCCCCTATTGCAGGGTCGGATCGAGCCGGTCGCGCAGCCAGTCGCCGATCACGGAAACTGCCAGCGTGGTGACGACGATGGTGGTCGCCGGCGCCAGCATGATCCAGGGCGCCCGGGTCAAATATTCCCGGCCATAGCCGACCATGTTGCCGAGGCTGGTCATCGGCGGCTGCACGCCGAGGCCGAGGAAGGACAGGCCCGACTCCATCAGGATCACCTCGGGGAAGACCAGCGTCGTTGACACGATCAGGGTCGAGGCGATGTTGGGCAGGATATGCCGGAGGTAGATCCGCGACGGCGTCGCCCCTAACTGGCGGACCGCGGCGGCATAGCCTTGCGCGTTGGCGGAGATCGCCAGTCCCCGCGCGATGCGGGCATAGCGCTCCCAGCCAAAAAATCCCATCAGGCCGATCAGCAGCGGCAGCGAATTGCCGAAGAAGGCGAGCACGGCCAGCGCCATGATCAGGAACGGCATGCTGGCCTGGAAGTCCGACAGCATCAGCACGAGCTGCTCGACGAACCCGCGAAAATGCGCGGCGAGAAAGCCGAGCGTGGTGCCGACGATCGCCGAGATCGCGGTGGCGCCGAACGCGATCAGCAGCGAGATGCGGATCGAGACGAGCAGCCGCGACAGCACATCGCGGCCGAGCTCGTCGGTGCCGAGCCAGTGTGCGACATTGCCGGGCGACGCCAGACGATTGCGCAGGTCGAGCTGCGTGAAGCCGTAGGGCGCGATCTTCTCGGCGAGGGCCGCGATCACCAGCATCGCGACGATCCAGCTGACCGCAAGCGCGACAGACAGCGGGATCGCCGGCAGGCCGATGCGGCGGCGGAGAGCGATGTCCTTCAGCGTCGCGTCGGTCATGCATGCGCTCCCTTGGCGCGCAGCCGCGGATCGAGGAAGCCGTAGAGGAAGTCGACGATCAGGTTGGACGTGACCATGGTCAGCGCGACCAGCAGCAGGATGCATTGCACGACGGCGAGGTCGCGGTTGGCGACGGCGACGACGAGCAGGCGCCCGACCCCCGGCCACGAAAACACGCTCTCGACCACGACGGCGCCCGCGATCAGCGTTCCCACCATGAAGCCCAGAATAGTGACGGTCGGGATCGCCGCATTCGGCAGCGCATGCGAGGTCACCACCTTGCGCCACGGCACGCCCTTGGCGGACGCCGTACGGATATAAGGCTGGCCCAGCACCTCCAGCATCGCGCTGCGGGTGAAGCGCGCCAGCACCGCGGCACCGCCGAGGCTCAGCGTCGCGATCGGCAGGATCGCGTGGCGCCAGCTGTCCTGTCCGCCCGACGGCAGCCATCCCAGCTGCACGGCGAAGACCAGAACCAGGATCAGCGCGAGCACGAAGCTCGGCACGGTGAAGCCGGCGACCGCCGTCATCATCACGGCGCGGTCGATCGCAGAGCCGCGATGCAGCGCGGCGTAGATGCCGGCGGGAACGCCGAGTGCGACCTTGAAGAAGAAGGCCGGCAGCGTCAGGGCCAATGTTGCAGGGATCCGCTCCAGCACGAGCTGGATCGCGGGGCGGCCGTCGCGCATGGAGCGGCCGAGCTCGCCCTTGGCGATGGCGCTGAAGTAATCGAGATACTGGAACCAGATGGGATCATCGAGGCCCCAGGCCTTGCGGAAGGCCGCGATGACCTCCGGTGGCGCTTCCGGTCCCAGGATCATCAACGCAGGATCGCCTGATAGCCGCAGCACGACGAAGGCGAAGGTGACGACCAGGACGATCGTCAGGGCCGCACGTCCGATCCGGATGGCTAGATAACGCCCCATCACGCGGCGTCCCGTGTTTCGACCTGCGGACCCGTCACCAGATGGCACGCGACCTGCCTGTTGACGCCGACGGCCGAGAGAGCCGGCACTTCGCTCGCACAGCGCGCGATCGCACGCGGGCAACGCGGATGGAAGGCGCAGCCTCGAGGGCGCGCGGCCGGGTTCGGCGGATCGCCCGCCAGCACGATGCGGCCCGCGCTGCGGCGGCCCGGCGCCGGCGAGGCCGAGACCAGTGCCTGCGTATAGGGATGCTCCGGCCGCGCGAACAGATCGTCGGCGCTGCCGATCTCGACGATGCGGCCGAGATACATTACGGCGACGATATTGCTGATCTGCCTGATAACGCGCAGGTCGTGGCTGATAAAGAGCAGCGTGAGACCAAGCTGAGCCTGAAGATCGGCGAGCAAATTCACCACCTGCGCCTGAATCGAGACGTCGAGCGCGCTGACCGGCTCGTCGCAGACGAGGAAATCAGGTTTTGTCGCCAGCGCCCGCGCCAGCACGATGCGCTGGCGTTGTCCGCCGGAGAGTGCGCCCGGATAGCGCGCGCCATGCGCGGGTGTCAGCTCGACGGCACGCAGCAACTCGCGCACCCGCTCCTCACGCTCGGCCGGCTGGCCTACCCCGTGAATATCCAGCGGCTCGCGGATCTGGGCGGCGACCGGCAGCCGCCGGTCCAGCGCACCCAGCGGGTCCTGAAAGATCATCTGCATGCGCGCGCGTTGTGCACGCCAGGCAGCCGTCCCGGGTGCGGCCATTGGCTTGCCGTCGAACCGCACCTCGCCGCCATCGGGCGGCTCGAGGCCGAGCACGATGCGACCCGTGGTGGATTTGCCCGAGCCGGACTCGCCGACGAGGCCTAGCGTTTCGCCCTTGGGGATGGCCAGCGACACGCCGTCGACGGCATGGACGGCCGTGCTGCGGCCAAACATCCCGGAGCGCATGCTGTAGCTGCGCGAGATCGCGGCCACCTCGACGAGCGGCGCGCTCATTCGGCGGCGATCCCGAGCAGCGCGCGGCGCGAGGCCTCGGCGCGGATGCATGCGACCGCACGGTCGTTCGCGATCGGTGCCAGGCTCGGCGCGGCGAGGCCGCACGGCTTAGCCGCCAACGCACAGCGCGGCGCGAACGCGCAGCCATCAGGCATATTCGCGGGATCGGGCACCGTCCCGGGAATGGCAGTGAGGCGCCGCCGCGGTCCGTCAAGCGGCGGCAGTGCGCCGATCAGGCCCTGCGCATAGGGATGCACGGGATCGGCGAAGAGCTGGTTGGCCGGCGCCTCCTCGATGATGCGGCCGGCATACATCACCGCCACGCGGTCGCAGTTCTCGGCGACGACGCCGAGGTCGTGGCTGATCAGGACCATCGCCATGCTCATCTCGCGGCGGATCGACGAGAGCAGCTCCAGGATCTGGGCCTGAATGGTGGCGTCGAGCGCGGTGGTCGGCTCGTCCGCAATCAGCAGGTCGGGATTTCCGGCGAGCGCCATCGCGATCATGATGCGCTGGACCTGACCGCCGGAGAATTCGTGCGGATAGGCCGACAGCCGCCGCGCCGCGTCGGGAATGCCGACGAGATCGAGCAGCCGTCGCGCTTCGGCTTTCACCGCTTCTCCGGAGAGATCGCGATGCAGCGCCAGCGCCTCGCAGAGTTGCCTGCGGATCGTCAGCACCGGGTTGAGCGCGCTCGCCGGATCCTGGAAGATCATGGCGACCCGCCCGCCCCTGACCTGATCGAGCTCGGCGGCGGGCGCGCCCAGTATTTCACGTCCGTCGAGCCGCACCGAGCCCGAGACCCGCGCATGCCGCGGCAGCAGGCCCAGCGCGCCAAGCCACGTCACCGACTTGCCGGAGCCGGATTCGCCGACGAGGCCGAGGGCCTCGCCCTTGCCCAGGGCGAGATCGACGCCACGCAGCACCGGCACGCCGTTGAAGGCGACGCTCAGGCCTTCAATGCTGACCAGCCGCGACACCTCAAACCTCGAAATTGCCGGCGCGGAAATCCATCGCGAAGGCGGGCGAGGCCTTCCACTTGATCGATTTCGGCTTGGCCGTGAAGGTCGCATTCTGGTGCAGCACCGTGTAGGCGGGGTCCTCGCGCTCGGCGATCTCCAGCATGCGGCGGAACGCCTTCTTGCGCGCCGCGCGGTCGGTCGAGGTCTCCAAAAACTCCGAGAGCGTGTTCAGCTCGGTGTTGGTCCATTCGCCGATCTGCTGCTGCTGGCCGTTCGGCCCGTGCTGGGCGACCAGCGAGGATACCGGATCGTTGAAGGCGGCCGAGTTCGACCAATCGCGCACGGCGCGGGTCGGGGCACGTTCCATGATCTGCGACCAGTTCTCCTTGGTCTCGATCTGGACGTTGAGGCCGACCGATTTCCACATCTCGACCAGGATCTGCGCGGTCGCGACCTGGTTGGTGTAGTAGTTGTTGAGCAGGCGATAGGGAATCGGATCGCCCTTGTAATTGGCCTGCTTCAACAGCTCCTGCGCCAGCTTCGGATCATAGGCCGGCACGCTCCAGTCGGCGTTGAACATGTCGCCATAGAATTCCCACTGAAGACCCTTCGGCACGCGGGTGCGGCCGGCCCACAGGCTATCGACGATGGCCTGGCGGTCGATCGCATGGGTGAAGGCGCGCCGCACCAGCGGATTGGCGAGCTGGGCGTGGTTCTTGTCGAACACGGTCAGGCGGTGATTGAGGATGGTGCCGCCCTGCACTTCGAACGCCGCGTTCTTCTCGATGCCGGCGATCTGGTCCGGCGGGATGTCGCAGGCGAACTGGTACTCGCCCGAGAGCAGCCCGTTGATGCGGCTCGCGACTTCAGGCACTTCGAGGAAGCGGATGCGCTTGAGCGGCGGACGGCCGCCCCAATATTCGTCATGCGCTTCCAGCGTCAGCGAGACGTCGGGCTTGAGCTCGACGACCTTGTAGGGCCCGGTGGTAACAGGCTTGCGCGCCCAGTCGAGATAGCTTGCGGATTCGTCCCAGGCGCGGCGGTTCACGATGTCGGAGCCGTAGCGCGACAGCCTGCCTTCGATGGTGACGTCAGGCGTCGCGTTGTAGAAGCGCACGGTGTACTTGTCGACGGCGTCGACGCGCACCAGGTCCGGCCAGATGCGGCGCGCGACCGCGGGCACATCGGGCGGCAGCTCCTTGCCCGGACGCGGCGTCGGGATCTTCTCGAAGGCCTGGATGGTGGAGCGGCTCTTGGCCTCCGTCTCGCCGAACATGCGCTCGCGGCTGAAGCTGAAGACCACGTCCTCGGCCGTCAGCTCGTCGCCATTGTGGAATTTCACGCCCTGGCGCAGCTTCACCTCGACGGTCTGGTCGTCGATGCGGCGCCACTCGGTCGCAAGGCCCGGCACGGCCTCGAGGCTGCCGCGCCAGTTCTTGGAAATCAGGCCCTCCCAGATCGAGGAGAAGAACACGCGCTCGCCGACATTGGACTGCTCGCGCAGCACGTCGAGCACATTGGAGTTGGTCACTTTCTGCACGGCAATCGTCACCGAGGGACGATTGTCGCCTTGCGCGATGGCAAAGCGCGGCAGCAGCAGCGTGCCCGCGGCCGCGGTGCCGGATTTCAGGATGGTGCGACGAGTGAGTTTGCTCATGACGATAAGCCCTGCCCTTGATGAGGTCGGTTATTCAGCGAGGCCAAGCGCGGCGAGATGGGCTGCGCCGGCGCGGACGTCGTCGTGGTTGCGGAGTTCGAGGATCAGCCGCGGGTTCGAGGTCAGCCGGCCCAGCGCGCGGAACACGGCGACCCACGGGATGTTGCCTTCGCCCGGCGCCCAGTGCCGGTCGGCGAAGCCGTCGGTGTCCTGGAGATGCACATGCGTCAGCATGTCGCCGGCGGTCTCGACGTAGTAGTCGACCGGCGGCGCGCCGGTGGAGATGTGCGCGTAATTGGCATGCCCGGTGTCGAGCGAGACGCGGACCTTGCCGCTCTCGAGCGCCTTGGCGAGGCGCACGCGGTCGCGCGGGTCCTTGTCCTCGATGTTCTCGATGACGATTTCGCAGCCGGTCGTCTCGGCGCGAGCGATCACCTCGGCAAGCGTCGCCCTGACCCGTTCGACCAGATTACCGCGATTGTCCGGATAGAGATCGAGATTGTTGTGGTCCCACGTCGTGAACGGCGAATGGATCACCATCTGCGTCGCACCGAGGAACTCGGCGGCCTCCAGCCCCTGGAGCAGACGCTTGGTCACCGCCTGTCGGATCATCGGATCCTGGCTGTCGATCTTGAAGCCCCAGAACGGTCCGTGGATGCCGAGACGGCCGGTGTGGCCCGCAAGCATCTGCTTGATGTCGCCGGCGGTCGCGCGCCAGTCGCTATCGAGGAGATCGGCGCGGAAAAAATCCTGGATTTCGAGATCGCGCTGTCGTTCCAGAAGCCAGTCGCGATGCGCGGGGATCGATTTGATGGACAATGCGGCGCCCAGTACCGGCTTCGACATGGCTTGCTCCTTCGCCGTCAGCGATGACGGGAGCAGCGCTAGACCAGTTCAATGACAGGCCCGTGAAATCGAGGTTCCGCAGCATCGAGGAGATGTGGACATCTTGCGCATCGCCAGCATCGATCTTGTGCACCATGCCGTCGGCTTAGGCGCGCACAGCTTCGCGCGCAGAAAGAAGCTCGCGCGTGTCCGTAGTGATCCGGAATGGAATCCTATTCCGATCTCACGTACATCGCGGGACATCGATCGGCGGCCACTTCCAAGGGCATCACCCTCTGATCGCGCACCACGGGGTTGGGGGACCACATGGGGCGGGAGATTGAAGGCTGGGGCAAGGTGACGAGGTCCGGACTCCTAGGCACTCCGGACCTCGAAACTTTCTACATCGAACGCAAACGCGCCGCCGAGCTGATTCAGCCCGGCGGCGCGTTGTCGTTTCAGCGCGTCTCATCAATTCCAGCGCTTAGCGCGTTTGCGGCTCGATCGTCACCGTGCAGTCGTCCTGCCCTTGCGTCGCGACCACGATGTTGCCCGCCGGGACGCCGAGGGCGATCGGGGCTGACGAGCCGCCACCGGGCATCTGAACCGTCACGCTCAGGGAATCGGTGCGCGCGGTCGAGCCGACGGTCGTCGGCTCTGCTTCGGCCACGTTGCCTGAGGCGTCACGCCGCATGATGCGGCAATTCACGTTGCTCCCGCCGGCGGCCGCCGTGCTCGACGAGGCACTGCCGCTCATTTGCGCGCGGGCTCGCGACGGATCGCGCGGCACCTGGCTGACGATGCGATGCGTGCGCGGCTCTACAATGACGACGTCGTCATCGGTCGCGAAATATTCGTAGTCGCGATATCCGGGCTCGATCGACACGATCTCGGGCGGAAGCCGGTAGAGACGCACGCGCGGAGGGATCGTCTCGCCGACCCGGATCGAGATGTTCAGATTCCGCTCCGGCTGCGCCAGGCGTGCGCGGCTCACAGTTTCAGAGATCCGCACCTGTTTCTCGGAGGTCACCTGGACCTGCTGATTGACCTGCGTGTTGGTCTGGGTTGTCTGGTTGGCTTGATTGGTCTGCGTGCCCGTGGCGGCCGGAGCGGTCTGTGCATTGTTGGTCGGAGCCGTCCGGCTCGTGTCCGTCGCTGTTGCCGGCCGGTTGTTCTGTTGCGCCGGCGGTTGTTGCTCGGCATTGCGCGGAGGCTGGTTCTGGTTGCGCTCGTTCTGATTGGCCGTTGCGCCCGTGCGCTCGTTCTGCTGGCCAGCGGGGCCGGTCTTGGATTTCTCGGACTCGGCGGTTGATTTCTGCGGTGCGGACTTGTCCTGCTTCGTCTCAGCGCTGCTCTTTCCGCTGTCGCGTCCCTGTTTCGCACTCTCGGCCTCGCGGTTGCGATCGCGTGCGGGCTCGCGAGATTCTTGCGCCTGATCCTTCACCTTCGGTTCATTGTGCGTGGCAGCGCCGCCTTTTTCCTCGCGGCCCGCTCCCTGCAGTCTCTCCTGGGCGCCCTGCGCGCGGTCCTGAACGCGTTCCTGTACGCGTTCCTGGGCCGATCCACCGCGCTGCGGCGCGGCGCCTTTCGCCGGTTCCTCGGAACGTTTCGGCTCGTCTCTGCGCTCACCGGGCGCCTGAGCATAGGCGAAGCCGGATGCGAGCATGAGTCCGATGGCTGCAGTCGATAACATCAAATGCTTTGGCATAGTCCCTCTCCTCGGGAAATCACAACAACAGACGCGAACGTTCTGTCGGTGCGAAGGTTCCTGAGCAGGAACGAAGCCATTCACCAGTGAGCCGATCAGGTCGCGCTCACATCGCATCCTTCAGCGTCAGCCGTGCCGTGAACGTCACGCTGATCTTGCCGACCAGCGCCATGCCCTCGACTTCCGCGCCGCCGGGGAAATAGTCGCCGGAAAAGCCGCAGGTGACCTCCCTGCCTCCGAAGACGAGAGACCGGCCGACCGCTTCGGTGTGCTGATTGACGGTCATGTCGCCACGCCACTTCCCGTTCCGGAACGTGTAGCTGCCGGTGTAGTAGAAATAGCTGTCGCCGCCCATGATGCGTCCGTCGCAGAGCACGACCACGCCTCTCGCCTGCCCGCGCTTACCGTCCCGCATTTCGATGTCGAAGATGTAGAGGCCGTTGACGACGCTGGCCTCTTCACCCGCCTCTGAGCCTTCCCCGGCCGACATCAGATCGTCTCCCCGGCAATGTCGATCCGCCGCGCCATTCAGTTCGGTACGTTCCGCTCGAGATCCTCGAGCCATGCCGCAGCGCTCGAATCCGAGGGCGCGCGCCAGTCGCCGCGCGGCGACAGCGAGCCGCCGGCCGAAACCTTCGGGCCGTTCGGCATGGCCGAGCGCTTGAACTGGCTGAAGGCGAAGAAGCGGCGCAGGAACACTTCGAGCCAGCGGCGGATCTCGGGAAGATCGTAGGCCTTGCGCCGATCGTTCGGGAACGCTGGCGGCCATTCGCCCTTGGCGACATCCTTCCACGCCTGGAGCGCCATGAAGGCGATCTTGGACGGCCGCATGCCGAAGCGGAGCGTGTAGAACAGGTTGAAATCCTGGAGCTCGTAGGGGCCGACGGAAGCTTCGGTGCTCTGCGGTTTCTCGCCCGGCTTGACCGGAACCAGCTCGGGCGAGATTTCGGCCGACAGGATCGAGGCAAGCGTCCGGTTGACGTCGTCGCTGAACTGCTGCGAGGCGATCACCCAGCGGATCAGATGCTGGATCAGCGTCTTCGGCACGCCGGCATTGACGTTGTAATGCGCCATCTGGTCGCCGACGCCATAGGTGCACCAGCCCAGCGCGAGCTCGGAGAGATCGCCGGTTCCGATGACGATGCCGCCGTGATGGTTGGCGAGGCGGAACAGATAGTCCGTGCGCAGACCCGCCTGCACGTTCTCGAAGGTGACGTCGTAGACCTTCTCGCCCTTGCCGAAGGGATGGCCGATATCCTTCAACATCTGGGTCGCCGTGGTGCGGATGTCGAGCTCCTGCCAATTTGTCTGCAACGCCTTCATCAGCGCCAGCGCATTGCTCTTGCTCTCGCTGCCGGTGGCAAAGCCCGGCATGGTGTAGGCGAGGATGTTCTCGCGCGGCAGGCCGAGCAGGTCGACGGCCTTCGCGGCGACGATCAGCGCGTGGGTGGAATCGAGCCCGCCCGAGACGCCGATGACGACGCGCTTGGCGCCGGTCGCGCGCATGCGCTGCACGAGGCCGGCGACCTGGATGTTATAGGCCTCGTAGCAATCCTGCTCGAGCAGGCTCTCGTCACTCGGCACGAACGGAAAGCGCTCGACCTTGCGCAGGAAGCCGATGTCGGAGGCCGGCGGCTTCAGCGCGAACGTCACCTTGCGGAAGAACGCCTCACGCTGCCGGCGGTTGTCGTCGAACGTCCCCATCAAGGCGCGCTCCTGCCTGAGCAGGTCGAGATCGACGTCGGCGAACGTGATCTGGCCACCCTGGCGGAACCGCTCGCCCTCGGCCAGCAGCACGCCGTTCTCGTAGATCGAGGTCTGGCCATCCCAGGCCAGATCGGTGGTCGATTCCCCTGCCCCGGCGGCGGAATAGACGTAGGCCGCGAGACAGCGCGCCGAGGTCGACTGGCACAGCAGTGCGCGCGAGCGGGCCCGGCCGATCGTGATCGGGCTGCCCGAGAGGTTGATCAGCACGCTGGCGCCTGCGAGCGCGAGCTCCGAGGCCGGGGTCACCGGGATCCACATGTCCTCGCAGATCTCGACGCCGATGGTCAGGCCCGGAACGTCCTCTGCGGCGAACAGCAGATCGACGCCGAAGGGTGCGCGCAGATCGCCGATCGCGATCACCTCACCGGCGATGCCGGCGCCGGAGGCGAAATGGCGTCCCTCGTAGAATTCGCGGTAGGTCGGCAGGTAGCTCTTGGGCACCACGCCGAGCAAATTGCCGCGATGGATGATGACGGCGCAATTGTAGATGCGATGGCCAAAGCGCAGCGGCGCACCGACGATCAGGACGGTCATCAGCGCCGAGGAGGCCGCGACGATCGCGGCCAGCCCTCGCTCGACCGCGTCGAGCAGCGGGTCCTGCTTCACCAGATCTTCGATCGCATAGCCGGACAGGCACAGCTCGGGAAACACGGCAACCGCCGCCGACTGTTCGTGGCAGGCATTGGCCGCCGCCAGGATGGCCTTGGCATTGGCCGAGGGATCGGCGACGTGGGAGGTGGTCACGCAGGCTGCCACGCGCGCAAATCCATGGGCGTAGATCGAGTGGAAAGTCATCGAGCGCAGTACCTTTGATCACATTTCGGCCGGCCGCAGCCGTCAGCTCCGCACCCTATGTAGCCCATCGATCTGGCCCCGTGCAGGCCATCCGCCATCATGCATAACGGATTTGCGCCTCGCTCTGGCCGGCGAGCTCAGGCGCTGCGGGCCAGGACGCCGGTCAGATCGTTGCGCAGCCACTCGGCGATCCGGGGCCAGGCATGCGCGTGGGTTCGTGCGCCCATGAACAGGCCGAGATGATTGCTCGGCTCGGAGGCCGCTGCAATGAAGGCTGGCGGCGTGCCGACAAGGCCGGCGGTGGCGAGCGCCTGCCTCGCCGGCACCACTTCGTCGTCCAGCCCGGCCAGCAGGAAGATCGGCGCCTTGACGTCCTTCAGATCAATCGCGCGGCCGAGTGCCACGAAATTTCCGCCGGCAATCCGGTTCTCGCGGAAAATCCGGTTGACGATCTCGAGATAATAAGCGCCCGGCAGATCGAGCGTCTCCACATTCCACTGATCGAAGCGCGCGAGCAGCGCCGCGCCTTCCTCGTCGGATAGCCCCTTCTGCAAGGCGGCTGCGATATCCTCGCGGCTTGGCGTCCTGGACCAGAAGCGCAGCATCTCCTCGCCACTGACATTGCCGCCGCCACGCGCGACGAGCTGGTCGTAGACCATTTCCGGCGCGTTGCGGGCGAGCCGGGATAGCGCGGAATCGATCGACAGGTCGACCGGAGCGCCGACCAGGACCAGCCGCCGCACCTTGGCCGGAAAGCGCGCCGCGTAGAGCAGCGACAGCCAGCCGCCTTGGCACAGGCCGACGAGATCAACCGGCGCGCCGATCTCGTCGATGGCAACGTTGAGATCGGCAAGATAGCTGTCGATCGAGAGATAGCGCATGTCCGGGGTGGCCGAGCGCCAGTCGGTGAGATAGACCCGGTCGATGCCGCCATTTTGCAGCGACTGCACCACGCTGTGGCCGGGTGCGAAGTCGGCGATCAGGGCCCGATGCAGCGCGTAGGGTGCGCAGACCAGCGCCGGCTGGCCGGACCGGCGCTTCGTGCAGTCGCGCAGGCGCATGGTCGCAAGCTCCAGCGCGACCGCGTTGGGCGTCGTCCATGGCAGGCTGCTGTCGGCCGGCTCGGCCGGCCCGCGCTCCATCCACCAGAAACAGGCGTCCATGGCGAGCCGGGCGGCCGCAAACGGCCACAGCAGCGGATCGCCAGGAATTTGATCCCGCCCGCCCAGCTGTTTGCCCGTCTTCTCCGCCATGGCTATCTCGCGCTTCTCACAGGAATGCCTCGAAGCTGATCACGGAAATGCCGAGTTCGCCAAAGCTCCGATGGGCCGCCGCCACGGAACCGTCGAGGTCGATGCCACGGCAGGCATCCTCGATCACCACGACTTCGAACCCGGCCTTGCGGGCGTCCTCTGCCGAAAAGCGGACGCAGAAGTCGAGCGCGAGCCCCGCGACGAAGACGGTCTTCAACTCGCGCTCGCGCAAGTACCCGAGCAGGCCCGTCGGCGTCCTGTGGTCGTTCTCGAACAGGGCCGAATAGGAATCGATGCCGCGGCGAAAACCCTTGCGCACGACCAGGCTCGCCCGGGTGACGTCCAGCCCGCCATGGAATTCGGCGCCCGCCGTGCCCTGCACACAATGCGTCGGCCAGAGCACCTGGGTGCCGTAGTCCAGCTCGATGGTCTGGAACGGCTGCTTGCCCGCATGGTTCGCCGCGAAGGAGACGTGGTCGCCCGGATGCCAGTCCTGGGTCAGCACCACATTGGCGAATTTTTGGGCGATGCGGTTGATGGCTGGCACGACTTTCTCGCCACCGGGCACGGCCAGCGCCCCACCGGTGCAGAAATCGTTCTGCACGTCGATCACCAGCAGCACGTCGCGGTCGGAAATCTTCATCGCAAGGCCCCATTCCACCTGCCCGGCGCGACCAGCGCCGGACGCTCCCTGCAATGTCGATCTTCCGGCGCGGCTTCGCAACCACCGACTGCGTGTGGCCGTATCGCGCTGGCGGCCAGGATCGCCTCCAGGATGCAACGGTTTGGCCTCGTCCGTGTTGACTAGGCACAATCAAGCGAGGATTCTCAAACCGTCCGCAAACTGCGGATCGGATCAGGAGTGGAGGCAAAGGTTCCCGAAGGCCGGCAAGGCCGCGGCAACCAAAGGACCATGGATATCGGCAAGACAGGAAAAATTCTTCTCGCCGATATCGGCGGCACCAATGCGCGCTTTGCGCTGAGCCAAGGCGAACCGAGCAACGGCGACCAGACCGGACCAATCGACTATGTGAAGGTCGCCGACTTCCCGACCGTCCAGGAAGCCATTGTCGATGTGCTGGCGCGCCGGGCCGGCGGCGAGCCGCCCCAAAGAGCCGTGCTGGCCGTCGCGGGTCCCGTCACCAACAACCGCTGTGTCATGACCAACAGCCCCTGGGTCATCGACGGCAACGAGCTCCGGCCGACGCTCGGCTTCGACAGCGTTCATGTGCTCAACGATTTCGAAGTGGTCGCCTGGTCCCTGCCCGCCTTGCGGCCCGCCGATCTGATCCCGCTTGGCGGACAAGATGGCCTCCCCGGAGAACCGTTGCTGGTGGTCGGGCCCGGAACCGGCTTTGGCGTCTCTTGTCTGGTCGAACGGCATGGGGCGCGGCTGGCCGTCGTCACCGAGGCGGGCCACGCGACCCTGCCGGCAGAGAACGAGCGCGAGGAACGGGTGATCGCCTGCCTGCGCCGGCGTTTTGGCCATGTCTCCATCGAACGCGGCGCGCTATCGGGCTCGGGCTTGCAAAGCCTCTACGAGGCACTCGCGGAGATCGACGGCGCCCAGGTGCCGCACCGCGACGCGGCCGCCATCACCAAGGCGGCCCTGGACGGCAGCTGCCCGGTCAGCCGTGCGACGCTGGAGATGTTTTGCGCCATCCTGGGCTCGGTCGCGGGCAACCTCGCGGTGACCTTCGGTGCCCGCGGCGGCGTCTATATCGCCGGCGGGATCGTGCCGCGCTTCCCGGACTTCCTCGCAGCCTCAGCTTTCCGCGCACGCTTCGAAGCCAAGGGACGCTTCCAGGACTATTTGCGCAACATCCCGACCCGGCTGGTCACGAAGCCCGATGCCAGCTTCGTCGGCCTGAAGATGTTCGCCGAGCACAATGTGGATTGAGGCGCGAGCGCCCGGCTGCGCGGCTCCGGTAATTCACAGCTGATTGCAGCGCACGAACGGTTCCACGCAGGATCGTGCTTGCTCGTTTGCACCCGATGAGAAACAATCCCCTTTGAGTGTGTGGCGTAGTTGCGGGGGCGTGACATGCGTAAGCAGGATCTGGGCTTCGACTATCACCGCTATCACCGCCTGCTGACCGAGGCGGATGATGAGGACAAACGGCTGGCGCTGATCGAGCTCTTGATCGAGGAAAAGGCGCGAGACCGGCTGGCCGCCCAGCGCGCCTCGGATCGCGCCGCCATGACCGCCCATACCATCGCCACGGTGCTGAAGAACGGCCGCAACTGAGACTTGCGATTCCGCGCCGCGACGGCGCAAATCCGCGAGCCGGTTGCGATTCCGTTAACGATCCCTCGCAATCTCGCGTCAAACTTTTTGCTCTAAGAGTTCCCTCACCTGATGCAATTCAGGGATCAACAAAGGGGGGAATGAACATGAGCATGATTTCGCTCGCCGCAATGCCGGCCGCCGTCGAAACGCGTTTCGCCGCTTCTTCGTTCAAGACCATCTTGCTGTTCTGCTGCACGGGCCTCGTCGCCTCGTTCGGCCTGATGGCGCGCGGCATCGACCTCACCGCCGGCCTGATCTGAGAGCACGACGAATTCCTTCGTCGAATGGCCGCCCCTGACGGGCGGCCATTTTCGTCGGTGCGCTCAGCGCGGCGCCTTCGCCGTCGCTCAGTGCAGCGCCTTTGCCGTCGTTCAGTGCGGCGCCTTCGCCGTGGCTTCCGGGAACATCGAATCGATCATCGCCTTGAGCCGATCGATCGAAATCGGCTTGCGCAGGATCGGCCTGCGGCGGAGCAACGACGGCAGCAGTTCCGGCCCGTAGCCGGTGGCGAACAGAAACGGCTTGCCGCGGCGCTCGATCAGGTCGGCGACGGGATCGACGTAGAGCCCCATGAGGTTGATGTCGAGGATGGCGAGATCGTATTGCGCGGTCATCGCAAAGGCGCTCGCGTCCCGGACATTGTCCGCTTCCGCGACGACATGGTGGCCGAGTTCCTCCACCATGTCGGCCATCATCATCCGGATCAACGCCTCGTCTTCGACCAGGAAAACGGAGAGTCCGTCCGCCATATCAACCCCGCAGTCAGCTTGCGAAGCTAATCATACCCGAATTACGGAGAGGATTCACGAATTCGTGGCGGGCGCCGTTAATTCGGACGCCGGCGATCCGATTCAACTTGATCAATCCAATCCGCGCTCGTGGCTGAGGCGTACCATCTCCTGGATGAAGACCTGCTTCTGCTTGTCGTCGAGGCTCGAATAGAGCGGTTCGGCGGCATCGGCGACATTGCGCTGGTCGGCGGCCCGGTCGATCAGGAACTGCGCCTCGTTGCGCATCTGCTCGATGATGTCGTCGGGCGGATCCCGCTTGGCGCGCGCAACCCGAAGGTTGAGCCGCTCTGCACCATTATGCCCCAGGTAGTGCATGGCGCTGGAGAATCCGTACCAGTGCTTCTCCTGATCGGGGGTGAGATTCAGTTCGGTCTTGATCCGCTCGATATAGGAATCGCTGTTGGCGACGATCTGCTCGGCGCTCTGTTGCGGCGCGCCGCTCTGGGTGAGGACCGTGACGTCCTTGTTGTCCTGCGGCGCATTCTTGGCTTCCTTGCTCGCCTTGGCGCCCTTGCCCGCCTTGGCGCCCTTGGCATCCTTGTCCTTGCCCGCGCCCTGCTGCTTGGCGTCCTTGCTGGCGTCCTTGTTGGGGTCCTTGGCCGCCGGCGCCTGATTGCCATTGTTGCCGACGCCGAGCACGCCGGTGAAAACGCCGACCACGCCGCCGATCGCACCGCCGAGCACGCCACCGACCGGACCTGCCGCCTTGTTCCCGGCCGCCGCCCCCTCCTGAACGCCTTTGACCAATCCTTGAGCGTTCGCGACTGCGGCTGCGCCGAGCAGCAGCGCGAGCACGGACCCCAGCGCGAGCCATCGTCGCAGGTAAAGTCGCGCTGGCGGCGCCGGGTTGATCATTCTCGTCTCCATCGTCGAACTGATTGGCCTGTCCGGGTGGGAGCCACCCGCCGGTTGCAACACTATCGTTTCCGCCGCTTCGAGGTCCAGACGCAGCCAATTGCTGTCCACGCCCGAAAAGTCTTTCGTGCGAAGCGGTTATGCAGGCTTATTCGAAACTGCGGCGTAATTGCGCACGGATCGTTCCAGGCCGGTTCGCGTAACGTGTGCGTCGCAAAAGGAGCAGCCGCGGTTCACGTCCGGCGCGTGGCACCGCAGGCGCTGCCGCGCTTTCGGGCACAACGTTAGTTCTAGACGATCGCCATTCGGGCTTTCTCGACAGACGCGATCAATCATGATCTGATCGCGCTACCAATTTGCCGCGCTTCGCGTGACTTGCGATCGAATCTGACGGCACCAACGAGAAGCGTTCGACAAGAATTCCAACAAGAAACGCCAACAAGAAAATCAAGATCAAGACTCGGAAGAGTTAAGAGGAAACACCAGAACAATAAAACACCCAAGCGAGGAAACGAGATGTCACGCAAGACACTGACGCGACGTCAATTTGTGGCTGCCACTGCAATGTCCTCCGCGGCGCTGATCACGGCGCCCTATGTCCGGGGCGCTTACGCCGCCGGCAAAGTCTCGATCGGCTTCTGGGACCACTGGGTGCCCGGCGCCAACAATGCCTCCACCGCCCTCGTCAACGAGTGGGCGGCGAAGGAGAAGGTCGAAGTCTCGATCGATTACATCACCAGCAACAACAACAAGATCCAGCTCACGGTCGCTGCGGAAGCCCAGGCCAAATCCGGCCACGACATCCTGCAGATGCCGACCTGGTGGCCGCATGCCTATTCTGAAAATCTAGAGCCGCTCAACGACGTCATGGAGCCGCTCATCAAGCAGAACGGCGACGTCAACGGGACCGTCAAATATCTCGGCCAGGCCGGCGGCAAATGGCTCGCCATACCTGCGACTCCGGGCAGCCAGATCAAGGGGCCCTGCTCCCGTATCGATCTGATGAAGAAGCACGCCGGCATCGACGTCCAGGAAATGTATCCGGTGGGCGGGCCGCCGAAAGCCGACAACTGGACCCTGGACACGTTCCTGAAGGCGGCCGAGGCCTGCCAGAAGGGCGGGTTCCCCTTCGGTATCGGGCTCGGCGAAACCACCGACAGCGTCGACACTGCGGGCGCAATCTTCCAGTCGTTCGGAGCGGAGCTCGTCAACGCCAAGGGCGACGTCACGGTGAAGACCGACGCGGTTCGCCAGGCCCTCGAATACTACAAGAAGCTGATTGCCTTCCTGCCGCCGGACGCGCCGTCCTGGGATGACGCCTCGAACAACAAATGGCTGATCTCGGGCCGCGGCGCGATGATCCTGAACCCGCCGAGCGCCTGGGCCGTCGCCAAGCGCGACGCACCTCAGATCGCCGAACAATGCTGGACCCACGGCTTCCCCGCCGGGCCGAAGGGCCGCTACGCGCCCTATCTTCCCTACTTCTGGGGTCTCTGGAGCTTCAGCAAGAACAAGGAAGCCGCCAAGAGCCTCCTCACCTACCTGTCACAGCCGTCGTCGATCGAAAAGTTCGTCGCGGCAAGCGGCGGTTACGATCTGCCCGCCTATGCCAACATGACGACGCTGAAGACGTGGCAGGAGGAAGGACCGCCGAAAGGCACGCTCTATCACTATCCGAACCCGTACAACCATCAGACGCTGTCGATTGCAGCCTCGCCGGCACCGCCAAAGGTCGCGCAGCAGATCTACTTCCAGGCGACGCTGACAAAGATGGCGCTGCGTTTCTCGCAAGGCGAGAAGATGGAGACCACGCTCGCCTGGGCAGAGGGCGAGTGCGAAGGCTTCATGCGGAGTTAGCCGGGGGTGTGCGATGGCGGTTCACGCCTCGCGCGTGAGCCGCCGGGCACTCCTGGTTCCGGATCTGCCGCCGCAGGGAAGCCGACCGACAGGGCCGGCTTCCCGTTCAACATCCTTCAAGGAAGCTGTCTTCAAGGAAGTTATGTCATGGCTGACGTCGTCGTTGAGCAAGGTCGCGTGGTTCGTCCAGCGGGCGCCCGCAAACGCACCGGCCTCCGCAATGCCATGGGACGCAAATCGACGGTGGCGTTCTTCCTGACGCTGCCGCTGATCCTGCTGATCACGCTGCTCGTGCTCTATCCCGCCGTCTATTCCATCCACCTCGCCTCCCTGAACAAGTCGATGCAGAAATTCGTCGGCTTCGGCAACTTCACCTTCCTGTTCAATCGCGACACGTTCTGGATGGTGGTGAAGCAATCCTGCATCTTCGCGATCACCGCCGTGTTCTTCAAGGCGCTGATGGGCTTCATCGTCGCGCATTTCGTGCACAACATTCCGGCCAAGGGCCAGCGCAAATGGCGCGGCATGCTGCTGGTGCCCTGGGTCATCCCGCCGGCGATGAGCACGCTGGCCTGGCTGTGGCTGTTCGATCCGTCCTACAGCGCCTTCAACTACACGCTCTCCTTCTTCGGCATCGGCCCCATCAACTGGCTCGGCGATACCTTGTGGGCGCGTTTTTCCGTCATTCTCGTCAACGTCTGGTACGGCGCGCCGTTCTTCATGATCATGTACCTGGCGGCGCTGAAATCGGTGCCGGACCAGCTCTATGAGGCTGCCGCGATCGACGGTGCCAATTGGTGGCAGAAGATCTGGTTCATCACCCTTCCGATGATGCGCAACATCATCGCCATCACCACCCTGTTCTCGCTCATCGTCACCTTCGCCAATTTCGATATCGTCCGGATCCTGACGTCGGGCGGTCCGCTGGATCGAACCCACATCTTTGCGACCTGGGCCTTCAAGGTCGGCATCGAGGGCAGCGACATTCCGCTCGGCGCCAGCGTCTCGCTGTTCATGGTCCCGATCCTCGCCGTCGCGGCGATCTTCATCCTACGCGATGTCTCCAAACGCGGGAACGAAGCCTGATGAGCACGCTCGCAATCGACAAGTCAGGACCGACGCGCAAGGTCAAATATGGCAGCATGAGCCGCGACCGCGCCTGGGCGCTGCGCTGGTCCTACTTCTTCCTCGTGCTGTTCGCGATCTTCTCGCTGACGCCGCCGCTCTACATGCTGATCACGTCGCTCAAGAGCAGCGCGGAGATATCGGCAGCGACCAATCCCTGGTGGGTGTTCCACCCCACGCTGTCGAACTATGTCGAGCTTTTGACCTCGAACCAGTTCCTGCGGTTCTTCTGGAATTCGTCGATGGTCTCGATCGTGGTCGTGATCATCACCATGCTGATCAGCATCCCGTCGGCCTTTGCGCTGGCGCGGATGAAGTTCTGGGGCTCGACGACGCTCGCCACCGGCGTGTTTCTCACCTACCTGATTCCCGACAGCCTGCTGTTCATTCCGCTGTTCAAGATGCTCGCTGCCGTCCAGGACATCACTGGAATCACGCTACTCAACCGATGGTACGTGCTGCTGTTCGTCTATCCGACGCTGACGGTGCCGTTCTGCACCTGGATCATGATCGGCTATTTCGCCTCGATCCCGAAGGAGCTCGATGAGGCTGCGATCATCGACGGCGCCTCCTGGCTCCAGACCCTGACGCGGATCTTCATCCCCGTCGCCCTGCCCGGCCTGATCGCCGCGACCATCTTCGCCTTCACGGTGTCCTGGGCACAGTTCCTCTATCCCCTGGTGTTCACGACGTCGATCGATCAGCTCGTGCTGCCGGTCGGCATCACCACCACGCTGATCAAGGGCGATGTCTTCAACTGGGGGCAGATCATGACGGGCGCATTGCTCGGCGCGGCGCCGCCGCTGATCATCTATGCCTTCCTGATGGACTACTACATTGCCGGCCTGACCGCCGGCGCGACAAAGGGTTGATGTCTCATGGCTGACGTTGCATTGCGGAAGGTGGTCAAGCGTTACGACGATGTCGAAGCCGTGCGCGGCATCGACCTGGATATCGCCGACCATGAGTTCATCGTGCTGGTGGGGCCCTCGGGCTGCGGCAAGTCGACGACGCTGCGCATGATCGCAGGCCTCGAGGACATCAGCGACGGCGACATCATGATCGGCGGCGACGTCGTCAACGACGTGCCGCCGAAGGACCGCGACATCGCAATGGTGTTCCAGAACTACGCGCTGTACCCGCACATGACGGTCGCCGAGAACATGTCGTTCGGGCTGCGCCTGAAGCACTATCCCAAGGCGGAGATCAAGGCGCGGGTGACGGAAGCCGCACGGCTCCTCGACATCACCGACCTGATCGACCGCAAGCCGAAGCAGCTCTCCGGCGGCCAGCGCCAGCGCGTCGCGATGGGGCGCGCCATCGTGCGCAATCCAAAGGTCTTCCTGTTCGACGAGCCGCTGTCCAATCTCGACGCCAAGCTGCGCGTGCAGATGCGGATCGAGATCAAGAAGGTGCACCAGAAGGTCCGCACCACCACGGTCTACGTCACCCACGACCAGGTCGAGGCGATGACGCTGGCCGATCGCGTGGTGGTGATGAACAAGGGGCGCATCGAGCAGATCGGCACGCCGAACGAGCTCTACCACAAGCCGGCGACGCGCTTCGTCGCGGGCTTCATCGGCTCGCCGGCGATGAACTTCATCCCGTGCCGGCTGGAGGACGTCGGCGGCACGCTCCAGATCCGCCTCACCGATCGCATCGCCTTTGCGCTGCCGCCGGCCCGCGCCGCGCGCTACAACGCGCTGCCGCGCACCGACAAGCTGCTGCTCGGCCTCCGGCCCGAGCACCTCACCGAGGCGCATGCGCATCTGGGGCCGGGCGTCGAGACCTTCGACACCGTGCTCGACGTCACCGAGCCGATGGGGATGGAGACCCTGGTCTATTTCGGGCTCGAAGGCACGCCGGTCTGCGGCCGCGTCGATCCCAATGCCGGCGCCAAGGACGGGGCACCCATGCGTTTGGCGATGGACCTCAACAATATGCACCTGCTAAACGAAGACTCCGGCGTCGTGTTGTGACGCCGGCCTAAGAAACGCGAGCAGGCGGGGAGCGATGGCGACCAACAAGAAGAAGATTTTCGTTACACAAACTTTGTCGCAAGGGGCCCGCGCCCTCCTCACCCAGCGAGACGATATCGAGCTCGTCGAATTTGCGAACCTGATCTCGGCGAAGGATTTCGAGGCCCTGCTGAAGAGCCATGCCCCGGTCCATGGCGTGGCGCTCGGCGCCACCGCGTTCGGCGAGACCGAGCTCGAGGCATCCGGGGACATGAAGGTCGTGACCCGCATCGGCGTCGGCTACGACGCGGTCGACGTCCCCGCCCTCTCCCGCCGCAAGGTGCCGCTGATGGTCGCCGGCAGCGCGAACTCACCCTCGGTCGCCGAACAGGCGCTGTTCATGATGCTGACACTGGCAAAACGCGCGCAGGAGATGCACGCCTGCGTCAGGGACGGCAAATGGGCCGACCGGCTCGGCATGCTGCCGTTCGATCTCTACGGCAAGACCGTGCTGATCATCGGCTTCGGCCGCATCGGGAGCCGCACCGCCAAGCGCTGCCTGGCGATGGAAATGAAGGTACAAGTCTACGATCCCTACAAGCCCGCCGCCGAGATCAAGGCCGCCGGCTGTGAGCCCGTCGCCGATCTCGACGCTGCGTTGCCCCATGCCGACTTCGTCACCATCCATTGTCCGAAGACGCCGGAAACGGTCGGCCTGTTCGACGCAGCCCGGATCGGCCGGATGAAGCCGAGATCCTATCTCATCAACACCGCGCGCGGCGGCATCGTGAAGGAAGCGGCGCTGTACGACGCGCTCACGTCCGGAAAGCTCGCCGGCGCCGGCATCGACGTGTTCGAGGTGGAGCCGCCGCCGGTCAGCAATGCGCTGTTCGCGCTGCCCAACGTCATTATGGCGCCGCATGTCGCCGGCGTCACGGTCGAGTCGGTGAGCCGCATGAGCGAGCAGACCGCGCGCAACATCCTGAGCGTTCTGGACGGCGATCCCATCCGGCAGAACGTGATCAATCAGGACGTGCTGGGCTGAGCAGACCGCAAGGCGGGCGGCTAAAGCGCGATGAATCGTCATCGCGCTTTAGATTATTGTTTGAGCTTTTCGGAAAACCGCTGCGCACTTTTCCGGATCATGCGTTAGTCCGCCCGCCTTCGGAACGCCAGAATGCGTCCCATTTTGGTGCAGATCGAGCCCCAACTCAGCCTCAATCAAACCCGCGTAATAAGCCGAGCCGCGGCGGCAGTGGGACAAACTTGCCGGCCGCGTCGAGCTGGAGGATGGACCCTTGTCAGAAATCGACCCGACCGACCACGCGCTGGCGACCATCGCCAGCATCCTGGAGCACCCCGAGCCCGTTCTCGTCGTCCGCGACGCCGAAACGGAAACGGCGGCTGCCGATGAGGATTCGGTCGTCGACGAGCATCCGGTTGCCGATGAGCATCCGGTGGTCGAGGAGCAGCCGCTGGTGCCGGAGCACACCGATGCCGACGGCTACAGCAAGGTCGGTCCCGGGCCGATGGTTGCGATCCGCCTCAAATGGACGGTCCACCGCGGCGATGACGGCCAGTACTACGTCCACGAGACCATCGGCGAGCAGTCCGCGCCGGTCATCAGCGGCCCCATGACGAGCGACGCCGCCGTGCATTTCGTCGACACGCACGAGGACGAGGCGCATCGGCGGTTCGAGCTGCTGCGCAGCGAGATCGCCGGCCGCAGCTCGCTCGCCGAGTTCGAGCGCAAGGGCGAAGCCTAAAGCGCGATCTAGTGCTCGCGCGGGCCGAGAAAATCCCGCTTCACGAGCTCAACGCCTGCGTGACGCAACAGGTCGTAGGCGGTCGTGACGTGAAAGAAGAACTGCGGCACGCTGAACGTCAGCAGCAGCGTCCGCCCGGTGAAGGGCAGCTCGGTCCCGTTCTTCAGCCTGAAGAAGACATTCTGCTCCGCAGCCGCATCGATCTCGGCCCGCGGCAGGCCCTCGATGAACTCAATTGACGTTGCGATGCGCGCCTGGAGCCCGGCCATGTCGTGCTCCAGCGCCGGCAGCGTCACCGGCTCGCGCTGCGCCAGCAAGGCCGGAGCGACCGTGGCATGACGGCAGGCCTCGCCGACCTGCTGCGCCAGATCGTACATATTCGGCGCCAACCGCATGCCGAGCAGGACCGCCGGGTTGAACTTGCGGTCTCGGCGTAGGCCACGCCCTTGTCCAGCAGCGCGGACAGATTGCGCAAGTACGGAACGAAGAGGCCGACCGAGGCCTCGTGCATCGAGATCGTCACTTTAAGATTCCTCCCAATTCCGTCTCGCCAGCGACTGGCATCTGGTCTAAATCCACGTCCGAAGAGCTGCACAATGACAGCTCGGGCTTGGGTGGAGAAGAGATGACCGTTCGATTCCTGTCGGCTTTGGCTGTGGCGTTGCTGGTGAACCTTTCGGCCCATGCACAGCAGGCGGCGCCCTCGCGCCTCGACGAGATCGTCAAGCGCGGCACGCTGCGCGTCGGCATGACCGGCGACTACAAGCCCTTCACCTATCTGGACAAGGCCACGCAGCAGTTCAGCGGCTTCGACGTCGACATGGCGGAGGCGCTCGGCAAGGCGCTCGGCGTCAAGGTCGAATTCGTGCCGACGGCCTGGCCGAAGCTGATGAAGGATTTCGAGGCCGACCAGTTCGACATCGCGATGGGCGGCGTCTCGGTCACGCTCGACCGGCAGAAGAAGGGCTTCTTCTCGATACCGATCATGCGCGAGGGCAAGACCCCGATCGCGCGCTGCGCCGACGTCGGCAAGTACCAGACGCTCCCTGACATCGACAAGAAGGGCACCCGCGTCATCGTCAATCCCGGCGGCACCAACGAGCGCTTCGCGCGTGCCAACATCAAGGATGCCGACATCACCGTCTTCCCCGACAACACCGTGATCTTCGACGAGATCGCCAAGGGCAATGCCGACCTGATGATGACGGACGCTTCCGAGACGCGCTACCAGCAGAAGCAGCATGCCGGCGTGCTGTGCGCAGTGCATCCGGAAAAACCGTTCGACTTCTCCGAGAAGGCCTATTGGCTCCAGCGCGACATGGCGCTGAAGGCCTTCGTCGACCAGTGGCTGCACATTTCCATGGAGGACGGCAGCTACAGGAAGATCTACGCCGCCTGGTTCGACTAGAGCGTTTTTCCGGCTCCATCGGAACGGGCTCCAGGCCGCGTCCTCCTGTCGCTGCTTCGGCCAAGTTGTGGACGGGTTCCGGGTTCATTGAACCCGAACCTGCCGGAGCACGACTCATACGGATGAAAGTGATCTAGATCACTTTTTGCGATCGAGCCGGGGCGTAAGCGTCGGTCCGGGGACCATCTGTTCAGGAGACGCGAAATGAGGAAGCTGTTGGCCACGGCCGCATTCCTGTTGGTGAGCACCGCTGCGCAAGCGCAGTACACTTTCGAATATGGCGGGCGCACCATCCGCATCGATCCCGACCGGGGCACGGTGTCGATTCCCGGCGTCTATGACAACACGGGCCAGGGCAAGGCCAAGAAGGCCAAGAAGAACGAGACAAGTCCGGGCCAGCAGGCGCCGCAAGAGGCCAAGGCCGATCCGCAAGCCCCGGCTGCTCCTGTGCCGGCACCTGCTCCCGTTGCAGCGCCGTCCGCAGCCGCAGCGCCGCCGCCCGCTCCGCCGCCCCCGCCGGCTTCACCGCCGAC